>JAACUH010000021.1 GCA_009993005.1 Rhodobacterales bacterium
GGGCGGGCGATCGACGCGGTGATGGCGCAGGCGGGCGTGGCGCCGGCCGACGTCGGGCTGGTGTCGCTTTCGACCACCCTTGCGACAAATGCGCTGGTCGAGGGGCAGGGCGGGCGTGTGGCCCTGGTGTTCATCGGTTTTGGTCCGGGTGAACTGGCGCGCGCGGGGCTGGCCGAGGCGCTGCGCGGCGACCCGGTGATCGCCCTTGCGGGCGGGCATGGCCATGGCGGGGCCGAGGTGGCGCCGCTCGACCTTGCGGCGCTGCGCGAGGCGCTGGACGGGCTGGGGGACGGGATCACCGGTTTCGCCGTCGCGGCGAGCTTTGCCACGCGCAACCCCGCGCATGAGATCGCCGCGCGTGATCTGATCCACGCTGTCACAGGCCGGCCTGTGACCTGTTCGCACGAGCTTTCCGCCGCGCTGGGCGGGCCAAAGCGGGCGCTGACGGCGGTGCTCAATGCGCGGCTGATCGGGCTGATCACCGGGCTCATCGACGCTTGCGAGGGGCATCTGCGCCAGATCGGCGCGACCGCGCGGCTGATGGTGGTGCGCGGCGACGGCGCGCTGATCCCTGCCGATCTTGCCCGCGCACGGCCGATCGAGACGATCCTGAGCGGTCCGGCTGCCTCGATCGCCGGGGCGGGCTGGCTTACAGGCCTGCGCGACGCGCTGGTGAGCGATATCGGCGGCACCACGACCGATGTCTGCCTGTTGCGGGGCGGGCGCCCCGCTATCGACCCCGCGGGCGCCCGCGTCGGCCCCTATCGCACCATGGTCGAGGCGGTGGCGATGCGCACGACGGGGCTGGGCGGTGACAGCGAGGTGCATCTGACGGAGGGTCTTGAGGGCGCGCTGCGCCTCGGTCCGCGACGGCTGATGCCGGTGTCGCTGCTGGCGCAGGACCATCCCGCGCTGGTGCATGACGCGCTCGACCGGGCGCTTGCGGCCGAAGTTCCGCAGGACGGCGCGGGGCGTTTCGTGCTGCCGCTGTGGCGCGGCGACCTGCCGGCAGGGCTTGATGCGCGCGAGGCGGCGGTGGCCGCGCGGCTGGCGGATGGGCCGCTGGCGCAGGCGGTCCTGCTGCGCAACCGGATGGAGGCAGGCGCGCTCGACCGCCTTGTCGCGCGGGGGCTGGTGATGCGCGCCGGGCTGACGCCGTCGGACGCGGCCCATGCGTTGGGGCGGCTCGCGGTCTGGGACAGGGTGGCGGCGGAAAAGGCGCTGACGCTCTTTGCGCGGCGCAGGTCGGGCCGGGGCGAGCGGATCGCGCCCGATGCGGCGGCGATGGCGCAGGCGATCATCGACCGGCTGACCGCGCAGACGGTCGATTGCCTGCTCGAGGCGGCCTTTGACGAGGATGGCCGCGACTGGGGCGGCCTGACATCCGAAGCGCTGGCGCGCCATCCGTTGACGCTGGCCGGTCTGGACCGGCACGCGGGCATCCTGCGCACCACACTCGCGCTCGGCGTGCCGGTGATCGGGCTGGGCGCCTCGGCCGCATCCTATTATGGGGCGGTGGGCGAAAGGCTGGGCGCCGAAATGGTCCTGCCGGGGCACGGCGGCGTGGCCAATGCGATCGGTGCCGTGGTGGGGCAGGTCGCGATGCAGGCGACGGGGACCGTGACCAGCCCCGGCCCCGGCCGCTATACCGCGCATCTGCCGGATGGTCCGCAGCCCTATGCCGCGGCCGAGGCCGCGATGGCCGCGCTCGAACTTGCGCTGGGGGCCGAGGCCAGTGCCCGCGCCCGCGCCGCCGGGGTGAGCGAGATCGCCCTCGCCGTCACGCGCGAGGTGCAGCAGGTCGAGGTCGAGGGCCAGCCGATGTTCATCGAGGCCCGACTGCGGGTCACGGCGCAGGGGCGGCCGCGCATCGCATCGTGATCTGGCTCAGTGGAACCGCTCGCCCGCGTCCAATGTGGCGATCAGCCCCGTCATGCGGCGCGCGCGGGTCTCGGGCGTGCGGGCGGAATGCAGGCGGTAATAGATCGCATAGAGGTTGTGCTTGTTCAGCGTGGCATAGGTCGCGCGCGCGGCCGGATGTTTGTCGAGTGCGGCAATGAAATCGGCGGGGATGACCATCTCTGACGGGCCGGCATAGGCGGCATCCCAGCGGCCATCGGCCTTGGCCTGATCGACCTGCGCGAGCCCCGCAGGGGTCATCCGCCCCGCCGCGATCAGCCGTTCGGCATGGTCGCGGTTGCGCTTGGACCAGCCCGAGCCGCGCCTGCGCGGGGTCAGTCGCTGGACATAGGCGTCCTTGCCCAGCGACTTCTTGATCCCGTCGATCCAGCCCACCGACAGGGCCGCGATCACGCAATCCTCCCATGTGACCGAGGGCAGGCCGCTGGCGGATTTGTGGATATGGACCCAAAGCTCGGTCTCGGTCGCACCATGCGCCCGCAGCCAGCGCGACAGGTCGTCGGCCGTAGCAAAGGCAGTGCCTGTGGGGAGGTCGGCTTTGGGCATCGGTGGCTTTCTTGGCTGACTGATCAATATCATAGCGCATCCGGCGATGCTTTGCCATGCGTGTCGGGCCCGATGGCGCGGTCTCTGGTCTTGGACCGGGCAAGGGGCTAGGAATTGGGCAGATTTGCACCGGCGCGACCATCGTTCAGGCCGGCGCGCAATGGCAGGGGAACGACAGGATGCGTGTCTTGGTGACGGGCGGGGCAGGGTATATCGGCAGCCACACGCTGGTGGAACTGCTCGGGCAGGGGCATGAGGCCTGCGTGGTGGACAGCTATGACAACGGCTCGCCCATAGCGCTCGACCGGGTGCGGGGGCTGACCAACGGGCATCTGGAGGCGCATGAGGCCGATATCCGCGACACCGCGCGGCTGACCGCCATCGCCACCGCATTCGCACCCGATGCGGTGATCCACTTTGCCGGGCTCAAGGCTGTGGGCGAAAGCGTGGCGCGCCCGGTCGATTACTATGACGTGAACGTCACGGGCACCCTGTCGCTGATGCGCGCGATGGCGGCTGCGGGCTGCGGGCGGATCATCTTTTCCTCCTCCGCCACGGTCTATGGAGAGCCCGAATACCTACCCTATGACGAAGCGCATCCGCTGCGCCCGACCAGCGTCTATGGCCAGACCAAGCGGATGGCCGAGCAGATCCTGACCGATTGGGCCGCGGCCGACCCTGCCGCCACGGTCATGCTTCTGCGCTACTTCAACCCGGTCGGCGCCCATGCCTCGGGCCGGATCGGCGAGGACCCGCATGACATCCCCAACAACCTGATGCCCTATCTCGCGCAGGTGGCGACCGGGCAGCGCGACCGGCTGGTGATCCATGGCGACGACTACGACACGCCCGACGGCACCGGCGTGCGCGACTATATCCACGTCGTGGACCTCGCCCGGGCGCATGTCGCGGCACTCGACCGGGCGGCGGGGGTGACGGGGGCCGAGGTCTACAACATCGGCACCGGGCGCGGCACCTCGGTGCGCGAGATGGTGGCGGCATTCTCGCGCGCGGTGGGGCGCGCGTTGCCGGTCACCGTCGGCCCGCGCCGCCCCGGCGACATCGCCGCGATGGAGGCCGATTGCAGCCTCGCGCGGCAGATGCTGGGCTGGCAGGCGCAATACGGGATCGACGACATGGCCCGCAGCCTCTGGGTCTGGCAATCGGCCAACCCGGAGGGCTATCGCGGCGCGGCCGGCGAGAGCCGCGCGTCGCAGACCCCCTCGAGCGAGATCAGGCCAAAGCCGTAGGTGTCGTCACGCCCCGCCTCGCCCAGATCGCGGGCGGTGGCGGCCAGACGCAGGCGCACGCCTTCGGGGGTCAGCGTCGGGTCATCCTGCAGGATCAGCGCTGCCGCCGCCGCGACAAAGGGTGCGGCAAAGGACGTGCCGGTCTTGGCCCGCGCCCCGCTGATCGAGGCGGCGGTCCAGACCTCGACACCCGGCGCGGCAAATTCGATATGCGGCCCGCGCCCGGCCCGGCGATAGACCGCGCCACTCTGGTCAACCGCAGTCACCGCAATGACCTGATGATAGGCGGCCGGATAGGCGGGTTCGGCCGAAGGGCCCCCATTGCCGGCCGCCGCGACGATGACGATGCCGTTTTCCGCGACCAGCCTGTTGATCGTCTCTTCGAGCACGGTGTTGGCGGGGCCCGCAAGGCTGAGGTTGATCACCCGCACATCGGCATCCGCCAGAAAGCCCAGACCATCCACCAGCGTGAACACATCGGCGCGTTCATCCGACGCATCGCGGTGGAACACGTCAAGCGCCACCAGCCGCGCATCGGGCATCAGGCCGGGCGACCGGCTGTCGTGGTCGCCGATCAGCAGGGCCGCGACCGCCGTGCCGTGGATCGCCCGCGACGGGTCCAGCGCATCCTCGGTCAGGCGGTGGAGTTCGAGTTGCGCATCCTCAAAGGTCTCGTGGTCGGGGTTGAGCCCGGTGTCGATCATGCCGATGGCGATGTCGCGGTCGCAGGCTGACCCGCGCGCGATCTCCACAGGCCAGGAAATCTGGCTCAGGGACGCGCAATGCAGCCCGTCGCAGACCGGCGCCCGGGGTTCGGGGTCAGGCGCGCCCTGTTCGCTGCGGTAGTAGTGGTTGAAGTCGGCGTCGCCGCCGCTGTCCAGCGCGCGGACCAGGTCGCGGGCCTCTTCAAGCGGGATGCCCTGCGGGATCTGCAGGCGGCGGCTGATCACGTCGAGCCGGGCGATGCTGCGTTCTTCGATCACGGCAAAGCCCCGGGCCAGCAGCGTGGCAAGGTCGGCATCATCGAGGTCTAGCGCCACGATCTCGTCGGGCGCGCGTGTCGGCGGGGGCGGGGCCTGTCGGACCGGGGCGGGCGGCACGGGCGCTTGCACCCGACGGGTCGGGGCCTGAACGGCCGGGGCCTGAACGACCGGGGCCTGAACGACCGGGGCCTGAACGACCGGGGCCCGAACCGCCGGGGCCTGAACGACCGGGGCCCGAACGACCGGGGCCCGAACGACCGGGGGACGGGCGGCGGGTGGCGGCGTCCGCGGGGCGGCGGGCACGCGGGGTGGGCGCGGCGTGCGGGTGGGCCCATCGTCATCGTCGTCACCGTCGTCATCATCCGCCCAGGCTGCGCCGGCGCGCCACTTTACGCCGTCGATCTCGCCGGAGATGCCCCAGGGCAGCGCGACCAGGGCGAGAATGACGCCGACGCGGGTAATATTTGTCATGACAGGTGTTCCGTTCTTATGTAGCCAGCGGCGCGAAGAGACTGTGTTGCCATCGTCTGTGCTGAACCTACGTTTCGCATGACGATTTATTCCGTCTCGACTGAATGACCAAAGAAAAAGGCGCTGCTGCGTGATGAGTGACGCGTTTACCGACGACCTGATTGCCCTGCTGCCCAATCTGCGCCGGTTTGCGATGTCGCTATGCCGGCAAGCCGATGTGGCGGATGATCTGGTCCAGATCACGGTGGAACGCGCCCTGAACGCGCGCGACAAGCATGACCCGGCAACGCGGCTCGACGCCTGGCTGTTCCGCATCCTGCGCAACGCCTTCATCGACATGACCCGGCGGACGCGCACGCGCGGTGTCACGGTCGATATCCACGACACGCCCGAGGCGATCACGGTCGATGGCGAGAAACACACCGAGACGGTGCTGATGCTCGCCTCGGCCGAAGCGGCGATCGACGCGCTGCCCGAGGACCAGCGCGCGGTTATGGTGCTGATCTGCATGGAAGAAATGAGCTATGCCGAGGCGGCAGAGGTGCTGGGTGTCCCCACAGGCACGGTGATGTCGCGCCTGTCGCGGGCCCGTCTGGCGGTTGCAAGATCTTTGGGAATAAAGTGAGAGCGCCTGCGTTATCGCCGCAGGAACGGGAAATGGTGCAACGATCATGACAGTGACGGATGAAATGCTGATGGCTTTTGCCGATGCGGCGCTCGATGCAGAGCAGGCGCAGATGGTCGCGCTCGCCATCGCGGATGACCCAGCGCTGGCCGCGCGTGTCGAGGTGTTTCGCCAGACACGGGTGGTCGCTTCGGCCGTGCCGCTGCCACCGGTCCCCGATGCGCTGCGCGAGCGGGTGCTGCAAATGGCCGCCCGCCATGCGCAGGCGGCAGCCCCGGAACCGGCCCCGGAACCGGCCCCGGAACCGGCCCCTGCCCCGGCCCCTGCGGCGTCACCGGCTCCGCAACCCCTCAGCAATGTCGTCCCGCTGGCGGCACGCCGCCCCCGCGCGCCGCTCTGGCAGCCCGCGCTGGCGGCCAGCATCGCGCTGGCGATCGGCCTGGGGATCGGCGCCTTTGGCTTTGGCGAACCGGGGGGGATGCTGCATGTGGCCGCACTCGACGATGCGGCCATCGTGGAAAACCTCGGCTCTGTCGCCTCGGGCAACAGGGTGACGCTGCCCAGCGGAGGTCTGATGACCGTCGTGGCGTCCTTTGCCGACGGTGATGGCGCCCTGTGCCGGGAGTTCGAACATGACCGCCCGGATGGGCGCACGCTTGTCAGCGTGGCCTGTAACGCGGCCGGCGCATGGGATGTGCGGCTCGCCGTGGACACGGCGGCGGCAGGCAGCGACGGCTATGCGCCGGCATCCTCGCTCGACACGCTCGACGCCTATCTGTCGGCGATCGAGGCAGGGGCCCCTCTGGACCCCGCGGCAGAGGCCGAGGCGCTTGCCACGCTGAACTAGGCCCCCGGGCTGGCCCCCCCCGGCTGTCCCCCGTCTGTCCCCCGTCTGGCCCCAACCAGTCACACCAAAAGGCAGGCCCGGCAAACCGGACGGGTGCGGCCATCCTTGCGGATGGCCACGCCGGCTCTTGATCAGGGCTGCACGCCAAGGCGGCTCAGGTCGGCGCAGCCATCCTGATACCCTTCGGCACAGGACTGCCGATAGAGCGCGATGGCCCGGTTGCGGTCGGCCTTGACGCCCAGACCGTTCTCGAAATTGTAGCCCAGCGAGTGGCAACCCTGCATGTCGCCGCCGTCGCAGCCCTGCTGGAACAGGGCGACCGCGCGGATATCGTCCTGCGCGACACCCCGGCCAAAGCTGTAGCTGAGCCCGAGGTTGGAGCAGCCAAGCGCATAGCCGCGGTCGCAGGCCCCGCCGAACAGATCGGCTGCCGTGGCATCATTCTGGGCTACGCCGCGCCCTTCGTAATACATGATACCAAGGTTGTTGCAGCCGCGCGCCTCGCCGCCATCGCAGCCGAGCTGATAGTGGGCCACCGCCTCGGCATCGTTTTGCGGCACACCCGTTCCGGTGTAATACATGTAGCCCAGATTGGTGCAGCCCAGCGCATTGCCGGCCTCGCAACCGCTGCGGTAGAAATCGGTGGCGCGCTTGACATCGGCGGGCACGCCGGCGCCGGTTTCATAGGCGAAACCCAGATCGGTGCAGCCTTGCCCGTCGCCGCCGTCGCAGCCGCGCTGGTAGAAGGCTGTCGCCTGGGCGTTGTCCTGGCCCACACCGCGCCCGTCGCGATACATCAGCCCCAGGTTCGAGCAGCCGCGCGATGACCCGCCGTCACAGGCCTCGCGGAACAGGGCCACGGCACGGTCGACATCCACGTCGGTGCCGCGTCCGTTGTCATAGAGACTGCCCAGGTTGTTGCAGCCGAGCGCGTCGCCGCCGTCGCAGCCCTGACCGTAATACTGAAGCGCGACCGAATAGTCCTGCGCGACGCCGTTGCCGAATTCAGCCAGAAACCCGTAGTCGGTGCAGCCGGTCGGGTCGCCGCTGGTGCAGCCGAGGATGTAGAGACCCGCCGCCTGTTCGACGTCCTGCGCCACACCGCGCCCGAATTCGAACATCGCGCCCAGCCGCGAGCAGGAGTAGGCGTCGCCGGTGCGGCAGCCTTCGCTGAACCTGTCGAAATCCTGCTGATCGGTCTGCGCGCCGGCCAGGCCCGGTTGCAGGGCCAGCCCTGCCGCGAAAGCCATGGCAAACCGCCAGCCTGCCAATTGAAATGTCGAGAAATGAGCCAAGACGAAAATCCTCCGATGCGATGGGCGGCGCTCTGCGGAGCCGCTGAATAAACGCAGGCACCGAAGCGTCGGTTGGCATCGGGGGCGTGACGGGGCAACGTCAGGCCGCCAGCACGCCTCGGTCGCATGCGCGGTCAGGCTACTCAGCGTCGCCCCGTCGGGCAAGAGGGCACAGCCGGCGCTGCGGGCGATTTCCGGTGCCGCCCGCCGCCCGGACAGATCAGGCGTGAATGGCGCCACCCCCACAGGCAAGCGCCGCCTCGCGCACGGCCTCGGAATAGGTCGGATGGGCATGGCAGGTGCGCGCGACATCCTCGGCCGCCGCGCCGAACTCCATCGCCACGCAGATCTCGTGGATCAGGTCGCCGGCACCCGGCCCGATGATATGCGCGCCGAGGATGCGGTCGGTGGCCTTGTCCGCGAGGATCTTGACAAAGCCGTCGCCGGCGAAATTGGCCTTGGCCCGCGCGTTGCCCATGAACGAGAACTTTCCCACCTTGTAGGCGGTGCCGGACGCCTTGAGCTGTTCCTCGGTCGCGCCGACCGAGGCGACCTCAGGGTGGGTGTAGATCACGCCGGGGATCACGCCATAGTTCACATGGCCCGCCTGACCGGCGAGGATCTCGGCCACGGCCATGCCTTCATCCTCGGCCTTGTGGGCGAGCATGGGGCCGGCGATGGCGTCGCCGATGGCATGGATCCCTTTGATATTCGTGGCGAAATGTGCATCGGTCACGATCTGCCCGCGCGGCGAGAGTGCCAGGCCCAGCGGCTCGAGCCCGAGGCCCGCGGTGAAGGGTTTGCGCCCGGTGGCGAGCAGCACGCAATCGGCGTCGAGCGTCGCCTCGCTGTCGTCCTTGCGCAGTTTGTAGGTCAATGTCGCGGTGCCGTCGGTGAGGGTCACACCCTGCACGGCGGCGCCGAGCACAAAGGTCAGGCCCTGTTTCGCCAGCAACCGCTGGAAGGCCCGTGCCACTTCGCCGTCCTGACCGGGCGTGATCGCGTCGAGGTATTCGATCACCGTGACCTTTGAGCCGAGCCGGGCATAGACCGAGCCAAGCTCGAGCCCGATCACCCCCGCGCCGATCACCGCGAGGTGGTCGGGGATGCGGCCGAGCGTGAGCGCGCCGGTGGAGGAGACGACGGTTTCCTCGTCCACGGTGACGCCGGGCAGGCTGGTCGGCTCCGAGCCCGAGGCGATCACGATATGGGTGGCGGTATGGGTCTCTTCGCCGACCTGAACCTGACCCGGCGCGGGGATGCTGGCCCACCCCTTGATCCAGGTCACCTTGTTCTTCTTGAACAGGAATTCGATGCCGCCGGTGTTCTGGCCGATCACATCGTCCTTGTATTTGAGCATCTGTTGCCAATCGACCGACGGCGTGACGCCGAGGCCCATGGTCGCGAAATTGTGCTGCGCCTCGTGCAGCATGTGGCTGGCATGCAAGAGCGCCTTGGACGGGATGCAGCCGACATTGAGGCAGGTGCCGCCGAGCGTGGCGCGGCCTTCGACGACGGCGGTTTTCAGGCCGAGCTGGGCCGCGCGGATCGCGCCGACATAGCCGCCGGGGCCGGCGCCGATGAAGATCACATCATAGTTTGCCATGGGTCGTTTCCCTGTGTTGAGCGGGGAGGGGGGCTGTCTGCCCCCCGGCCTGCGGCCTCCCCCCGAGGATATTTGTGGCCAAAAGATGCATGCGGGTCAGAAAAAGGCCATCAGCAGCATCAGGAGTGAAGCGAGCCAGCCCACCATCCAGATGAGCGAGCGCCAGGGAGCGAGGCCCAGCAGGTAGGCCGGGACGTAGAGGAGGCGCGCGGCGAGGTAGATCCAGGCGAGGGTCGCGGTGAGGCCGGTGCCCTTGTCGGCGAGGTGCAGCACAAGGACGGCGATGGTGAAGAGGATCAGCCCTTCGAAATGGTTGTTCATCGCGCGTTGCGCGCGGCCGGCGCGGCCGATGAGCGTGATCGGGGTGTCGCGGGGGCCGATGGCCGCACCGGGGGGCACCTGGCGGTTGGCCAGCACGGAATAGAGCGCCATCTGGGCGAATTGCAGCAGGCCCGCGAGGGCGAGGATGGTGAGTTCGGGGGTCATGGCATGCGTCCTGCCTGGGTTTCATGGCTGGGCAAGGCCAGCAAGGGGGTATCGGGAGCGGGGTGATCGCCGAACATGGCGGCGTCCCCGTCGAAAAGGGCTGTCAGCCTGACAGGCGCGCCGGCGGCGGCCAGAGAGGGCTGGATGTCATACTGGGGTCGTGCGTTCGTGTGCCGCAGGGGCGCGTGCCGCACGGGTGCGTGACGGAAGGGCGCGTGACGTGGACGAGCCGGGCGGTGAGGGAGGGCGGTCATGGCGCTCTCGCGCTCTTTCAGGCGGATGGTGGTTTGCGGGCGGGAGCGCGCGGCCGGCAGCTTGGACAGGGCGCACAGGCAGTCGGCCTCGCCGGGCCTGTGGCCTGTCGCGTCGTCGGTATCGAAATCGGCGCGACCTTCTTCGGCGGCAAATGCCGCGGCCCGGGCTTTCTGATCCTGCCTGGCTTTCTGATCCTGCCAGGCTTTCTGATCCTGCCAGGCTTTCTGATCCTGCCAGGTCAACGGTGGATTTGCAGCAAAGAACATCTCGGGTGCGACGGGCAAGATCTCGTGCTTTCTGGGTTTGACCGGGGGGCGGGGCCGGTGTCGGCCCCGCCAGGGTATCACAGATCCATCAGCAGACGGCGCGGGTCCTCGAGCGCCTCTTTCACGCGGACAAGGAACGTCACGGCGCCCTTGCCGTCCACGATACGGTGGTCATAGCTGAGCGCCAGATACATCATCGGGCGGATCACGATCTGGCCGCCGACGACAACGGGGCGGTCCTGGATCTTGTGCATGCCGAGGATGCCGGACTGCGGCGGGTTCAGGATCGGCGAGGACATCAGCGAGCCATAGACGCCGCCATTGGAGATGGTGAAGCTGCCGCCCTGCATGTCGGCCATCGACAGCTTGCCGTCGCGCGCCTTGATCCCCAGCGCATTGATCGCCTTTTCGATGGCGGCAAAGGACATCTGGTCGGCGTCGCGCACAACGGGCACGACGAGGCCGGTGGGGGTGCCCACGGCGATGCCCATGTGGACGTAATTCTTGTAAACCACGCTGTCGCCGTCGATTTCGGCGTTCACATCGGGCACCTCGCGCAGGGCATGCACGCAGGCCTTGGTGAAGAAGGACATGAAGCCGAGTTTGACGCCATGCTTCTTTTCGAACAATTCTTTGTATTCGTTGCGCAAGCCCATGACGCCGGACATGTCCACCTCGTTGTAGGTGGTCAGCATCGCGGCGGTGTTCTGCGCCTCTTTCAGCCGCCTTGCGATGGTCTGGCGCAGGCGGGTCATCTTGACTCGTTCCTCGCGCGCGGCATCGGTGGCCGGGACGGGGGCGCGCGGCGCGGCGGCAGGGGCTTGCGCCGGCGCCGGCTTTGGCGCGGCCATTGCGGCGAGCACATCCTCCTTCATCACGCGGCCATCCTTGCCGGTGGCGGTCACGTCATCGCGGGCGATGGCGTTTTCCTCCATCAGCTTGCGGGCGGAGGGGGCGTCCTCGGGGTCGCGGGACGGGCTGGCGGCCGGGGCAGCGGCAGCGGCGGCAGCGGGTGCGGCGGCCGGGGCCTCTTGCGGGGTGGGGGCGGTGGCGGTGGCCGCCGCGCCCTCGCTGATCGTGGCGAGCAGGGCCGCCACGCCGACCGTCTCGCCCTCGGCGGCGATGATCTCGGCCAAGGTGCCGGCGACGGGCGAGGGGACCTCGACCGTGACCTTGTCGGTCTCGAGCTCACACAGCATCTCGTCCACCGCGACGGCCTCGCCGGGTTTCTTGAACCATGTGGCGACGGTGGCCTCGGTGACGCTTTCGCCCAGGGTGGGAACGCGGACTTCGGTGGTCATCTCAGTTTCCTTCAATCGTCAGCGCGTCGGTCACGAGCGCCTGTTGCTGGGCTTTGTGCTGGCTGGCCAGGCCCGTGGCGGGCGAGGCAGAGGCGGGGCGGCCGGCATAGGCGGGCCGTTTGTGCGTCGCGTCGATGCGCGAGAGCACCCATTCGAGATTGGGCTCGATAAAGGTCCAGGCCCCCTGGTTCTTGGGCTCTTCCTGGCACCAGACCATTTCGGCCTGCTTGAAGCGCTGCAATTCCTGCACCAGCGACATCGCGGGGAAGGGATAGAACTGTTCCACACGCAGCAGATAGATGTCGTCGAGCCCGCGCGCGTCGCGTTCTTCCAGAAGGTCATAATAGACCTTGCCCGAACACATCACCACGCGGCGGATCTGGTCGTCGGGCTTGAGCGCGAGCGTCGAATTGCCGTGCTGCGCATCGTCCCAGAGCACGCGGTGAAAACTCGACCCGGTGGTGAAATCTTCGGCGCGCGACACGGCCATCTTGTGGCGCAGCAGCGATTTCGGCGTCATCAGCACCAGCGGCTTGCGGAAGGTGCGGTGCAACTGGCGGCGCAGGACGTGGAAATAGTTGGCCGGCGTCGTGCAATTGGCCACGATCCAGTTGTCCTGCCCGCACATCTGCAAGAAGCGTTCGAGCCGGGCCGAGGAGTGTTCCGGCCCTTGCCCCTCGAACCCGTGGGGCAGCAGCATCACCAGCCCGGACATGCGCAACCATTTGCTTTCGCCCGAGGAAATGAACTGGTCGAACATGATTTGCGCGCCATTGGCAAAGTCGCCGAACTGCGCCTCCCACATCACCAGCGCGTTGGGCTCGGACAGCGAATAGCCGTATTCAAACCCAAGCACCGCATATTCCGAGAGCATCGAATCGATCGCCTCATAGCGCGCCTGCCCCTCGCGGATGCTGTTGAGCGGGTAATAGCGCTCTTCGGTTTCCTGATTGATGAGCGCGGAATGGCGCTGCGAGAAGGTGCCGCGCGTGCTGTCCTGCCCGGCGAGCCGGACCGGATAGCCCTCGGTCAGCAGCGAGCCGAAGGCCAGCGCCTCGCCCGTGGCCCAGTCGAACCCGGTGCCGGTCGCGAACATCTGCGCCTTGGCCTCGAGCAGGCGGTCGATCGTCTTGTGCGTGGCAAAGCCGTCAGGCGCATGGGTCAGGGCGCGACCCACCTCGGCCAGCGTCTCGGGCGTGATTGCGGTGCGGCCGGCGTCATAGCTGCCTGCCTGCTTGTCCAGATGCGACCAGCGCCCGTCGAGCCAGTCGGCCTTGTTCGGGCGGTAGGTCTTGCCGTTCTCGAACTCGGTGTTCAGATGCGCCTGGAACTGCGCCTTCATGTCCTCGATCTCGCCCTCGGGGATCAGCCCGTCCTTGACCAGCCGTTCGGTATAGAGCGTCAGCGTCGTCTTTTGCCGCTTGATCCGGGTGTACATCGCGGGGTTGGTGAACATCGGCTCGTCGCCTTCGTTATGGCCGAAGCGGCGATAGCAGAAGATGTCGATGACCACATCCTTGTGGAACTTCTGGCGGAATTCGACCGCGACCTTGGCGGCATGCACCACGGCCTCGGGGTCGTCGCCATTGACGTGAAAGATCGGCGCCTCAACCATCAGCGCGATGTCGGTGGGGTAGGGCGAGGACCGGCTGAAGGACGGCGCGGTGGTAAAGCCGATCTGGTTGTTCACGACGACATGGATGGTGCCGCCGGTGCGGTGGCCCACAAGGCCCGAGAGGCCGAAACCCTCGGCGATGATGCCCTGCCCGGCAAAGGCCGCGTCGCCATGCAGCAGCACGGCCATCACGCGGGTGCGGGTGGTGTCGCCCTTTTGCGCCTGTTTCGCGCGCACCTTGCCCAGAACGACGGGGTTCACCGCCTCGAGGTGCGAGGGGTTCGCGGTCAGCGACAGGTGGACGGTATTGCCGTCAAAGGCGCGGTCGGAGGAGGCGCCGAGGTGGTATTTCACATCGCCCGAGCCATCGACCTCTTCGGGTTTGAAACTGCCGCCCTGGAACTCGTTGAAGATCGCGCGGTAGGGCTTGCCCATCACATTGGCCAGCACCGACAGGCGGCCGCGGTGCGGCATCCCGATCACGATCTCCTCGACCCCCAGCGCACCACCGCGCTTGATGATCTGCTCCATCGCGGGGATCAGGCTTTCGCCGCCATCAAGGCCAAAGCGTTTGGTCCCCATGTATTTGACATGCAGGAACTTTTCAAATCCCTCGGCCTCGACCAGCTTGTTCAGGATCGCCTTGCGACCATTCTGGGTAAAGGTGATCTCCTTGCCGTAGCCCTCGATCCGCTCCTTGAGCCAGCTTGCCTGTTCGGGGTCCGAGATATGCATGTATTGCAGCGCGAAGGTGCCGCAATAGGTCCGCTGCACCAGGGCGATGATCTGGTTCATCGTCGCGATCTCGAGCCCGAGCACATTGTCGATGAAGATCGGCCGGTCCATGTCGGCGGCGGTAAAGCCGTAAGAGGCGGGGTCAAGCTCGGGGTGGGGTTTCACATCGCGCATCCCCAGCGGGTCGAGATCGGCGATGAGGTGGCCGCGGATCCGGTAGGCGCGGATGATCATCAGCGCGCGCAGGCTGTCGAGCGTGGCCACGCGCACCTGCGCCTCGCTCAGGCCCATGCCCTTTTCGGCGGCCTTGGCGGCGATCTTTTCCCCGGCCTTCTTCGGGTCGGCGGGCCATTGCCCGTCGAGCGCGGCGGTCAGGTCGTCGTTGGGGACCGGCGGCCAGTCGGCCCGCGCCCAGCTTGGCCCCATCGCACCGGCGCGGGCATCGGCGGGGCTGTCCCCCAGCGCGGCAAAGAAGGCCCGCCAGCTTTCATCGACCGACCCGGGGTTGTCGGCATAGCGGGCGTGCAGGTGATCCACATAATCCGCATTGGCGCCGTCCATGAAGGATGAGGCGCGGAACTGGGCGTTGGGGGATTGTTCTGTCATATCAGCACCTTGTGGCTGTGAGCTTTGGCTTGGGCTATGGCGTTGGTCATGTTCGGGCCGCGTCCTGCGCAAAGATCGCGTCATGGCAGCGTTGCATCTCGGCCCAGGCCCGCTGGACATAGCCGTCAGGGTCGGTGGCGACTGCCTGATCGCGTGCGGTTTCGGCCTCGACCATCAGCGGGCGGATGGCGGCCGCGTGCCGGTCGTGACTGGTGTTCAGGGCGCGCGTGATCGAGATGAGCCGCGCAAATTTGTCCTGAAACGCATCGCGAAACTCTGGCACAAAGGCCGGATCGGCCTCCCACATCGCGAAAAGCTGCTGGTGCAGCGCGACCGCGCCGGCGACGCAGCGAATTTGCGCCAGCTTTGCCTCGCGCAGAGGTGGTTTGGGCACGAAGTTTACGAGCAGGACAAAGACGGTCGCCCCCCCGATCAGCCAGAACCAGCCAGCGCGATGTCCCTTGGCCCGGTTCATGATCGGCCGCCTGTCGCCTTTGGTCCCGCACCACCCGGCGTGGAGGGTGGCCAGACCGCGACAAGTGGCCGTGATGCGTGGCGACATGTCATTGGCCACGCCTTTGCGCGCCGACGTCTGAGGCCAAGGGGCCAGACCCGGCCGCGGGCGGGTATGCCACCGGTGCGGCGGCGAAGGCCGCTGATCTCGGACCCCGGCCCATATCAGCCCTTGATCGCGCTGAGAACGGCCTCGCCCAGTGTCGCGGGGCTGTCGGCGACCACGATGCCGGCGCGCTTCATCGCTTCGATCTTGCTCTCGGCGTCGCCCTTGCCACCCGCGACGATGGCGCCGGCATGGCCCATGCGGCGGCCTTTGGGCGCGGTGCGGCCGGCGATGAAACCTGCGGTGGGCTTCCAGCGGCCGCGCTTTTTCTCGTCCATCAGGAACTGCGCCGCCTCTTCCTCGGCCGCGCCGCCGATCTCGCCGATCATGATGATCGACTGCGTCTCGGGGTCGGCGAGAAACATCTCGAGCACGTCGATATGCTCGGTCCCCTTGATCGGGTCGCCGCCGATGCCCACGGCGGTGGACTGGCCAAGGCCGCTGTCGGATGTCTGTTTCACAGCCTCATAGGTAAGCGTGCCCGAGCGCGACACAACACCCAC
>JAACUH010000022.1 GCA_009993005.1 Rhodobacterales bacterium
CCACCGCGCGCAGCCATTCGGCCAGCCCGCTGCTCGCATCGCCTTCGTATTCCAGCGGCAGACCGTCCGCCCGCACCGCCGACCACAGCCAGCGCCGGCGCGCCTCGCGCACCCGAAAGCCCGCAAGGCCGAGCGTCAGCACCACCACGACCGCTCCGCGCAGGACCAGCCAGACATGGGCGCCGCGCCGGCCGACAAAGGTCACGGCCAGCGCATCCGGGGTGGGGGCGTCAGGTAAAGCGGTTGTCACGCGGGAAACCCCGTGGCGCCATGCGGCCGGTGCCGGCGCGTTTGGCGATGAACTCATCGAGCGCGGTCTCGGTCCGGGTCCGTCCGGCCGGATCGCGCCATGCGAGCCCATCGGCCAGCCGGAAGGTCGTCGCATCCGACAGCCCGCCGTCCTTGTATTTCTGCAGGCGCACGCCCTTGCCCCGGCCCATCTCGGGCAGCTCGTCCAGCGCAAAGACCAGCACCTTGCGGTTCTCGCCCACCACCGCGACATGATCGCCCGCCACCGGCACGCAGACGCGCGCCACGACGCCCTCGCCCACGTTGAGCACCTGTCGCCCGGCGCGGGTCTGCGCCACCACGTCATCCTCGGGCACGACAAAGCCGTCGCCCGCCGAGGACGCGACCAGCAGCCTGCGCCCGGGCTTGTGCACGAACAGCGTGACGATCTGCGCCTCGTTGGGCAGGTCGATCATCAGGCGCAGCGGCTCGCCCATGCCGCGCCCGCCGGGCAGGTTGGCGGCGGCGACGGTGTAAAAGCGCCCGTTGGAGCCCAGCACGATGATCTTGTCCGTCGTCTCGGCATGGATGACAAAACGGCCCTCGTCGCCATCCTTGAACTTGAGCTCGGCATCCGCCGCAAGATGCCCCTTCATCCCCCGCACCCAGCCCATTTTCGAACAGACGACCGTGAGCGGCTCGCGCTCGATCATCGCCTCATAGGGCACATCCTCGATCACGCCGCCCTCGCCAAAGGTCGTGCGCCGCGCGCCGCCGGGGCTGTCCTTGCCAAAGGCCTTGCGCGTCTCGCGCAACTCGGTCGCGATCTGCGCCCATTGCAGCGCCTCGCCCGCGAGCAGGTCGTCGAGCGCGGCGCGCTCCTTCATCAGCGCCTCCTGTTCGGCCAGAAGCTCCATCTCTTCGAGCCGGCGCAAGGACCGCAGCCGCATGTTCAGGATCGCCTCGGCCTGCACGTCCGACAGGCTCGGCGCGTCCGTCTCGGGCGGGGAGACATAATCGGCCTCGGCCATGGCGCGGGGATGCGGGTTGCCCCAGTCCTCGTGCATCAGCGCGCGTTTGGGGTCGGCATCGTAGCGGATGATGTCGATCACCCGGTCGAGGTTGAGAAAGGCGATGATGAAGCCTTCGAGCACCTCGAGCCGGTGGTCGATCTTTTCCAGCCGGTGGCGCGCGCGCCGCAACAGCACATCGCGGCGGTGGTCGAGAAAGGCGCGCAACACCTCCTTGAGCGAGCAGACCCTCGGCGTCAGCCCGTCGATCAGCACGTTCATGTTGAGGCTGAAGCGCGTCTCGAGGTCGCAGTTGCGAAACAGCATGCCCATCAGCATGTCGGGCTCGACCGTGCGCGCGCGGGGTTCGAGCACGATGCGGATGTCATCGGCGCTCTCGTCGCGGACATCGGCGAGCAGCGGCACCTTCTTGGTCTGGATGATCTCGGCCAGTTTCTCGATCAGCTTGGATTTCTGGACCTGATAGGGGATCTCGGTGACGATGATCTGCCATTGGCCGCGCCCCAGATCCTCGACCTCCCATCGCGCGCGCAGGCGGAACGACCCGCGCCCGGTGCGGTAGGTCTCGGCGATCGTCTCGCGCGGTTCCACCAGCACGCCACCGGTGGGGAAATCCGGACCGGGGATGTATTGCAGCAGCGTGTCATCGGCCGCGCCGGGCGATTTGATCAGATGCAGGCAGGCGTCGATCAGTTCGTGCAGGTTGTGCGGCGGGATGTTCGTGGCCATCCCCACAGCGATCCCGCTCGACCCATTGGCGAGCAGGTTGGGGAATGCGGCAGGCAGCACGATCGGCTCTTCGAGCGTGCCGTCATAGTTGGGCCGGAAATCGACCGCGTTCTCGGCCAGCCCGTCGAGCAGCGCCTCGGCGGCGGCGGTCATGCGCGCCTCGGTATAGCGGCTGGCGGCGGGGTTGTCGCCATCGATATTGCCGAAATTGCCCTGCCCGTCCACCAGCGGGTAGCGCACGTTGAAATCCTGCGCGAGCCGCGCCATCGCGTCATAGATCGCGGCATCGCCATGCGGGTGATAGTTGCCCATCACGTCGCCGCTGATCTTGGCCGATTTGCGGAACCCGCCGTTCGACGCCAGCCGCAGTTCGCGCATCGCATAGAGGATACGGCGGTGCACGGGCTTGAGCCCGTCGCGCGCATCGGGCAGCGCGCGGTGCATGATGGTGGACAGCGCATAGGTCAGGTAACGCTCGCCGATGGCGCGGCGCAGCGGCTCTGTCACTTCGAGGATCGGGGCGGCGTCAGGGCCGATATTGGGGTCATCAACGGTGTCGGTCATAGGGCTTGTGTAGCTTTGCGGGCCTGACGCGTAAAGCACACAAAACCGGGGGACCGGCGGCAAAGTTTTCCCTGCACGGTGACGCGGCTTCTGGTGTAATGTAATGGACGGGTGGTTGTCCGAATCTTTGCATCATGTCCGGGGGTTGTCGTCATGGGTCGATTCATCATTCTGTCATTCCTGGTGATGGGCTGGGCGTTCTACGAACTCTCGGGCGGGGCCGATTTCGTGCCCGAAACCCGCGTGCTGGCCGAAGCCGAGGCGCCGCAGGCCGAGATCGTGACCCGTGCCGATACCGCGACGCTGGTGTCGCTGACCGAAGAGGTCGCCTCGCCCGTTGCCGCGACCCTGACCCTGCCGCTTTTGCAAAGCGATGCGGCCCAGACTCTGCCAGAGACCCTGCCCGAGACCCTGGCCGACGCCGCCCCTGTGGCCGCACCGGATGCCGCCCCCGTGACCGCCCCCGTGACCGAGGTCGCCGCCGTGATCGCGCCCACAGCCGTGGGGCCGGCCGCCGACCTGCGCCGTGTCGGGGGCGCACGGGTCAACATGCGCTCTGGTCCCGGCACCAATCACGCCGTGGTCGTCACACTCGACCAGAATACCGAGGTCGAGGTGTTGGGCGCCGAGGCCGACTGGCTGCGTGTGATCGTGCCCGCCACCGGCACCGTTGGCTGGATCGCCGCGCGCCTGCTCACCGCGCCCAATTGACCCGATCCCCGCGCAGCGTCCTGATCACCGGCTGTTCGTCGGGCATCGGGCTTGACGCCGCGCACGGCCTGCGCGCGCGGGGCTGGCGGGTGTTCGCCTCGTGCCGGCAAGAGGCCGATTGCACCCGCCTGCGCGAGCTTGGCTTCGACAGCCCGCGGCTCGACTACGCCGACCCCGACAGCATCGCCACGGCGCTGGCGCAGGTGCTCGCCGCCACCGGCGGGCGGCTCGACGCGCTCTACAACAACGGCGCCTATGCGATCCCCGGCGCGGTCGAGGACCTGCCGCGCGACGCGCTGCGCGCGATTTTCGAGACCAACCTCTTTGGCTGGCACGACCTCACGCGCCGGGTGATCCCGGTCATGCGCGCGCAGGGGCATGGGCGGATCGTCAACTGCTCTTCGGTGCTCGGCCTCGTGCCGCTGCAATGGCGCGGTGCCTATGTGGCCACCAAATTCGCGCTCGAAGGGCTGACCGATGTCCTGCGGATCGAGATGCGCGACACGCCCATCCGCGTGAGCCTGATCGAACCCGGCCCTGTCACATCGAGCATCCGCGCCAAGGCGATCCCGCATTTCGAGCGCTGGATCGACTGGCAGGGATCGGCCCGCGCCGCGCAATATGCCGGTCTGCGCCACAGGCTTTATGAAAGCAGCGGCCCCGACCGGTTCGAATTGCCGCCGTCCGCCGTCACCCGCCGCCTGATCCACGCGCTGGACTCGCGCAACCCGCGCCCGCGCTATTATGTCACCACGCCCACATGGATCATGGGGACGTTGCGGCGTATCCTGCCGACGCGCGCGCTCGATGCGCTGATCGCGCGCGGTTAGGACGCCCTTCCCTTTGCGGGCGATCCCGCTATCTGACCCAAACCGCAATAAAGGACGCTGCCGATGTTCTCTGACCCGCTGTTCCTGCTCGTCGTGCTGGCCGTGCTGATCACGGCAGGCATTCTTGTCGTCGGCATCGGCGGCTTTACCAAGGGCGGCGCGTTCAACGCGAAATACGCCAACAAACTCATGCGCTACCGGATCGCCGCGCAATTCGTCGCGGTGCTGTTGATCCTGCTCTACGTCTGGCTGCGCCGCACCTGAAGGAAACCCACATGGTCGTTCTGAACCGCATCTACACCAAGACCGGCGACGCCGGGGAAACCGCGCTGGGCAATGGCGCGCGGGTCGCCAAACACGCCACGCGAGTGAGCGCCTATGGCACCGTGGACGAGACCAACGCCACCGTCGGCATGGCCCGCCTGCACGCGACAGGCGAGATGGACGCGGCGCTCGCCATGATCCAGAACGACCTCTTCGACCTCGGCGCCGACCTGTGCCGCCCCGAGATGGAGCGTGACGCCGACGCCCCCTATCCCGTGCTGCGCATGGTGGCGGCACAGGTCGCGCGGATCGAGGGCGAGATCGACGCGCTGAATGCGCGGCTGACGCCCTTGCGCAGTTTCATCCTGCCGGGGGGGTCGGCGCTCTCCGCGCATCTGCACCTGTGCCGCACCGTGTCGCGCCGGGCCGAACGGCTGGTGGTCGAGCTTGGCACGATGGAATCGGTGAATGACGAGGCGGTGAAATACCTCAACCGCCTGTCCGACTGGTTCTTTGTCGCCGCCCGCATCGCCAATGACGACGGCCGCGCCGATGTGCTCTGGGTGCCCGGCGCCAACCGCTGACCGCATCGGCCGCGACATGTCCGGTCTTTTTGTGCGCAAGTTTTGAATTATTATTGCGCTGCGGATGCAAAGACCATATCTCTGCACCTGCACAAAAAGGAGTCGCCAGATGCCCCATGATGGTCAGGACATGCCGCTAACCCCCAGCCCGGTGCTGCCCGGCCTTCTGCCCCTGACCGCCGCGGCCCTGACCGCGGCCGGGGCGCTGCTTGAGACGGCGCGGGCGCGCGTGCGGGCGCAGGTCGCGCCGCAGGGCAAGGTCGATGCCGGCGCGCTCGACACGCATCAGACCGCCGCCCATGCGCTGGCCTGGCTGGCCACCTATGTCGAGGCGCTGCGCCAGATGCAGAACTGGGCCGAGCGGCTCGAGGCAAAAGGTGGGTTTGGCGAGATCGAGGCGCTGATCCACCAGATCGCCTTTGGCGAATACCTCTGGCAGATCCATGGCGGCATCCCGATGAGCCAGGGCGAAATCGCCCGCCCGCAAGACATCGGGCTGACCCAGGACGACTGCGGCGTGCTGATGGTCCCGGCCGTCATGCGCCTGACGCAGGAGGGCAACTCGCAGGCCGCCCGCAGCCGGCTGGTCGCGCTGATGCAGGACAATGCGGCGCATGTGACCATGGGTGCGCCGGGGCTCGACGACGAGTTCGACATGATCCGCGACCAGTTTCGCCGCTTTGCCGTGGAAAAGGTCGAACCCTTTGCTCATGACTGGCACCTGCGCGACACGTTGATCCCGATGGAGGTGATCGGTGAACTGGCCGAGATGGGCGTGTTCGGCCTCACCATCCCCGAGGAGTTCGGCGGCTTTGGCCTGTCCAAGACCGCGATGGCGGTGGTCAGCGAAGAGCTCTCGCGCGGCTATATCGGCGTCGGCAGTCTCGCCACCCGCAGCGAGATCGCGGCAGAGCTCATCCTGTGCGGCGGCACGCCCGCGCAAAAGGCCCAGTGGTTGCCCGGCCTCGCCAGCGGTGAGATCCTGCCCACGGCGGTCTTTACCGAGCCCAACACCGGGTCCGACCTCGGGTCGCTGCGCACCCGCGCGCTGCGCGAGGGCGACCATTACACCATCACCGGCAACAAGACCTGGATCACCCACGCCGCGCGCACCCATGTGATGACCCTGCTCGCGCGCACCGACCCCACAACGACCGATTATCGCGGCCTGTCGATGTTTCTTGCCGAAAAGACGCCGGGCACCGACGCCGCACCCTTTCCCACCCCCGGCATGACCGGCGGCGAGATCGAGGTGCTGGGCTACCGCGGGATGAAGGAATACGAGCTCGCCTTTGACGGCTTTGTGGTCAAGGCAGAGAACCTGCTCGGCGGCGAGGAAGGGCGCGGGTTCAAGCAGCTCATGCAGACCTTTGAAAGCGCCCGCATCCAGACCGCCGCGCGCGCCGTGGGCGTGGCACAATCCGCCCTCGACGCGGCGATGCGCTATGCGCAGGAGCGTCGGCAGTTCGGCCGCGCGCTGATCGACTTTCCGCGCGTGTCGGGCAAGCTCGCCATGATGGCGGTCGAGATCATGGTGGCCCGCCAGCTCACCTATTTCAGCGCCCGCGAAAAGGACGAAGGCCGCCGCTGCGACCTCGAGGCGGGGATGGCGAAACTTCTGGGCGCGCGCGTGGCCTGGGCCTGCGCCGATAACGGGCTGCAAATCCACGGCGGCAACGGCTTTGCGCTGGAATACCGCATCAGCCGGATCCTCTGCGACGCGCGCATCCTCAACATCTTTGAAGGCGCGGCCGAGATCCAGGCGCAGGTGATCGCGCGGCGTCTGCTGGACTGAGGGCGCAGCCCCCTACTGCGCCACTGCCCCCCGCGGCACGCCCAGCCGCGGGTGCAGCCGCCCCGCGATGGCCCAGGCCAGCCACATCCCCGCCCCGCAGGCGGCAAATACCCCCGCCACCGGCGACACCAGCAGCACCAGCCAGGCCGCGCCGGGCGTCAGGATGCCCGAGACATCGCGAAAGCTGGAATAGACCGCCGCCATCTCGGTCCGCTCCGACGGCTTGACCGCCATCAGGAACGGCAGGCTGCCGCAGACATCGAGCATGATCAGCGCCACCGACGCCGCCATCAGCGTGCCGACCACAAGCCAGGGCAAGGGCGCCAACAGCCAGGCCGTGATGAACAGGCCGCCCGCCAACGCAAAAGTGCCGCGCACCGCGACCCTTACGCTCAACCGCTGCACCAGACGCAGCATCAGCGGCGTGACGAACAACAGCGCATTCGTCAGCGACAGCGCAATGCCGCCGATGCTCTCGCCCAGCCCGCTCTGGATCGCAAAGATCGGCAGATAGACGACATACACCCACCAGCCGCAGGACCGGATGACGGCGAAAAGCCAGCCCGCCACCAGCCGCGGCTGGCGCAGGAACCGCCCCAGATAGGCGAGAGGGTTCGGCGCCGGCCCGCGCGCCCGGCTGATCTGCTTGCCATTGCCCAGCCGCAGCCGCCAGAACACCGCGATCAGCGCGACGGCAAAGAAGGCCGCCACGATGAACGGCGCCGGCGCCCACCAGTTGAGCAGCCAGACCCCGGCCACCGGCCCGATGGTCCAGCTTGCCCCGCTATAGACCATCCGCGTGCTCTCGTTGCGGCCCAGGTCGGACCGCGCGATATAGTCCAGCACATAGGCGTTGAGGCAGATCGAAAAGGTCACCGTGCCCACCGCATTGACCATCAGCGCCGCCGCCTTGAGATGCGGCACCCCGGTCAGCGCCAGCGCCATCCCGCACAGATAAAGCACCCCCGCAAGCGTGAACATCCAGCGCCGCGCAATGAAACGGGTGAGGAACGGCACCATCATTCCGCAGATCAGAGACAGGATGCCGACCGTGAAATAGATCCCCGACACCAGCGCCGCATCGCCAAAGGCGCGGTAGATCACCAGCGGCATAACCGACAGCAATATCCCCCGGATCCCGGCCTCGAGCGAAGAGAGCAAGGCAAAATCCTGCACCCGCGGCGTCGGCGCATGTGACAGATATAGCGGCGCGCGGGGGGCAATCATCGGGGGGACCGATCAGGAAAGTGTCATTGAGCTGTCATGATAGACGTGGCACGGCGGCGCAACGTCTGCATCAGCCGCGACACCCGATGTCGCTGGCCGCCAACCGCCTTGCCGCCGGGCGTCAGCCCCCCTGCCGCCGGGCGTCAGCCCCCCTGCCGCCGGGCGTCAGCCCCCCTGCCGCCGGGCGTCAGCCCCCCTGCCGCAGGATCGCTGCGATCAGCCGCGCGCGCGCCGCCGGCATCGCGCGGTCCCCCGTGCCGGGCAGCAACCTGTGCGCGATGAACCAGCCGGTCGTGCCCAGGGCCGCCACGATCTCCTCCGCCCCCGCCTCGCCCTCGCCACGCAGCACCGGCGGCAGCGCAAGCATCCGCCCGGCCCACTCACCCGCCCCCGCTGCCGTCACCGCCCGGCCGGACCGGGGCGAGACATAGACCAGCCCGTCGCGCGCACCGGTCACCGCACAGCAGGTGAGGTCGAGCGCAAAGCCCATCTCCTCCAGCAGCGCAAGCTCCCATTGCAGATAGGCCAGCGGCCAGAGCTCCGCCTCGCCCAACAGGTCGAGCAAAGCCACCGAGCGCGCATAGAGCGCCGGATGCGGGTCGCGCTCCGGCAGCACCAACGCGAGCAGGCCCGTGACCGCCCCCAGCCCCGCCAACGCCAGCCGGTCCGCCATCGCCACCGCCGCCCGCGAGCGCAGCGGCTCGACCACAAAGCTGCCCAGATGGCTGTCGAGCCGCGCCGACCAGACCACGGCCACCTGCGCGCCGGGCTGCAAGGCGGCCGCCTGCTTGCGGCTCGCGCCCCCCCGCACCACCCCGGCATGGCGCCCATGACCGGCGGTAAAGACCTCGACAATCGCCGAGGTCTCGCCATGAGGCCGCACGGCCAGCACCGCGCCTTCGTCCCGCCATTCGATCATGGCGGCAGTATCGACAGCCCCGGCGCCAAGGCAAGGGCTTGCAGGCCACAGGCGGCGCAGGCAGGATTTGACGAAACCCGAGGACCGTTGATGATCCGCCGCCCCTTCGCCTTCGCCATAGCGACCCTCTGCCTCGCCGCGCTCATCGGCCAAAGCGTCGTCTCGACCCGCCTCACCGGCGGCACAGCGGCGGCCCTGTGGCAGATGGCCGCCTATTTCACCGTGCTGACCAACATCGGCGTGGCAGCGACCTTTGGCCTGATCGCCGTGACGGGCCGCGAGGCCACCGCCGCATGGCACGGCGCGATCACACTCGCCATCCTCACTGTCGGGGTGATCTACCATTGGCTCCTGTCAGGGCTGTGGCAGCCCCGGGGCCTCGCCTTCTGGGCCGATCAGGGGTTGCACAGCGTCGTCCCCGCGCTGGTCGCGCTCTACTGGCTGACCTGCGCACCCAAATCCGGCCTTGCCCTGCGCCATGCCGCGCTATGGCTCGTCTGGCCGCTTGCCTATTGCGTCTGGGCGCTGGCGCGTGGCGCGGCAACCGGCGCCTATCCCTATCCGTTCATCGACGCCACGGCCCTCGGCGCGGCCCGCGTCACGCTCAATATCGCGGGCCTCGGCCTCGCCTTCCTGATCGCCGGCCTGCTGCTCGTGGTCCTCGCCAGAGCACTCAGCACGCGCGCCACGGCCTGAGCGCGCCGCCCCGCTTCTCTGTGCCCCAAATACTCCCGCCGGAGGCGCCGCACCCGCCAGCCGCCGCCCGGCCCCGGGGTCATCGCAGGGTCAGTCGCGCAGCCCGTCCTCGTCGAGCAGATGCCGCCCGGCGCGGTCCTCGACCTCGATCACCCAAAGGTCGGGGTCGAACCGCCGCTGGCGCGCGACGCCGGCATCGACGGCGCTCTCCTCGCCCTCGGCCAGCACAACCCAGGCCCGCGCACCGGTCATCAGGTCGAACGACCGCTGATAGACCACCGCCCGCCCGTCGAGCGTGTTGAGCTTGACCAGCACCGCCCCCGCCGTGCCATCGCCGCGCGCCACCACAAACGCGGGGATGTCGGCAAGCCGCAGCCGCGTCAGATAGGCCGCCACCCAGAAGCCGGCGGTGAGCCGCTCACTCATGCCCGTCCTTGAAATCGAGCCCCATTTCCGAATAGCGCTCGGATTCCTCCAGCCAGTTCGGCCGCACCTTGACCTGCAGGAACAGATGCACGCGGCGGCCGAGGAACTCTTCCAGCTCTTCGCGCGACGCCTTGCCGATGGCCTTGGCGGTCTCGCCACCGCGCCCCAGCACGATCCCCTTGTGCCCGTCACGCGCGACATAGACGATCTGGTCGATCCGGGCAGAGCCATCCTCGCGCTCTTCCCAGTTTTCGGTCTCGACCGTCAGCTCATAGGGCAGTTCCTGATGCAGCCGCAGCGTGAGCTTTTCGCGCGTGATCTCGGCCGCGATCATCCGCATCGGCAGGTCCGCGATCTGGTCCTCGGGGTAAAGATACGGCCCCTCGGGCATCCGCGAGGCGAGCCAGTCGCGCAAGGCGTCGCAGCCATAACCCTTTTCGGCCGAGATCATGAAGGTCTCGACAAAGGCAAAGGCGGCGTTCATCTCCTTCGTGAGTTCCAGCAGCGTCTCGGCCTTGACCCGGTCGATCTTGTTGATGGCCAGCGCCACGGGGGTGCGCCCCACCCGGTCGCCCATGTCGGCCAGGATCGCGCGCACGCCGTCGGTGATGCCGCGATGCGCCTCGATCATCAGCACCACGACATCGGCATCGGCGGCCCCGCCCCAGGCGGCCGCCACCATCGCGCGGTCGAGCCTGCGGCGCGGCTTGAACAGGCCGGGCGTGTCCACGAACACGATCTGCGCCTGCCCCGCCATCGCCACCCCGCGCAGCCGCGCCCGCGTCGTCTGCACCTTGTGCGTGACGATCGCGACCTTGGCCCCCACCATCCGGTTCAGAAGCGTCGATTTCCCGGCATTCGGCTCGCCGATCAGGGCGGCAAAGCCGGCGCGGGTCGGCTCTCGTGCAGCGTCGGTCATTGGCTCACCTTGTTCAAGAGGGCGGCTGCCGCCACCTGTTCCGCCTGTCGTTTCGACCCTGCCGCGGCCCGCTCGGCCGGGCCCGAGGCCAGCCGCACCTCGATGGTAAAGACCGGCGCATGGTCCGGCCCCTCGCGCGCGACCTCGACATAGGCGGGCGGCGGTTCACCGCGCGCCTGCGCCCATTCCTGCAACGCGGTCTTGGCGTCGCGCGCATCCGTGGCCACCTGCCCGATCCGGTCGGCCCAAAGCCGCAATACCACGCCACGCGCCGCATCGAAACCGCCATCGAGATAGACAGCGGCAATCACTGCCTCCATCGCGTCAGCCAGCAGCGCCTCCTTGCGCCGGCCGCCCGATTTCATCTCGGACCGGCCGAGTTTCAACACCGCGCCGAGGTCGATCGCCCGCGCGATGTCGGCGCAGGTCTCGCGGCGGACCAGCGCGTTGTAGCGCGGCGCCACCTGCCCTTCCGAGGCGTTGGGATCGGCGGCGAGCAGCGCCTCGGCCATCACGAGGCCCAGCACCCGGTCGCCCAGAAACTCCAGCCGCTGGTTGTCGTCGCGGTGCGGCGTGGCGATGGAGCCATGCGTGAGCGCCTGCACCAGCAGCGCGGGGCGCCCGAACGCATGCCCCAGCCGCCCGGCAAAGGCGCGCAACTCGCCCGAGAGCTTCACGCCACCGCCTCCCAGATCCTGTCCCAGCGCCATGTCCAGACCATCCACAAGAACCGCCCCTCGGCGGAAAAGGCCACGCGCAATACGCGGCCCGTAACCGCCTCGGCCGGCACCATGCCATAGCCACCCGCGCCTGGCGCCATCCGGCTGTCGAGCACGTTATCGCGGTGATCGCCCATCAGAAAGGAATGCCCCGCCGGCACGGTAAATTCCTCGACCGGGTCGAGCGCGCTTGGCCCCAGATCGAGAATCAGGTGCGCGGCCCCGCCCGGCAACGTTTCGCGCCAGAGCGACGCCTCGCAACGCGCACCAAGCCCAACCGCGCCATTCTCGCAGCGCGGAAACCGGCGCAGCGGACCTTGAGGGGCAAAGGGCTCACCCCAGAGGCCCAGATCGACGATACCGACAGACGCGTCATTGATGAACAGCACGCCGCCCCGCATCTGCACCCGGTCCCCCCCCTGCGCCACGACGCGCGCGATTTCCGGCGTGCCCAGACGCGGGTGGCGGAACACCACCACATCGCCGGGCAGCGGGTCGCGCAGCGGATGGCGCAGCGCGATCACCACATCGCCCACCAGCAGGTTGGGCTTCATCGTGCCCGCAACCATCTGATAGGGCGCCCAGACCAGCCGCGTCAGCAGGAGCACCGACAGCCCGCAGGCCAGCATGAAACCCACCCCGCGAAACGCTGTCGGATCGCGCCGCCGCAGGCGCGGCGACGCGCGTTTGACAAGCAGCACGGCGAGAAACACCAGCCCCGCCCAGGGCAGCGCCAGCACCCAGACCCACCAGCCCGACCAGCCTATATCGTTGATCCGGCGCAGCAGATGCCCGACGAGCGGCACAAACAGTGCCGCCGCCGCCACGATCACCCCCGCCTCGACCCAGAGCAAGCCGTCGGCCCAGACGGCATAGGCGACGCCCAGCGCGACCCAGACCGCAACGAGAAGCGCCAGCGGCACCCGGCCCGTGCGCCCCGACCAGTCAAATCCCGACAGCAACAGCACCAGCGGATTGAGGCCCTGCGTCATGCCGCGCGCACCCGGTCAGTTGACCGGATGGAAGAAGCGGTCCGACCGCCAGGTCCAGAAGGCGAGCATGAATGACCCGGCGGACGAGAACATGATCCGGTCGGCGCGGCCCACGATATCCTCATAGGGCACGAAACCCACACCGTTCTGGGTGCGCGGCACGCGGCTGTCGGCCGAATTGTCGCGGTTGTCGCCCATGAAGAAGTAATTGCCCTCGGGCACCGTAAAGACGCCGGTATCATCCGACCCCTGCGTCTCGATGTTGAGGATGTTGTGGCTCACCCCGCCCGGCAGGGTTTCGGTAAAGCGCGACTTTTCACAATCGGCCCCCCGCTCCGGGCGCCCGTTCTCGCAGCGCGGCGTCTGGCGCTGCGGGCCCTGCAATGCATATGGCTCCACAAAGGTGCCGGCAGGCTCTTGCGGTGCGGCGACATCGTTGATGTAGAGCACACCGCCGCGCATCTGGATACGGTCACCCGGCAGACCGATCAGCCGCTTGATGTAGTCCTGTCCGGTGACGGGATGGCGGAACACCACGACATCGCCCCGTTCGGGCGCGGACCCGAACAGGCGGCCATTGTCGCCCTTGAACACGCCACAGAAATCCTCGGCGTCGATGTCGATGTTCAGGCGCGGAATGCGGATCGACGGGCAGGAGGCATAGGAATAGCCGTAGGCCATCTTGTTGACAAAGAGGAAATCGCCGATCAGCAGCGTGTCCTTCATCGACCCGGACGGGATCCAGAACGGCTGGAAGAACACCGTGCGGAACACGCCCGCGATCAACAGGGCATAGACGATCGTCTTGAGCGTCTCGATGATCGAGGCGCCGATCCCGGGTTTTTCGGTATCCGTCTTGTCTGCCATCTGGCCTGTCCCTGTCTGCTCTGACCGCTACATGCGCGGCAGCTTCGGGGCTGTCAAGCCAAGCGCCATGTCGGCGGCATCAAGCGGCCGCGCCTCGATCACGACAAAAGCCTGCGCCCAGGGGTGGTCGTCGGTGAGCGTGACATGGATCACCGCCTCGTGCCCCGGCGGCGTCATCGCGTCGAGCCGCTCGCGCGCCCAGCCGGTCACATGCATCACCGGCTGGCCAGAGCGCAGGTTGGACACCGCCATGTCCTTCCACGAGATGCCCATGCGCAGCCCGGTGCCGAGCGCCTTGGAACACGCCTCCTTGGCGGCCCAGCGTTTGGCATAGGTCGCCGCCACCGCGCGCGGCCGCGACGCCGCCTTGCGCTGCTCGCGCGCGGTGAACACCCGGTCGCGGAACCGGTCGCCAAAGCGGGCGAGCGTGCCCTCGATCCGCTCGATGTTGCACAGGTCGGACCCGATGCCGAGGATCATTGCGCAGCCTCCACCGCGCGGGCGCGCGTGCAGCCCGCGCGGGGCCGTCGGTGACGGACCGCGGCGCACTGCGGGCCCGGCACGGCAGCCGGCCAGCCCCCGCAGCGGCAGCAGCAGCCGCAGCCGCAGGTCGCAGGCGCGGCGTCGCGCGGCGCCACCCCTTGCACGGCGGCCTGCGGGGCTGTCACAGCCGGGGTCTGCGTCATCTGCCTGTGCATCTGCCGCCTCTCCTCATACGTCCAGGTCGATCACCATCAGGCCCGCCAAGCCGCCGGCACACAGCGCGAGCAACCGCTGGCTGAGCGCCCTGTGTTCGGGATCGGCGGCATAGGTGGCGAGGGCCGCCGCATCGGTGAAACGGCAGATGAAGCCCGCATCCCAGCCCGGCGACAGGTTTTCATAGTCGCGGTTGACGCCATGCTCGAACCCCAGCGCACCGCTCAGGCGGCCCATGACCTGCCCGAGCCCCTCCATCACCGCGGCCAGTTCGCCGGTGTCATGGCCGGGCGCAAGGCGCATCATCACGACATGGGCGATCATGGCTGCACCCGCGGGTCCCGGGCCTCATCCATCAGGCGGCGCATTTCGGCCATTGACGCAGGCAGCCCGCGAAAGATCGCTTCGCCGATCAGGAAATGCCCGATGTTGAGCTCTTTCACCTGCGGAAAGGCCGCTACCGGCGCGACCGTCTCATAGGTCAGCCCGTGGCCTGCGTGCACCTCGAGCCCCAGGCTGTCGGCAAACTCCGCCATCTCGCGCAGCCGGGCCAGTTCGGCGTCGCGATCCGCGAAATGGCCGTCGTGATGGGCGTCGCAATAGGCGCCGGTGTGCAGCTCGATCACCTGCGCGCCGATCCGGTGCGCGGCCTCGACCTGACTGCGGTCGGCGGCGATGAAGATCGACACCCGGCAGCCCGCGTCACGCAGGGGCGCGATGAAATGCGCGAGCTGGTTTTCCTGCCGCGCGACCTCGAGCCCGCCTTCGGTCGTGCGCTCTTCGCGCTTTTCGGGCACGATGCAGACGGCATGGGGGCGATGGCGCAGGGCGATGGCCTGCATCTCGGGCGTCGCGGCCATCTCGAAGTTCAGCGGGATGCGCAGCGCCGCCACCAGGCGGTCAATGTCACTGTCGCCGATATGGCGGCGATCCTCGCGCAGATGCGCGGTGATGCCGTCGGCGCCCGCCTCCTGCGCCATCAGCGCGGCGCGCACGGGGTCGGGATAGGCCGACCCGCGCGCGTTGCGCACCGTCGCCACATGGTCGATGTTCACACCCAGTCGCAGCTTGCCCAGGGCCATAAGGCACGTCCTTTCTGTTTGCCCGCCCGCGCAACCTAGCGCGGCGGAGCCTTGTCGTCAGCATGTGGCGCGGGCCGGTTCCTGAGCAGGTCGAGCTTGGCCCGCAGCGCCTTGCGGCGGCGGTTCTGATAGGCACCGATCAGCGGCAGGGTGAGGTAATAGCAAACCGTCGCCGCCACGATCCCCGGAAGAATCCCGCCCACGAGATAGGGAAAGAAAACCTCGTCATAAAACACGCCCAGCCGGTGCCAGTTGGCCACCTCATCGCTGAAAATCGCGCTGAAATTGTGCCACAGATCGCGCGCCGCCCCTTCGAACTTGCGCCCCAGCGAGGTCTCGAACCCCCGGTTCGGCCGCGAGCCGAGCAGGAAGTGCCCGGTTTGCAGCGACACGATCCCGATCGGCACATAGGTCAGCGGATTGCCAAAGAACGTGCCCAGAAGCGCCGCGAG
>JAACUH010000005.1 GCA_009993005.1 Rhodobacterales bacterium
GAGCGGGCGTTCAGCCATCTCTTTCTTGCCCGAAATACCTCGGGGGTCTGGGGGCAGCGCCCCCAGCCGGTCGGGCCGGGCAACCCGGCCCGAAATCAAATCATTCCAACGCCTTCGCCGCATTCCACAGGGCATCCATTTCATCCAGCGTGGCATCTTCACACCGTCGGCCGGCCTTTTGCAATGCCGCCTCGACAAACCCGAACCGCCGGGTGAATTTGGCGTTTGTGCCGCGCAGGGCCGCTTCGGGATCGACCCCGAGATGACGCGCCAGATTGGCCATGACGAACAGCAGATCGCCCATTTCGTCGGCAACCGCCGCGGCCGTCAATGTATCGCGCGCCGCCACCAACTCGCCCGCCTCCTCGACCAGCTTGTCCAGCACCTGCGCGGTTTCGGGCCAGTCGAACCCGACCCGCGCCGCCCGGTTCTGCAATTTCACCGCGCGCAGCAGGGCGGGCAGGCTCAGGGCGACGCCGTCCAGCACACCACCAGGTCCGGCACGGCTCTGCCGTTCGCGGGCCTTGTGCGCCTCCCAGTCGCGGGTTTGCTGCGCGGCGGTCTTGTCGCGCGTTGCGTCGCCAAAGACGTGGGGGTGACGCGCGATCATCTTGTCGGCCACCGTGTTGACGATGTCGTCAAAGGTGAAATGCCCCGCCTCGGCGGCGATTTGCCCGTGATACACCGCCTGGAACAGCAAATCGCCCAGTTCGCCCTTCAGGTCGTCAAAATCCGCCCGGTCAATCGCGTCGGCCACCTCATAGGCCTCTTCGATGGTATAGGGCGCGATGCTGGCGAAATCCTGCTCCAGATCCCACGGACAGCCGGTGTCAGGATCGCGCAGGCGGCGCATGATCTCAAGAAGGCGCGCCATGTCGCGCGGAAGGTCATGGATCGGATCGGCGCGATTGGTCATTTACCTGGCCCTGTTTCTCTGGAAAGCTGACGGTCTGATCTCACAGGAGTGCCGCGCCCCATGGCCATCGTCAACCGCATCGCCGATTACGCCGAGGATATGAAAACCTGGCGCCACTGGTTGCACCGCAACCCCGAACTGGGGTTCGATCTGCCGAAAACCTCGGCCTATGTCGCCGCGCGCCTGCGGGAGTTCGGGGTGGACGAGGTGCATGAAGGCATCGCCCGAACCGGTATCGTCGCCATCATCAACGGTCAGGACAACGCGGCGGGGGCCGGCCCGACCATCGGGTTGCGCGCCGACATGGATGCCTTGCCGATCCACGAGGTGACAGGCGCCCCCTATGCCAGCGAAACCCCCGGCCTGATGCATGCCTGCGGCCATGACGGCCACACCACGATGCTGTTGGGTGCCGCGCGCTATCTGGCCGAAACCCGGCGGTTCCGCGGGCGTGTCGCGCTGTTGTTCCAGCCCGCCGAGGAAGGCGGCGGTGGCGGCAAGGTGATGGTGGAAGAGGGGGTGATGGACCGGTTCGGCATCACCCAGGTCTATGGCATCCACAACGCGCCGGAATTTCCCGAAGGCGAACTGCACACCGCCGCCGGCCCGATCATGGCGGCGGTGGATGAATTCACCGTCGCGGTGCGGGGCGTGGGTGGCCACGCGGCCTATCCGCACGATTGTGTCGATCCCGTTCCGGCGGTGATCGCCTTGGTTCAGGGGTTCGGCACGATCGTGTCGCGCAACCACAAGCCGGTGAACGATCTGGTGGTTTCGGTCACCCAGATCCACACCGGCACCGCCAACAATGTGACCCCGGCCAGCGCGGTGTTTTCCGGCACGGTGCGCACCTTTGATCCGGCGGTGCAGGTGATGGTCATGACGCGGATGCAGGAATTGGTTGACGGAACCGCCGCAGCCTATGGGGTGACGGCGGATCTGACCTATGAACAGGGCTATCCCGCCACGATCAACGATCCCGACGCTGTCGCCTTCGCGCTGGAGGTGGCGGGCGATGTCGTCGGGCCGGACCGGGTGGATGGCGCGGTCGAGCGGATGATGGGGGCCGAGGATTTTTCCTATATGCTGAATGCGCGCCCCGGCGCGTTCCTGTTCCTTGGCCAAGGCAAGACCGCGTTCTGCCACCACCCCGCCTATGATTTCAACGATGCTGTGGCGCCGGTGGGGGCGTCGTTCTTTGTGCGTCTGGTGGAACGTGCTCAACCTCTGGGCTGACCGGGCGCAGGGCCTGGTGGCCCCCGCATGAGCGTGCCGTGCATCATCTGCGTCGCCATCACGGGGTCGGTCACGACCAAGGCTGACAATCCGGCGGTGCCGATCTCTGTGGCCGAACAGATCGAAAGCACCCATGCGGCGTTCGAGGCGGGCGCCACCATTTGCCACGCCCATGTGCGCAACGATGACCAGACCCCCAGCAGCGACCCCGAGAAATTCGCAGCCCTCAAGGAGGGGCTGGAAAGGCACTGCCCGGGTATGATCATTCAGTTTTCCACCGGCGGTCGGTCGGGCACCGGCACGGCGCGGGGCGGCATGTTGCCGCTGCGGCCCGACATGGCGTCGCTTTCTGTGGGGTCGAACAATTTTCCGACGCGGGTGTATGAAAATCCGCCCGATCTGGTCGATTGGCTGGCCGCTGAAATGCGCACCCATGGCGTCAAGCCCGAGATCGAGGCCTTCGATCTGTCGCATATCCTGAAGGCGGCCGATATGTACGCGCGCGGTCAGATCCGGGACGTTCCTTATGTGCAGTTCGTGATGGGGGTGAAAAACGCCATGCCCGCCGACCGTTTCGTGTTCGATTTCTACGTCCAGACGGTGAACCGGCTGTTTCCGGCGGCGCCGTGGTGTGCTGCCGGGATCGGGGCGAACCAGATCGTGCTGAACGAATGGGCGGTGGCGGCGGGGGGCCATGCGCGCACCGGGCTTGAGGACAACGTACGCCTCGATCGTCACCGGCTGGCGCCCTCCAACGCCGCGCTGGTCGAACGGGTGGTGGCGATCTGTGAGCGCCGCGCGCGCCCGGTGGCCGATGTGGCCACGGCGCGGGCGATTTTGGGTTTGACCGTGCCCTAGGCGCCGGTGTCGGCCTTGCGCAACACGTCTTTCTGCACCTTGCCCATGGCGTTGCGCGGCAGGTCGGGCAGGATGCGCAGATTGCGCGGGATCTTGAACCGCGCCAGCCGGGTTGCAAGTGCGGCGCGTATACCCTCTGCATCGGTTGTGGCCGGGGTGGTCAGCACCACAGCGGCAGCCACGACTTCGCCCAGATCGGGGTGGGGCAGGCCGTACACGGCACTTTCCAGCACACCGGGCAGGGCATCTATTTCCGTCTCGATTTCCTTGGGATAGATGTTGAAGCCGCCGGAAATGACCAGATCCTTGGCGCGCCCGACGATTGACAGATACCCCGCGTCGTCGATCTGCCCCAGATCGCCGGTGATGAACCAGCCATCAATGGTAAAACTTTCGGCGGTCTTGTCCGGGTTGCGCCAATAACCGGGGGTCACGTTCGGGCCCTTCACCTCGATCCCGCCGATTCCGTGATCGTCGGGCGTCGCAAGGCGCAGGGAAACGCCGGGCAGGGAATGGCCCACCGTGCCCGCCCGCCGCGCCCCGTCATGGGGATTGGACGTGATCATGTTGGTTTCCGTCATGCCATAGCGTTCCAGAATCGCCTGGCCGGTGCGCGCCTGAAACGCGGCGTGGCTGTCGGCCAGCAACGGCGCCGAGCCTGACACCAACAGCCGCATATGGGCCAGCGCGGCACGGTCGAATCGGGCATCGCCCAACATCCGGGTGTAATAGGTGGGCACGCCCATCATCGTGGTCGCGCGCGGCAGATGCGCGGCGATCCTGTCCAGATCGAAGGCGGGCAAAAAGATCATCCGCGCCGCCGCCGCCAGCACGATGTTTGTGGCCACGAACAGCCCGTGGGTGTGAAACACCGGCAAGCCGTGCAACAGAACGTCGTCCTCGGTGAACCGCCACAGATCCTTCAGCACCAAAGCGTTGGAAATCAGGTTTCCATGGGTCAGCATTGCGCCTTTCGACCGGCCCGTGGTGCCCGAGGTGTACAGGATCGCGGCCAGATCATCCCACCCGCGCGCCACCGGGGCGATGGGTGCGGCGCTGGCCTGGTGCACCAGATCGGCGGGGGTGGCAACGGCAATGCCACGCGCC
>JAACUH010000072.1 GCA_009993005.1 Rhodobacterales bacterium
CGGCGTGCGGTCGCACTTTTCCGAACGCTTCCGGCTCTGGGGCTACGACCTGCCCGCCTCGATCTTTGAACCGACGATAGGAGACTGACGATCATGGTCATTTCAGCCGAACCGATCATCTACGGCCTGATCTTCATCGCGGTGCTGGTGCTGGTCGAGGGTCTCTACCTCACCGTGTTCGGCAAGTCGATCAGCCTGAACAACAAGGTCAACCGCCGCCTCGCGCTGCTCGAAAAAGGGGCCGGGCGCGAGCAGGTGCTCGAACAGCTCCGCAAGGAGATGACGCAGCACATCAAGTCGCGCTCGATCCCGCTCTATTCGATCCTGGCGACCAAGGCGCAGAAGGCCAACATCGCCTTTTCGCCCGCGCAACTGGTCATGATCATGGTCGGCCTTTCGGTCGTGGCCTTTATCGGCCTGACCGTGGGCACCGCGACAGAGCCGCCCGTGCGCATCGTCGTGTCGCTGGCGATGGGCGTCGGCGCGGTGTTCATGTGGATCAACAAGAAGGCCAAGACCCGGATGTCGATGATCGAGGAACAGCTCCCCGATGCGGTCGAACTCATGGTGCGCTCGCTGCGCGTCGGGCATCCGTTTTCCTCGGCCATCGGCATCGTCGCCAAGGAGGTCCCCGACCCGCTGGGCACCGAGATGGGCATGATCGCCGACGAGGCCGCCTATGGCCGCGACATGGGCGAGAGCCTCAAGGCGATGGCCGAACGGATGGACATGCAGGACATGCGCTTTCTCGCCGTGGCGGTGAACATCCAGCAAACGGCGGGCGGCAACCTGGCCGAGATCCTCGACGGCCTGGCCAAGGTGATCCGCGCCCGCTTCAAGCTCTTTCGCCGGGTCAAGGCGATCACGGCCGAGGCGAAATGGTCGGGCACCTTCCTGTCGGGCTTTCCTGTCGGCGCGCTGGTGATGATCAACCTGCTCGACCCGAACTATTATGACGATGTGAAGGAAACGGCCGTGTTCATCCCTGCCTGTCTCGTGGTGGGCGGTTTTCTGGCGGTGAACATCTTTGTGATGAAATCGCTTGTGAACATCAAGGTCTGAGGGGGCACAGAAGGCCATGCTGAATACGATCAACGCCAGTCTCACCGATCTGCTGGGCCCCTTCGGCCCGCTCATCGCGGTGGGCTTTCTCGGCCTCGTCATGATCCTCATGACGCTGCCGATGCTCTTGAAAAAGACGCAGGACCCGCTCGACAAGCTGCGGGTCGCCTCTCAGACCTCGGCCGCAGCACCCAAGGGTGACCGGCTGCGCCAGTCGCAGGGCAAGGACAAGCTCGAGAAATTCTCGAACTTTCTCGAACCCTCGGACGAGGCCGAATATTCCGCGATCCGGTTGCGGCTCTTGCAGGCGGGCTACCGCACCAAGAACGCGGTGCGCATCTTCCACTTTCTGCAATTCGCGCTTGGCGTCGGCTTTCTGCTGATCGGTGTGGCCTATGCCATCTACAATTCGACCACCGGTGAGCCGACGACGCAAAGCACGATCCTGTCGATCATCATTCCCGGCGCCATCGGCTACATGCTGCCCAAATACTGGGTGACCAAACGGCTCGAGACGCGCAAGCAGGCGATCACCAACGGCTTTCCCGACAGTCTCGACATGATGCTCGTCTGCGTCGAGGCCGGGCAATCGCTCGACCAGTCCATCATCCGGGTGAGCCGCGAATTGCGCTCGGGCTTTCCCGACCTTGCCGACGAATTCGAGATCGTGAGCCACGAGATGAAGGCCGGCAAGGACAAGACCGCCGTGCTGCGCGACATGGCCGAACGCTGCGGCGTGACCGATGTGTCGTCCTTTGTGACCGTGCTGATCCAGAGCCAGCAGTTCGGCACCTCGATCGCCGAGGCGCTGCGCGTCTATGCGGCGGAAATGCGTGACAAAAGGGTCATGCGCGCCGAAGAAAAGGCGAATACCCTGCCGACCAAGATGACACTCGCCACGATGATGTTGACGGTTCCGCCTCTTCTCATCATCCTGATCGGGCCGTCGATCTACGAGATCTACCTCACGCTGGGCGGCGGCGCGCAAGAGGCCACCAACCTGGACAATTGACGCGGGCAACCGGCGCCCGCCCCCGCAGGAATGACGATCAAACGGCTGATCCTTGTCTGTGCGCTGACCGCGCTGGCCGCCTGCACGTCGGGCGGCCTCAACCGTTCTGCGGGCGGCGTCTATGCGCCAGGTGTCGCGGGCGAGGGTGACATCGACGGGCTGATCGTGGGGCACCGGCTGATGGCGGCGGGGGAATACCAGCTCGCCCTCGACGCCTATACGCGCGCGGCGGGGCAGCAGGGGCTCAACGTCGATACGCTCTCGGCGCTGGGGTCGGCCAACCTGCGTCTGGGCCGGCTGGGCCAGGCCGAACGGCTGCTGCGCCGGGCCGTGGCCGAGGATGCGGGCTTTGCCGCCGCCTGGAACAATCTGGGCGTGATCCTGATGGAACAGGGCAAGGTTGCCGAGGCGAGCGAGGTTTTCCGTCGCGCCTATGCAACGGATAACGGCAATAGTGACGAGATTCGTGACAACCTGCGCTTGGCACTCGCAAAACTCGACAATCCCGGCTATACCGACCCCAACGATGAAGAAAACTTCACTTTGGTGCGCAGGGGCACGGGCGATTTCCTGATCCTTTCCGCACTCTGAGGCAAGAGCAGTCAAAAGGACGCAGGCACATGCGCCACCCTATTGTGATGTCCCTCACGGTGCTGGGGGCGCTGGCCCTGTCGGGCTGTGACCGTTCGGGCGAGGCCGAGGTTGACCGCGCGTTGCGTGACCTCAACGTGATCGACGAAAGCAACCTCAACGACGTGATGCTGACGGTCGGCGATCCGGGCGAGGCGGTGGCCTATTTCTCGCGCGCCGTGGCCAATGACCCCGGCCGCATCGACCTCATGCGGGGGCTGGGCAAATCGCTGATCCGGGCGCAGCGCCCGACCGAGGCGGTTGCCGCATGGCAGGCTGTCGCCGCCCACCCCGAGCATACCAACGAGGACAGCGTGGACCTTGCCGATGCCTTCATCCGCAACAACCAGTGGACCGAGGCCGAGGCGACGCTCAACATGATCCCGCCCACGCATGAGACGTTCAAGCGCTACCGCCTCGAGGCGATGGTGGCCGATGCGAACGAAAACTGGGCCAAGGCCGACAGTTTCTACGAGATCGCCGTGGGGCTGACCACCACCCCCGCCGGCGTCTACAACAACTGGGGTTTCTCAAAGCTCACGCGCGGCGATTATCGCGGGGCAGAGCGGCTGTTTTCCGACGCGCTGCGGCACGACCCGTCGATGTTCACCGCCAAGAACAACCTCGTGCTCGCGCGCGGCGCGCAGCGCAACTATGACCTGCCGGTGATCGCCATGACCCAGATCGAGCGCGCGCAGCTTTTGCATACGCTGGCGCTGACCGCGATCAAGCAGAACGACATCACCATCGGCCGTGGCCTGCTGCGCGAGGCGATCGACACGCATCCGCAACACTTCGAAGAAGCCGTCCGCGCCCTGCGTGCCCTTGAAGACAACGTGACGAACTAAGCCGCGATGGAGACGTCAGCCACCGCCGCCGCCTGGTTCCTGCCGGCCGTCGTGCCCATTTCTCTCTGGGTCGCCTGGTCGGACATGAAGGCGATGCGCATCCCCAACCTGGCGGTTTATGCGCTGCTGGCGTCCTTTCTGGTGATCGGCGTTTTCACAATGGAAACAGCCGATTACCTCTGGCGCCTGCCGCATGTCGTGGTGATGCTGCTGGTGGGCATGGTGCTCAACGCGCTGCGCCTCATGGGGGCGGGCGACGCGAAATTCATCGCCGCCGCCGCGCCTTTTGTGGCACTGGGCGACTGGAACATCCTTGTGTTCGTCTATGCGACAGCCTTTCTCGTCTGCTACGCGCTGCACCGCATCGCCAAGCATTCGCCGCTCCGCCGGCTCGCGCCCGACTGGCAAAGCTGGTCCTCGGGCAAACGCTTTCCCATGGGGGTGGCGCTGGGCGCGACGCTGATCGGCTATCTGGTGCTGGCGCTGCGGCCCGACTGGCTCGCCGCGATCCTGCGGCTGGTGATGCCCGCAAGCTGATACGCTTTATCCACGTTTTCGCCATATTGGCCCGGCATATCTGCGTGACACAGGGTCACACAGGACGGGCAGACCTCTCATGAACATGCAAGTTTCCTCGGTGATGTCACCGCCGGCGCCGAAATCCATGGCCGGGATGCAGCTGCATCCGGTGATGATGCGCGACATCCTGCTCAAGACGATGTTCCGCATGAATGTGACCATGGTGACAGAAATCGCCCGCGCGATCTGCCTGCCGATCCCGGTCACGCAAGAGCTCGTGGACCTCGCGCGCAGCCAGAAGCTGGTCGAGGCGATGGGCACGCTCAACGCCAACAGCGGCAACGAGATGGCCTATCAGCTCACCGATGCGGGCAAGGCGCGGGCGCTCGACGCGCTGTCGCAGTCGGAATATTACGGCGCCATGCCGGTGCCGCTCGACATCTACCGCGAGCAGGTCAAGCGCCAGTCGATCCGCAACCTCCAGGTGACGCGCGACCAGTTGACCGCCGCGATGGGCCACCTCATCATCCCGCCCGACCTTCTGGGCCAGCTTGGCCCGGCGGTGGGTGCGGGCCGGTCGATCCTGATGTATGGGCCGCCGGGCAACGGGAAATCCTCGATCTCGAACGGTATCCGCGACGCGCTGGGCGACAAGATCTATGTGCCGCGCGCCATCGAATATGCGGGGCAGGTCATCACCGTCTATGACCCGATCGTGCATTCCGCCGCCGAAGAGGACCTCGACGACCCCAACGTGCTGCGCCGCACCTCGGGGCGCTACGACACCCGCTATGTGCGCTGCGAACGGCCCACGGTCATCACCGGGGGCGAGCTGTCGCTGTCGATGCTCGACCTGGTCTATAACCCCACCGCGCGCACCTATCAGGCGCCGCTTCAGCTCAAATCCACCGGCGGCATCTTTATCGTGGACGACCTTGGCCGTCAGGCGGAACCGCCGCAAAAGCTCGTCAACCGCTGGATCGTGCCGCTGGAGGAAGGCAAGGACATCCTCGCGCTGCAATCGGGCGAAAAGTTCGAAGTGCCGTTCGACACGCTGGTGATCTTTTCCACCAACTTCCACCCCAACGAAATCTTTGACAAGGCCGCGCTGCGGCGGATCTTCTTCAAGATCAAGATCGACGGGCCGTCACAGGAGGATTTCCTCAAGATCTTTGCGATGGTCGCGCGCAAGCGCAGGATGCCGCTGGACGAGGCCGCGCTGATCCACCTGCTCAAGGTCAAGTATCCGACCATCGACAATGTCTATGCCAACTACCAGCCGATCTTTCTGATCGACCAGATGATCTCGATCTGCAATTTCGAAGGCATCCCCTACCAGATGACCCCCGACCTGATCGACCGCGCCTGGGACAACATGTTCGTGCGCGACGGCGCGATCATCCACTAGCCGCCCGCGAAAGGCGGCTTTTGCAGCGGCAGCGGCGGCAGCCAGTCGGGCAGCCGCCCCTCGGCCACCCGGTGCGCGGGGGGCAGCACCCAGTCGTCTGTGCCCAGCCAGTTGTAGCTGACCGCGGTCAGATCGACCGTGGGGTCGATAAAGGGCACATGTGGCCGCCCGTTGAGCGACATCGTGATATCGGCATGCACCGCGACATCCCCATGCCCCGCCTCGCGCCAGGCCGCTTCGAGCATCGCGGCAAAGTCATGGATCATGTCCGCCCTTGAGAGCATCGCGGTCGCCTGCCGGCGCGTCAGCCAGTCATAGGGATCGACGACCGTCACCGACCCGTCCCCGCCAAGCACCCGAAAGGTGCCATCCGCATCACGGTCATAAATCCGCATCCGCCAGGAAAAGCGGTGCCCATCGCCCGACCAGCCCACCAGCGTGGGAAAAAACGCTTGCCGCACAGGTAGATAGACCTGCACCGCAAACCAGAGCGCGAGAAACACCAGCACCGCGCGGCCAAGGGGCGCCACACCGGCGCCAGCGGCGACAGGCGCGGGCATCGGCGGCAGCGGCTCGAACCAGCGCAGCGCCCAGCGCAGGGCGCGCTGCGGCCAGTCCGGCACGAAAAAGATCGTGGTGACCGCAATCGTCAGCCAGGGGAATATCCCGATGTTGAAGAATTGCGCATTGGCCATGTGAAAGCAGCAATAGACGAGGAACACCGCCAGCCGCGTGCGGTGCCACAGCAGCAGCGGCGCGCCGATCAGGTGCAGCGCGACCGTGGCCCAGGCGCCCGCGAGGATCACCGCATCATACTGGAACAGCCAGCCAAAGGGCCAGTCACCGGCCTGACCGCGCAGCCAGATGCCAAGCGGCTCTCCGCGCAGCCAGTCGTCGGTGATCTTGACCAGCCCGGCAAAGACCAGCACCACCTCGGTCTGCGCCTTGATCGCGACCACCGACCAGGCGGCGATCACCCGCCTGCGCCACGCCGGCCAGAGCCAGGCATCGACCGAAAACGCCAGATGCGCGGGCGATACCGCCAGCAGGGCCGCATAAAGCAGCACCAGATAGTTGTGATTGAGGTATTGCGCCCGGTCGAGCAGAAAGAAATAGCCGAAGGCCGCGATGAACACCCAGATCGCGACCCGGTAGAAGGCCCCGATCATCACCAGAAAGGCACTGAGCCCGACCAGGTGCCAGACCCAATAGATATAGGGTTCGGGCAAGGGCGTCAGCCAATCGAGCCCGAAATAGGGAAACCACAGCTCTGGCTCGACGTAATAGCGGAAAATGCGGTTCTGCACGACATAGCGCCACCAGTCCCACAAAAGGATCGCCCCGAAAAGCACGCGAACCGCCACCAGCGACTGGATGCTCACAGGGCGTGACAGGGCGGCGATCAGGCGGGTCATGGGCTGCTGTTCCGGCTTTGGGGCATTTTTCGACTGCGGCGCGTGGTTGCATGGGACAACGCCGCGAATGTGCCTATATTCCCTAAATCATGACGCAAGCCCCGCCATCGGACCAAGGTCTTATCATCGTTTATGACGGCGAATGCCCGTTCTGCGCGGCCTATGTCCGCATGACCCGGCTGCGTGCGGCGGCGGGGCCGGTGCTGCTGCTCGACGCGCGCGAAGGCACGCATCCGGTGATGGCGCGGATCGCGCAGGCGGGGCTCGACCTCGACGCGGGGATGGTGGTCGAGATGCGGGGCGCGCTTTACCACGGCGATGCGGCGCTGACGCTGCTGGCGGGGCTGACCACGCGCTCGGGCCTGTTCAACCGCCTGACCGCCTGGGCCTTTGCCGCGCCGTGGCGGGCGCGGCTGCTCTATCCGCCGATGGTCGCGGGCCGCAACCTGACCCTGCGCCTTCTGGGCCGTCGCAAGCTGGGGCGCGCGTGACCCACCTGCCCCCGCGTTTCTCCGACTGGTTCGCCGCGCGCGGATGGAGCCTGCACCCGCATCAGGCCGAGATGCTCGCCCGCGCCGCTGACCCCGCGCTGCTGCTGATCGCGCCGACCGGCGGCGGCAAGACGCTGGCGGGGTTCCTGCCGACGCTGCTGGACCTGGCGGAGGGTGGCCACAGCGGCCTGCACACGCTCTATGTCAGCCCGCTCAAGGCGCTGGCCGCCGACATCCGCCGCAACCTGACGACCCCGGTGGTCGAGATGGGCCTGCCGATCCGCATCGAGGATCGCAGCGGCGACACCTCCTACACGCAGAAACGCCGCCAGCGCGCCGACCCGCCGCATATCCTGCTCACCACGCCCGAAAGCCTCGCGCTGCTGATCAGCTACGAGGACGCGCCGCGCATCTTTGCGGGCCTGCAACGGGTGATCGTGGACGAGATCCACGCCCTGGCCGAGAGCAAGCGGGGCGATCAGCTCATGCTGGCGCTGTCGCGGCTGCAAACGCTGGCGCCCGGCCTGCGCCGCGTGGGCCTGTCGGCCACGGTCGAGGACCCCGCCGCCATCGCCCGGTCGCTCGCCTGCGCCCCCGCCCCCTGCGCGATCCTGCACGCCGATCCGGGGCCAGAGCCCGATATCGCGATGCTCGTGACAGAGGAGCGCCCGCCCTGGGCCGGCGGCGGCGCCCGCTATGCGATCCCGGCGGTGCTGGACGAGGTCCGCCGCCACCGCACGACGCTGATCTTCCACAATACCCGCGCCCAGGCAGAGCTGTTCTTTCACAACCTGTGGCTGGCCAATGACGACGACCTGCCGATCGGCATCCACCACGGCAGCCTCTCGCGCGAACAGCGCGAGGCGGTCGAGGCCGCGATGGTGGCCGGACAGTTGCGCGCCATCGTCTGCACCGGCTCGCTCGACCTCGGCATCGACTGGGGCGATGTGGACCTCGTGATCCAGATCGGCGCGCCCAAGAACGTCAAGCGCCTGATCCAGCGCATCGGGCGGGCCAACCACCGCTACAACGCGCCGTCCAAAGCGCTGCTGGTGCCGGCCAACCGGTTCGAGGTGGTGGAATGCGTGGCCGCCCTCGAGGCCGCGCGCGCGCATGATCTGGACGGCGACCCAAAGGGGCCGGGCCCGCGCGACGTGCTCTGCCAGCATATCCTGATCGTGGCCTGCGCGGGGCCGTTCGGCGCTGACGCGCTTTATGCCGAGGTGCGCAGCGTCGGCGCCTATGCCACGCTCGACCGCGCCGATTTCGACGCCTGCCTCGCGTTCTGCGCGACCGGCGGCTATGCCCTGCGCGCCTATGACCGCTGGCAGCGGCTGGTGGAACGCGATGGCCTGTGGCACCTGCGCGACCCGCGCGCGGCCCAGCGCATCCGCATGAATATCGGCACCATTCAGGACACAGACACGCTCAAGGTGCGTCTGCGCGGGTCGTTCAAACCCTTGGGCGAGGTCGAAGAGGCCTTTGCCGCGACGCTGACGCCGGGCGACACGTTTCTGATCGGCGGGCAGATCGTGCGCTATGAGGGCCTGCGCGAACTGACCGTCGAGGTCTCGCGCGACCGGGGCCGGCAGCCCAGGATCGCGACCTTCATGGGCACGAAATTCGCCACCTCCACCCAGCTTTCCGCGCGCATCCTGCGGATGTTCCGTCAGGACGACTGGCCCGCCCTGCCCGCCCATACCGCCCAGTGGCTGGCGCAGCAGCGCGCCGTCTCGCGCCTGCCCGAGGCGGACCGGATCCTGGTCGAAAGCTTTGCCCATGACGGGCGCGCGCATAGCTGTTTCTACGGCTTTGCCGGGCGCAATGCGCAGCAGACGCTGGGCCTCTTGCTCACCCAGCGGATGGAGGCGCTGGGCCTGCAACCGCTGGGCTTTGTCGCCACCGACTATGCGACGCTGGTCTGGGGGCTGGAGCCGCTGCGCGACGCCGCCGCGCTGTTCGACGCCGATGACCTGCGCGCGGGGTTCGAGACCTGGCTCGCCGGCAATGCGGTGATGAAGCGGACCTTTCGCGCCGCCGCGACCATCGCCGGGCTGATCGAGCGCAACCTGCCACAGGCGCGCAAATCGGGGCGGCAGGCGACGTTCAGCTCGGACATCCTCTATGACACGCTGATGAAATATGACCCCGACCACCTGATGCTGCGCATCACCCGCGAAGAGGCGATGCGCGGGCTGGTGGATTTTGGCCGGATCGAAGAGATGCTCGCGCGCAGCCGCGGGCGGATCGACCATGTCACGCTCGACCGTGTGTCGCCGCTGGCAGCCCCCATGCTGCTCGAGATGGGGCGCGTGCCGATCGCGGGCGAAGGACGTGAGCGGCTGATGGCAGATGTGGCAGCCGAGCTGATGGCGCTGGCGGGGATCGAAGTGGAATGACCGGCGTCATGATGTCGCTCGCCGGGCGCAGGCTGACCGCCCTGCCCTCGGGTGCGCTGTGGGATGCGGGGGCTGCGACGCTCTGCGTCTCGGACCTGCATCTGGGAAAATCGGACCGGATCGCGCGGCGCGCGGGGCTGATGCTGCCGCCCTATGACAGTCGCGCGACGCTGGACCGGCTGGCAGAGGAGGTGACCCGGTGCGACCCGCGCGTGGTGGTCTGCCTGGGCGACAGTTTCGACGATCTGGCGAGTGCCGACGCGCTTGACGCGGACTGTCAGGCGAGCCTCTTGCGGTTGCAGGCCGGGCGGCGCTGGATCTGGATCGAGGGCAACCACGACCCCGGCCCGGTCGATCTGGGCGGCATGCATCTGCGCGACTGGCGGGACGGGGCGCTGACCTATCGGCATATCGCGCAGGCCGGGGAAAGTGGCGAGATTTCAGGGCATTACCACCCGAAGTTCGCGTTGCCGGGGGTGGGCGGCGCACGTCCCTGTTTCCTGCATGACGCCCGGCGGATCATCCTGCCGGCCTTTGGTGCCTATACAGGCGGGCTGTCGGCGCGGGCGGTAGAGCTGCGCGCGCTGATGGGCCCCGGCGCCTGCGCGATCCTCACCGGGCGCGTGGCGCTGCGCGTGCCGCTGATCTGACCAAGGCAGGAGGGCTCTGCCCTCCTCTGGCCCGTGCCGGGCCATTCACCACCCGGGATATTTGAGGCCAAAAGATGGGGTCAGGCGGTCAGACCTTCGGGCTCGGCCAGCCCATGGGCGCGGCAGCAGGCGGTGAGCGTGTTGGCGAGCAGGCAGGCGATGGTCATCGGGCCAACGCCGCCGGGCACGGGGGTGATGGCGCCGGCTATGGCGGAGACGGCCGCGAAATCGACGTCGCCGACGAGGCGGGTCTTGCCATCGGCGGCGGGGATGCGGTTGATGCCCACGTCGATGACGGTGGCGCCGGGCTTGATCCAACTGGCCGGGACCATTTCAGGGCGCCCCACGGCGGCGATCACGATATCGGCCCGGCGCACGACGGCGGGCAGGTCGCGGGTGCGGCTATGGGCGATGGTGACGGTGCAGCTTTCGCCGAGCAGCAGCGACGCCATGGGTTTGCCCACGATATTGCTGCGGCCGATCACCACCGCTTCCATGCCCGCGAGCGTGCCATGCAGGTCGCGCAGCAGCATCAGGCAGCCCAGCGGGGTGCAGGGGACCATCGCCTTTTGCCCGGTGCCGAGCAGGCCCACGTTCGAAATGTGAAAGCCGTCCACGTCCTTGGCCGGGTCGATCGCGTTGATCACGAGATCGCTGTCGAGATGGGAGGGGAGCGGTAACTGCACGAGAATGCCATGGATTTTCGGATCGGCATTGAGCGCGCGGATGGTGGCGAGCAGGTCGGCCTCGGCTGTATCGGCGGGGAGGCGATGTTCGAAAGAGGCCATGCCGACCTCGACCGTCTGGCGGCCCTTGGCCCCGACATAGACCTGGCTCGCGGGGTCCTCGCCCACCAGCACGACGGCGAGGCCGGGCGTCAGGCCGTTTTCCTCGCGCAGGCGGGTCACATGGGCGGCGACGCGGGCACGCAGGGTCGCGGCAGAGGCCTTGCCGTCGATCAGGGTGGCTGTCATTCGTTGTCCTTTCGCAGGCTGTCGGGGCCGAGGCGGCTCTCTTCGCGGGCGATGGACCAGTCGATGAGCCGGCGCCAGAGTTTCTCGACCAGATCGGGCGGCAGGCCGTAGGCCAGGGCATGCGCGCGCACGTTGGCCACCACCTCTTCGACACGGCCGCCAATGCGGGCGGGCAGGTTCACCGTGGCCTTGATCTCGGAGGCGCGGTCGATATAGGTCGCGCGCTGGGCAAAGAGGCGCACGAGGTCTTCGTCGATACGGTCGATGGCGGCGCGGATATCCGCCATGTTGCTGCAATCCTGCGGGGTCTTCATCCTTGGCCCTCCGGCGTCACCACGGTCGTCGCCTGATACGACGCGCGGCCTGCGATGACAACGCGACATCGCGGCCTAGAACAGCCCCTCGATCTGGCCTGCGGCATTGAGGCGGATGGTTTCGGCCGAGGGCACGCGCGGCAGGCCGGGCATGGTCATGATCTCGCCGCAGATCACGACGACAAAGCCCGCGCCGGCCGACAGGCGCACCTCGCGCACCGGGACGCTATGGCCGGTCGGCGCGCCGCGCAGGGCGGGGTCGGTCGAAAAGGAATATTGCGTCTTGGCCATGCAGATCGGCAGATGGCCGTAGCCCTGATCCTCCCATGTCCTGAGCTGGTCGCGGATCGCCTTGTCGGCGATGACCGCATCGGCATGGTAGATGCGTTGCGCGATGATCTCGATCTTGTCGAACAGCGGCATGTCATCGGGGTAGAGGGGCGCGAAATGGCTTGTGCCGCTCTCGGCAAGCTCCACGACCTTGTGCGCGAGGTCCTCGATCCCCGCGCTGCCCTGCGCCCAATGCCGGCACAGGATCGCCTCGGCCCCCTGCGCCGCCACATAATCGCGGACCGCCTGCACCTCGGCTTCGGTGTCGCTGACGAAATGGTTGATGGCCACCACGACCGGCACGCCAAAGCCCTTCATATTGGCGATATGGCGGCCGAGGTTGGGGCAGCCGGCCTGCACGGCCGCCAAATTTTCGGTGCCGAGGTCGGATTTGGCCACGCCGCCGTTCATCTTCATCGCGCGCACGGTGGCCACGATCACCACCGCATCGGGGGCGAGGTCGGCCTTGCGGCATTTGATGTTCATGAACTTTTCCGCGCCGAGGTCGGCGCCGAAACCCGCTTCTGTCACCACATACTCCGCAAGCTTCAGCGCCGTGGCGGTGGCCGTAACCGAATTGCAGCCATGGGCGATATTGGCAAAGGGGCCGCCGTGGACAAAGGCCGGGTTGTTTTCCAGGGTCTGCACGAGGTTGGGCTGCATCGCGTCCTTGAGCAGCACGGTCATCGCGCCATCGGCCTTGAGGTCGCGGCAGAAGACCGGCGATTTGTCGCGGCGGTAGGCCACAATCATCGCGCCCAGCCGCTCTTGCAGATCGCCGAGGTTGCGCGCGAGGCAGAGGATCGCCATGACCTCGGAGGCGACCGTGATGTCAAAGCCGGTTTCGCGCGGAAAGCCGTTGGCGACGCCGCCGAGGCTCGCCGTGATCTGGCGCAGCGCGCGGTCGTTCATGTCGAGCACGCGGCGCCAGACCACGCGGCGGATGTCGATCTCGAGTTCGTTGCCCCAGTAGATGTGGTTGTCGATCATCGCGGCGAGCAGGTTATGCGCCGAGGTGATCGCATGGAAATCCCCGGTGAAATGCAGGTTCATCTCTTCCATTGGCACGACCTGCGCATGGCCGCCGCCGGCCGCGCCCCCCTTCATCCCGAAGTTCGGGCCGAGGCTGGCCTCGCGGATGCAGACCGCCGCGCGCTTGCCGATCCGGTTGAGCCCGTCGCCAAGGCCCACGGTCGTCGTCGTCTTGCCCTCGCCGGCCGGGGTCGGGTTGATCGCGGTGACGAGGATCAGCTTTCCATTCGGGCGGTCCTGCACCGAATCGATGAAGCGCTGGCTGACTTTGGCCTTGTCATGGCCATAGGGAAGCAGGTCATCCGCGCCGATGCCGAGCTTGGCCCCGATCTCCTGGATGGGGCGTTTATGCGCGGCGCGGGCGATCTCGATATCGGTCTGGAAGGTCATTGCTATATCCCCGAGGCGCGGCGTTGTGCCGTCCCTCCCTTCCCGGATGTCTAGCGGCAATGGAGCCCCCAGAGGAACGCTTTTCCGACATTTGCGGCAACGGATGCGCCGTGCCTAGGGCGCCCAGGCGCGTTGCGCGGGGATATGCAGGCGGACCTGTTGCCCCAGCCGCAGCGTCCCCTCACGTTCGACCCAGGCGGTGACGCCGCGACGGCCCTGCGCTGCCGCCTTGAACGCGCGGCCTTCGCCCGGACGGGCCTTGGCGATGGTGACGGCGGGCTCCTGACAGGGGTGGTTTTCCATGTCCACGGTCAGCGTCGTGCCATCCTCGGCCTGAAGCCGCGAGGACGGCGGGATATGGGTGAAATCGGGGATGCCCGCGATCACCACCGAGGCACCCACCCAGGCATAGTCGAAATCGGCCATCCCGAGGCTGGCTGCGACCTGCGCCATCTCTTCGGCGCTGACGAGGCAGAGCTGCCGGGTGTTGCGGATCGGCGTGCCGCGCCGGTATTGCGCCAGCACCCGCCCGCAAGAGGCGCGCGTGAGCCCCGCGTGGCTTTCGCCCGCATAGCCCGCGAATGTCAGCGGCATCGCATCGCGCGGGCAGGCGACAATCACCTTGTCCACCACCGGGTCAGGCTGGTGGCCCAGCCAGACGATGGTGCCGACATGTTCGGTGGGGATCAGCGCGCTGGCCACGGGGGCGTCCTTTCACATGAAAACGCCGCCCCTGTCATGGGGCGGCGCAGGGTATGCACGGAATCTGCGCAGGGTCTGCGCGTTGGCAAGGGTCAGGCCGTCGGTTCGGGCTCGAGCCCGCCTTCGGTGTCCTTGGTCTTGCGCGGCTTGGTCTTGGGGATCGCCGTGACCGACGACCCGCCACCGGGCGTGGACATGCTGCCACCGTCGGCGTCGTCGCCCCGGTTGAGCGGCTCGCCCGCGATCACCTTGGCAATCTCGCCGCCCGTCAGGGTCTCGTATTCCAGCAGGCCCTCGGCCAGCCGCACGAGGTCCTCGTGTTTTTCGGTCAGGATCCGCTTGGCGGTGTCATAGCCTTCGTCGATGATGCGCCGCACCTCTTCGTCGATCAGCTTTTGCGTCTCGGCCGAATGGTTGGTGCCGCCGCCGTAGCTGCCCAGATAGGACTGCTGTTCGTTGGCATAGTCGATATGGCCGATCTTGTCGGACATGCCGAATTGCGTGACCATCGCCCGGGCGATCTTGGACACCTGCTGGATATCGCTGGTGGCGCCGGAGGTGACGTTCTCTTTGCCAAAGATCAGCTCTTCGGCGACCTTGCCGCCCATCGCCATCGCGATCTTGGACCGGTATTTGGTAAAGCTCACCGACAACTGGTCGCGTTCGGGCAGCGACAGCACGAGGCCCAGCGCACGGCCGCGCGGGATGATCGTCGCCTTGTGGATCGGGTCATGCTGCGGCACGTTGAGGCCGACGATGGCATGACCCGCCTCGTGATAGGCGGTCAGCTTCTTCTCATCCTCGGACATCACCATCGACCGGCGCTCTGCGCCCATCATGACCTTGTCCTTGGCGGATTCGAAGTCGTGCATGGTGACGAACCGCCGCCCGATCCGCGCGGCCATCAGTGCGGCCTCGTTCACCAGATTGGCGAGGTCGGCCCCCGAAAAGCCGGGGCAGCCGCGCGCGATGATGCGCAGGTCAACGTCCGGGCCCAGCGGCACCTTGCGCGCATGCACGCCGAGGATCTTTTCGCGGCCCTTGATGTCGGGGTTGGGCACCGTGACCTGACGGTCAAAGCGGCCAGGACGCAAGAGCGCGGGGTCGAGCACGTCGGGCCGGTTGGTCGCGGCCACGATGATGATGCCCTCGTTGGCCTCGAACCCGTCCATCTCGACCAGAAGCTGGTTCAGCGTCTGTTCGCGTTCGTCATTGCCGCCGCCATAGCCCACGCCACGCGACCGGCCCACGGCGTCGATCTCGTCGATGAACACGATGCAGGGCGCGTTCTTCTTGGCCTGTTCGAACATGTCGCGCACGCGGCTCGCGCCGACGCCCACGAACATTTCCACGAAATCCGAACCCGAGATGGTGAAGAACGGCACGCCCGCCTCGCCCGCGATGGCGCGCGCGAGCAGCGTCTTGCCGGTGCCCGGAGGGCCGACCAGCAGCGCGCCCTTGGGGATCTTGCCGCCGAGGCGCGAGAACTTCTGCGGGTTGCGCAGGAACTCGACGATCTCTTCGAGCTCTTCCTTGGCCTCGTCGATGCCGGCGACATCGTCAAACGTGACGCGCCCGTGCTTTTCGGTCAGAAGCTTGGCCCGGCTCTTGCCAAAGCCCATCGCGCCGCCACGTCCGCCACCCTGCATCCGGTTCATGAAATAGACCCAGACGCCGATCAGCAGCAGGAACGGCAGGATGTTCATCAGGAAGGTGGTAAAGCCCGACTGTTGCTGGCTTTTTGCCGAGAACGGGATGTCGCGCGCGATCAGCAGTTCGGTGACCAGCGCATCCTGCGGCTTGATCGAGACATAGTCGCGACCGTCGGTGCCGCGATAGCGGATCTGTTCGCCGTCGATCGTGACCTGCGACACGCCCCCCGACTGCACCGAGGCGACAAAGTCGGAATAGCTGCGGCTATTCGACTGGAGCGTGGATTGCGAGCCGTTGATGAGGTTGAAGAGCGCCAGAATCAACAGGAACAGCACGACCCAGAAGGCGATATTTCGCGCGTTGCCCAAGGATATCTCCTTTGAATATCGGAACCTGGCGCTTCTGCCGCGCCCATGGCCATTGTGACTAAGATAGACATCGCGCTGTCATGTTCAATGCGAAAGCAGCGATGCATCGAAATCCGCGACAATCCGCGCCGTCCATCCGGCATCGAGGCCGGCCAGCGGTGCCGCGACCAGCCTGTCGCCCGCCCAGACGGCGGGCGAGGCCAGAAGCGACAGGCGCGGCAGGCCGGTTGTGCGCCAGTCCGGGCATCCGCGCAGCCCCGCGGCCCCCAGCGCGCGCAGCTCGCAGCCGCCGCCATGCGGCCCGTCGAGCCGCCAGCGGCCATCCCAGACCGCGTCGGTCGGCCCGCGCAGCGCCCGGACCGCCTGCGGCTCGCGACTGACGCGCAGCACCGGGCCATGGCGCCGCAGGACACAGCCATGCAGCGTGCGCTGCCCGTCCTGTGCCAGCGCGAGGCCGATCTCTGCCACATCCTCGCGCCGGGGCGGATAGGGCGCGCTCGCCACCCAGGTCAGTGCGGCGACAAGGCAGCGGCGCTGCAACTCGTGATGCTGCTCTGCGATCAGTGGCCAGTCGAACAGCAGGTCGCCCCGGTCCTGCGTCACCGCGCGCTGCGCCAGCGCATGCACCGCCGCGCGCAGCGCGTGGCGCGCCTCTCCGAGTTGGGCCATCACGCGGCCAAGCCCGGCCGCGTCGATCCCCACCGGGCCCAGCGCGGCAAGCGCCGCCCGCGCGCGGACCCGTTGAAAGCGGCGGTCATCGTTCGAGGGGTCGTCGCTCCACCGGATGTCCGCCTCGCGCAGCAGGGCGCGCAGGTCGGCGCGGCCGGCACCCAGCAGCGGGCGCAGCCAGCGCATCCCGTCGCGGTGGAAATCGCGCGCCATGCCCGACAGGCCGTCCAACCCCGCCTCGCGCGCAAGCCGCATCAGGAAGGTCTCCGCCGCGTCATCGGCGGTATGGCCGACCAGCACCGCCCCCAGACCCCGCCCCTGCGCCCAGCCCGCCATCATCCGGTAACGCGCGTCGCGCGCGGCCTCCTGCAGGTTGCCTTGCGCGCGGCGGCCATCCCAGCGCAGCGTGTCATGCGCGATGCCGCGCGCCGCGCAAAACGCCGCAACCTGCGCCGCCTCGGCCGCACTCTCTTGGCGCAGCCCGTGGTCCACGGTCACCGCGGCCAGCCGGCCCGGTGGCACCACCTGCGCCGCCAGATGCAAGAGCGCCATCGAATCGCCCCCGCCCGAAACCGCCACCCCGACCGGCGCGCCAGCGAGGGGCGCCAGCGCCTGCCTGATGTGATCGCGCAAGATCCGCGGCAGCCCGGCGGAGCCCGCCGCGCCCTCTGGGGTCACTGACACCCCAGATTGCGCATCGCCGCCTGCGCCTCGAACAGCACTTCGGCCTCGGGAAAGCGCAAGGGCACCTCGGCCAGCGTCAGGCAGGCATCGGCGCTCTGCCCGAGTGCGGCCAGCGTCGTGCCCAGCTTGAACAGCGCGTCGGGCGCGTCGGCGCCGGTGGGGTTGCTTGTAAAGCTTTCGAGATAGGCGCGCGCGGCGTTGCTGGTGTCACCGAGGCTCTCGAGCGCCTCGCCCCGCAGATAGAGCGCCTGCGCCGTCAGCGGACCTCCCGGGTAGGTCGCAACAAAGGTCGCAAAGCGGTCAGCGGCGCCGCGAAAGTCACCGGAGGCGAGCGCCTCCTGCGCCCGCGTAAAGTCGGCCTGTTCGCCAATGGCGAGCGCCGGGCCCGTGCTGTCTGCCGGAGGCTGGGGCATCGGCACCACGGCCGCGCTGTCCACCCCGCCGAGGCTCGGCGTATCGCCAAGCTGGCCGATGTCGCAGCCCGGTTCGATCTCGCAGATGCGGAACTCCAGATCGCCGATCCGGTTGGTGCCATCGACCGTGATACGGTTGATGCGGAACTCCATCTCTTCGGTCTTGGAGGTCAGGCGCTGCAACTCCGCTTCGATGGCGTTGAGCCGGTCGAGCGGCGTGTTGCCCACAGCGCCCGATGTCAGCGCGCCGGTGGTCGAAAGCTCGGTGCGCAGCCGCTGGATATCCACATAAAGGATCGACAACTGCTGCCGGATGTCGGCCAGCGTCTGGTCCTGCGCCTGCCCCGGCAGCGGCGCCACCAGCACAAGCCCCAGCACAAGTGCAAAGATCCGCATCATCACGCCTCTCCCCCTCCGCCCGGTCAGCTACCCGCGCTGATCGAGATCACCGTGACCGCACGGCGGTTCAGGCTGTAGCAGCTTTCGTCCGAACACACGGCAATCGGGCGTTCCTTGCCATAGCTCACCGTCCGCAGCCGGCTGGCCGGCACGCCGCGTGACACCAGGTATTCGCGCACCGCATTGGCCCGCCGCGCGCCCAGCGCCACGTTGTATTCGCGCGTGCCCTGCTCATCCGCGTGACCTTCGATCACGACGAGGTAGTCGCTGTTGGTCAACAGCCACTGCGCCTGCCCGTTCAGCGTCTCCATCCCCTGCGCGGTCAGGGTGGACTGGTCCACCTGGAACAGAACGCGGTCGCCGACGGTCTGGCTGAAATATTGCGGGCTGCGCGGGTCACTGGCTCCGTCAAGGCCGGTGGCCCCGATCCCGCCGGGCCCGCCCATGCCGCCATCGCCCCCGGCCGCCCCGCCGGCCAACCGGTCGGGTCGCGTGCAGGCCGAAAGACCCAGCGCCGCAACAAGGATGACGGCCGTCACTGCTTTTTTGATATGCGCCGTGTTCATCGGAATGTCCTGTCTCTTTTTCATGCTCTTTGCCCTAGCCTAGCATGGCCCGAGCGATCGGGGAATGCACATAGAATTGCGCGGGACGTCAGGGTTGCAACGGCCCCCAGGATGCATCCGACGCCATGCTGCCGGTCGGCACCTGGCGCAGGTTGCGCCCCGAGACATCGACCGAGTACAGCGCCGGCGCCCCGCCCGCGCCCAGCGTTTCGCGGGTGAACATCAGCACGCGGCCGTTGGGCGCCCAGGTCGGGCTTTCGTCGAGGGAGGAGGCGGTCAGGAGCCGCTCTTCCGACCCGTCGGTGCGCATCACGCCGATATGGAACCGCCCGGCCTGCTGCTTGGTGAACGCGATCAGGTCGCCGCGCGGTGACCAGACGGGGCTGGCATAGCGCCCCTCGCCAAAGGACACGCGGCGCGGCTCGCCGCCACCTGCCGGCATGATGTAGATCTGCTGCGTGCCGGACCGGTCGCTTTCGAACACGATCTGGCTGCCATCGGGCGAAAAGCTCGGCGCGGTCTCGATCGAAGGGGCCGAGGTCAGGCGCTGGTGCTGGCCGGTGGCGAGGTCGGTGCGGTAGATATCGACATTGCCGCCATTGGCGAGGCTGTAGATCACCTGCCGCCCGTCACGCGAGAAACGCGGCGAGAACGCCATTTCGCCCGCTTCGGTCGTGATCTGCTGGCGCCCGACCGTATTCACGTCCAGCAGGTTGATCCGGGGAAAGCCGCTTTCGTAGCTCGTATAAAGCACGCGGTCGCCCGAGGGCGAGAACCGCGGCGCGAGCACGATGGAGCCGCTGTCGGTCAGGTACTGGATGTTGGCGCCGTCGTAATCCATGATCGCCAGCCGCTTGAGCCGGTTGTCCTTGGGCCCGCTTTCGGCCACATACACCACCCGGCTGTCGAAATAGCCCCCCTCGCCGGTGATCCGGCTATAGGCCGCATCGGCCACCTTGTGCCCCATCCGCCGCCAGCCCGAGGTGGTGCCGACAAATTGCAGGCCCTCGCCCAGTTCGGCGCCGGAAAACACGTCATAAAGGCGGAACTTGACCGTAAGCTGGTTGCCGTTGACCGCCACCGCGCCGGTGATCAGCGCTTGCGCGTTGATCGCGCGCCAGTCCGGGTAGGCCACGGGCTGCGCAAAGCTCGCCACCTGAGAGATGAACGCCTGCGCCGGGATCTCGCGGAACAGCCCGCTTCCGGTCAGATCCTCGGCCACCACCCGCGCGATGTCGCGGGCGAGTTGCTCGGCCCCGGCGGTTTCGGCCTGAAAATCCGGCACGGCAAAGGGCAAGGGCTCGATCACCCCATCGGTGATGGTGATCCGCAACGGCCCCGATTGCGCCTGCGCCGGGGCGGCCAGAGCCAGCCCGAGCAAGAGCACCATGAGCGGGGCCAGAAGAAGCGTCAGGAAACGGGTCATCATATGGTCCTCGGACAAAAGCAACAGGGCAGGCACCGGGCGGTTGCCCCAATTATGCGAAGGCGTTGCACAATGCCATAACCGTTATCGGCAGGAAGCGTTGCGGAAAAGAGGTCGGAAAACGCAATTTTGACCGCCATCACTGCAACCTCATCCCGGTGGGGTCGAATGTGATCTCGACCTCGCGCCACTGTTCATACTTGTCGGCGGGCAGCGGATAGCCGTTGCGCCCGTTGAATGTCTGGCAGCGCAGGATCGCGCGGCGGGCATTGGCGGCGGCGACCGAGATCGCGGCATCCGACCCGCCCGTGGCCGACACCATGCGCACATCGCCCTGCACCTTGCCGTCGCGGCCCAGCGAAAAGGCCACCGTGACCGACACCCGCGACGCCTCTGACCCCACATCGACGGCCCAGCAGTCGTTGACCGCGACGCGGAAGGCGTCGCGCTCGGACCCGGTCATCGGCGGGCCGGGATTGCCGGCAGGCGGCGTGGCCGGGCCGGATGTCGCCTCGGACAGCGCGGCGGCGAGCGCGTCGGCGACACCGTCGGTCGCGGGCGGTGTGGGGGTGGCGGTCTGCGTGGCGGTTTGCGCGGCGGGCTGCTCTGCCGGTGCGGCCGGGCGCGCCGGGCGTGCCTGCGGGCGCACGGCTGCGGCAGGGGCGAGCGACGCGGGCCGGTCGGCCTCGGTCACGATCTGGGTCGCGGCCTCCTCGGGCGCGGTGGCCGGCGCGGCCTCCTCCACCACCACCACGGCGGGGGCGTCGGGCTGCGGCGCGACCTCCTGCTGCACGACGTCGGCGACGGCCGCATCAGGCGGCGGCGGCGCCACGGGTTCGGGCGCCACCCGGTTGGCCGGACGCGGCACCGGGCGCAACGCCACGACAGCCTCGGTCGGGGGCGGCACAAACTCCTGCGGCTGCACCGGCACCTCGGGCGCGGCATCGCTCACCTCGGCCTGCGGCGGGATCGGGTCGGGCGCGGGCGGCGGCGGCGCCTCTTCCACCGGGGGCGGCGGCGCCTCTTCCGGCGTGGCGGGAACGGGCGGCGTGTCCTGCGCGGCCGGCGGCGGCGGGGTCTGATCGACCGCAGGCACCTCGGGCGCGGGCGGCTGGTCGGTCAGCGGGTTGGGCGCGCTCGCGGCGACAAGGGCCGCGTATTCCTCGCCCGACACCACCGAAATCTCGGTCACCTCAAAGGGGATCGGATCATGGCTCAGCCCCCATCCGGCCAGAAGCCAGACGATCAGCGCGACATGCCCGCCACCCGAGACATATGTGCCGACGGTGCCCTGCACGGCGCCCTAGCCGCCCGTGGCGCCGGTGCCCGACACGCCGGTAAAGGTCGGCCCGCCGATATCCGTCACCAGCCCGATATTGCTGAACCCCCCGGCATTGAGCGCGCCCATCACCTCGGCCACCCGGTTCCAGGCATTGCTGCCATCCGCGCGCAGAAAGATGCGGTCGCTGCGCCGCTCGGCCGCGATCGCCTGCAACCGCGCGATCAGCTCTTCGGGCGCGGTCTCGGTCGTCTGGATCATGATGATGCCCTCGGCCGTGATCGTCACCGTCAGCGGCTCTTCGTCGTCAGAGGGCAGCGCGCTCGCCGCCGTCTTGGGCAGATCGACCGGCACACCCACGGTCATCAGCGGTGCCGCCACCATGAAGATGATCAGCAGCACCAGCATCACGTCCACAAAGGGCGTCACGTTGATCTCGGACATCGGCTGCGCCCGGCCCCGGCGCCGCCTGCGCCCGCCGCCGCCGCCGTCCTTTTTCATGATCCCGGCGCCCATCTCAGCTGTCCAGCTGGCGCGACAGGATCGTCGCGAATTCATCGGCAAACGCCTCGTAGCCCGCCACGATCCGGTCACTGTCCGACGACAGCTTGTTGTAGAAGATCACCGCCGGAATGGCCGCGAGCAGCCCCAGACCTGTGGCCAGCAGCGCCTCGGCAATCCCCGGCGCCACCACGGCAAGGTTGGTGTTCTGCGCCTCGGCAATCTCGATAAAGGCATTCATGATGCCCCAGACCGTGCCAAAGAGACCGACAAAGGGCGCGGTCGAGCCCACGGTCGCCAGCACCGGCAAGCCCCGCTGCAATGCGCCCGCCTCCTTGGCGATGGCCACATCCATCGACCGGTCGATGCGTGCCTGCGCCCCGGCGATCAGCCCGCCATCCTGCCGGTGCGAGCGGCGCCATTCGAGCATCCCGGCCACGAATATCTTTTCCGATTGCCCGCGCGGGGTGGTCCCGATCTCCTCAAACAGCCCGTCGAGCGGCTCGCCCGACCAGAACGCCCGGTCAAATACCGCCGCCTCGGCCCGCGCGCGGCGATACTGGATCCACTTGTCCACGATCACCGCCCAGCACCAGACCGAAGCCAGCATCAGCATGATCATCACGAACTTGACGATAAGTGTCGCGCGGGCGAACAGCGCCCACATGGTAAAATCGGTTGCGTCCATTGACCTGCTCTTGTTCCGCCATGTGGCCATCTCAGGGCTCACTTGAGACCATCCATAGCCCAAAGCGGCCGGCGAATCCAATGGAACGCGCGTCACATCTGCGTTTTTGCGCGCGCGCTCAGCTGATGACTGCGCGAAACTCCGCCGGAAGCCGCACCGGCCGCCCCTGCGCCGACAGCGCCACCAGCGTGACCACGGCGACGAAAAGGTCAGCCCCGTCGCGCCGCACCACCTGCCGCAAGACCAGTCGGGCCGGCGTGGTCACGGCGACCTCTGTCACCACGTCGAGAAGATCGTCAAATCGCGCCGGCGCCAGATAGTCCGCCTCGATCCGCCGCACGGCAAAGACCACGCCCGCCTGCGCCCGCAGCCGCACCTGGTCGATGCCAAGCCCGCGCACCCATTCGGTCCGCGCCCGCTCGATGAACCTGAGATAGTTGGCGTAATAGACGAACCCGGCGAGGTCGGTATCCTCGTAATAGACCCGACAGGCAAAGTGATGCGTCATTGCGCCCGCCCCAGCCGCGCCGCCAGCCGCAGGGCATGGGCCGCGTCAACCGCCACCGCCGGCAGGACCGGGTCATAGCCCGCCCTGATCACCGCCGCCACCTGCGGCCGCAGCACCGCCACCCCTTCGATCAACCCCAGCGGCGAGACCCCGGCAAAGGCCCGGTCCGACCACACCAGGATCATCTGCACCGCCTGGCTCAACGCGAGCGTCGCCGCCGGCACCGCCTCCAGATGCGCATCCATGCGCACAAAGACAAAACAGGCCCGCACCGCCCCCGCAGCGTCAAAGCGGAAGATGCGGTACTGGTTCGCCTCCGCCGCCTTCAGCCGCCCCAGCAGCGCCCCAAGTCCCTCCACCAGCCGGTCGAGATGCGGCACCGCGGCAAGCTCGTCCCAGTCGCGGCAGAAAAACACCATCAGGTTCGCACCCAGTTCCGGGTCCGTCTCGGCCATCCGGTGCCCGGCCAACGCGACCATCGCCTCGATCGCCCCCTTCAGGACCGCCAGCGTCGCATCATCCGTGCCAAACACCACCGGCACGATCGGCCGCCCCCAGCGGGCAAAGAAATACTGACCGTCCGCACGGGTGAAAAGGTCGGCCACGGCGCGCGCCTCCCCCATCTTTTGGCCAGAAATATCCTCGCCGAAGGCTCCCGCACCCACCTGCTATCCCTCCCCGAAGAGGTCTGCCTGACCCTTCGGCGCCTCCAGCCCCAGATGCCGCCAGGCGCCCGCCGTGATCATCCGGCCGCGCGGGGTGCGCTGGATCAGACCTTGCTGCAAGAGGAACGGCTCGATCACCTCCTCCAGCGCATCGCGGCTCTCGGACAGCGCGGCGCTCAGCGTCTCGACCCCCACCGGGCCGCCACCGTAGCTCTGCGCGATCAGGCGCAGATAGCGCCGGTCGGCCCCGTCGAGGCCCAGATGATCGACCCCCAGCCGCGTCAGCGCCCGGTCGGCGATGGCGCGCGTCACCGTGCCATCGCCCTCGACCAGCGCGAAATCCACCACCCGGCGCAACAGCCGCCCCGCGATCCGCGGCGTGCCGCGCGCGCGGCGCGCGATCTCCTGCGCGCCATCCACCGCCGCGGGCGCGCCCAGCATCCGCGCGCCGCGCGTGACGATCTCGTGCAGCTCGGCCACCGTATAGAACTCCAGCCGCGTCGGGATGCCGAAGCGGTCGCGCAGCGGCGTGGTGAGCAGCCCCATCCGCGTTGTCGCCCCGATCAGGGTAAAGGGCTGCAACTCGATGCGCACCGTGCGCGCTGCCGGCCCCTCGCCGATCACCAGATCGAGCGCGAAATCCTCGAGCGCGGGATAAAGCACCTCTTCCACCGCCGGGTTCAGGCGGTGGATCTCGTCGATGAACAGCACGTCGCGCGGCTCGAGGTTGGTCAGGATCGCGGCGAGATCGCCCGCCTTGGCCAGCACCGGACCCGAGGTCATGCGAAACCCGACGCCCAGCTCGCGCGCCATGATCTGCGCCAGCGTCGTCTTGCCCAGACCGGGGGGCCCGTGAAACAGCGTGTGGTCCATCGCCTCGCCGCGCATCCTCGCGCTCTCGATGAACACGCGCAGATTGGCGCGCGCCTCGGCCTGGCCGATGAATTCGTCCAGCGTTTGCGGCCGCAGCGCGCGGTCCATGTCCTCGGGCTGACGGGTGGGGCGCAGGGTGGGGTCGGGCTGGGTCATGGCGCGACCCTAGCCCTTGGGCGCCAACAGCCGCAATGCCGCGCGGATCAGACCGGCCGTATCAAGGCCACCGTCCGCGCCCGCCGCCTCGGCCACGGCCCCCGCCGCATCGCCGGGGGCGTAGCCAAGATTGGACAGCGCCGATAACGCCTCGGCCTGCGCTTCGGCCTGCGCTTCGGCATTGCCAGGGTCTTTTGCCGTGGCTTTTGCCGTGGCGCTTGCCGTGGCGCGTGGTGCGGGCGCTTCGATCACCTCCGCCTCCTCCTCGCCCAGCGCCGCCGCCATGCTGCCGCCCATCGCCATGACGCCCGGCGCCTTGTCCTTGAGCTCCATGATCACCCGCTGCGCGGTCTTGGGCCCGACCCCCTTGGCCCGCGCCACCGCCGACCAGTCGCCCAGCGCAATGGCCCGGCCCACGCCTTGCGGCCCCAGCGCGCCCAGAATGGCGAGCGAAGCCTTGGCCCCCACCCCCTGCACCCCCATCAAGAGACGATGCCATTCCTTTTCCACCAGCGTGGGAAAGCCGAAAAGCTGCAGGATATCCTCGCGCACCAGCAGGTCGGTATAAAGCGCCACCGCCTGCCCCACCGGCGGCAGCCCCGCCATCACCCGGTCCGAGACATGGACGACATAGCCCACACCGCGCACATCGATCAGCACATGATCCGCCGCGCGATATTCGAGCCGCCCCGCGATCTTGCCGATCATCGCCGCACCTCCGCCTGCGCAAGCGCCCGCGCCAGATGGCCCGCCGATTGCAGGTGATGCGCATGGCAGATGGCAATCGCCAGCGCATCCGCCGCATCGGGCCCGGCCAGCACCACACCGGGCAGTTGCAGCCGCACCATATGCGCGATCTGCCCCTTGTCGGCATGGCCCACGCCGACAACCGCCTTTTTCACCGCGTTGGGGGCATATTCGCCGACCACCAGCCCTGCCTGCGCCGGCACCAGCAGCGCGATGCCCCGCGCCTGACCCAGCTTGAGCGTTCCCGCCCCGTCGCTGTTGACAAAGGTCTGCTCGACCGCCGCCGCACCGGGCGCATGGGCCGCGATCACCGCCCGCAACTGGTCGTAAAGCGACAGAAGCCGCCGCGCGAGGTCGTCGCCTTCGGACTTGCAGATGCCGTTTGCGACATGGCGCAGCCGCGACCCTTCGGCCTCGATCACGCCCCAGCCCATGTTGCGCAGCCCCGGATCAATGCCCAACACCCGCATGAGCGCCCCTTTTCTTGCTTTTCTGCAACAGCGCTAGCACAAAAGGCGAACACAGGCCAAGTGCCTTTGCAGGCCTCCCCCGGCCTCCCCCGGCCGGCCCACCGCAAAACCGCCGCAAACCCGCCACATTCCCTGCGCGATTGCGGCGTCCTGATGCCTGTTCGCGACATTTCTCATTCGGGGTTTACCTTCTTTTTACAATCGCTTAACTTTAAAGCAGCCCTTGCAGCCATTGCATAAGACCTATGCAAAAACGGATCTGGTGCAAGGCGCGGGATCATCCTAGTTGCGGTCCATCAAGTCACATCGCTGCACCGCAGCATCCGCAAACAGGACAACCCAAATGGCCACCTTCGACACCCCCCGCACGCTCGCCGGCGCTTCGCTCGGCGCCCGCGCCCTCCACATGATCTCGGGCTTCATCGGCGTGCTTTCCGCCTGGAACGACGCCCGCATCACCCGCAAGTCGCTCTCGCGCCTCTCGGCCCGCGAACTTGACGACATCGGCCTGTGCCGTGGCGACATCGACGCGATCGCGAACCGCGGCCGCGTCTGAACCGCGCCCGACATCCAGACAGCAAAACGCCGCCGCGGATCGCTCCGCGGCGGCGTTTTCGTGTCAGCCGGTCCGGCGCGGTTCAGAACCGCAGCGCGTTGATCTGATCGGCGATCCAGACCGTGGCCGGATCGGCCTGCATCACCCAGGCGCCGCCCTGCTCGACCACGCTGCCCGCCTGCAGGCGCGCCACGCGCTCGTCATAGGTGGTCGGCCCGAGCGAGGCAAAGAGGAAGGCCTTGAACAGAAAGGCCGCAGCCAGAAGGATCGCCACACCGCGCAGCGGAAAGGCCGGCATCCGGCGGCGCGGATAGGGCAGCACCAGCCCGTCGGGGCCCATGCGATGAACTATGCCAGCATCCGCCATGCGACGATGCTTGCGCGTCAGGCGACGCAGCCTCTGGTCGAATTCAATGTCGTGACCCATGACAGCCTCCGCGTGAAGCCCCCACCTCACTACAGGCTTTCAGGATGTCGGCAGATTGTGGCAAAACTTGGGCAGGATGCCTGCCAACCCCCTAATTTCGCCAGATTTTAGGAAACTCTGATCATTGTCAGGATGCTCCATTCAACAATCTCGTCATGCCAGACAGGATTGAACCCGGCGCGGGTATAAACCTCCTGCACCTCGACCGCCTGCTCGTTCAGGATCCCCGAAAGAATCACATGCCCTCCGGGCGCCACCATCGCCGCCATCTCCGGCGCGAGCGCCAGCAACGGTCCCTTGAGGATATTGGCAAAGACCAGATCATAAGGCGCGGCACGGCGCAGCGCAGGGGCATCGAACCCCGCCGCCTCGACACAGACCACCCGGCCCTCCAGCCCGTTCGCCGCCACATTGGCCCGCGCCACATCGACCGCCACCGGGTCGATGTCGCTCGCCAGCACCGTGCCGGGCCAGACATGGGCGGCAGCCATGGCAAGCACCGCCGTGCCGCAGCCGATATCCGCCACCCGCGCCTTGACCATGCCGTCCTCGATCATCCGGTCGAGCGCGCGCAGACAGCCCAGCGTGGTGCCGTGGTGCCCGGTGCCAAAGGCCATCGCCGCCTCGATCAAGAGCGCGATGCGCCCTTCGGGCACGCTGTCGGCATCGTGGCTGCCGTAAACATGGAACCGCCCCGCCTCGACCGGCGCAAGCTCGCGCCGCACATGCGCGACCCAGTCCACATCGGGCACCTCGGACACCGCCCAGGGCCGCGCCCCCGCGCTCGCGGCAAGCAGCGCAAGCGCGATTCCGTCCGGCGCCTCCTCGAAATGCGCGCCCACCTCATAAAGGCCCGATCCATCCTCGATCTCGAACACCCCGGTGCCAAAGGGCGCCGGCTCCAGATCGTCGAGCCGCTCTGCCAGCGCCTCGGCGGCGGCCTGTCCGGCGATGGTCGTGATGGCGGAATACATGGTCATGGCGGCGCCCCCTCTTTGCCCCTGCCAATTGACGCGGCCGGGGGCGCGGGTCAATGCCCCTGCGCCCCGAGGCCCGGCTTCTCTGTGCCCCAAATACTCAAAAATCGCCCTCTCAGGCCGCGGTGCCGATCGGGCAGGTCACGCCGGTGCCGCCGATCCCGCAATAGCCGGCGGGGTTCTTGGCCAGATACTGCTGGTGATAGCTTTCGGCGAAATAAAAGGCCGGCGCGGGGATGATCTCGGTCGTGATGGCGCCATAACCCGCCGCAATGAGCCGCGGCGCAAAGGCGTCGCGCGCGGCGATGGCCGCCGCCGCCTGCGCGTCGGAAAAGGTGTAGATGCCCGAGCGGTACTGCGTGCCCCGGTCATTGCCCTGCCGCATCCCCTGCGTCGGGTCATGCCCCTCCCAGAACACCTTGAGCAGCGCGTCATAGCTGAGGATGGCCGGGTCAAAGACCACGCGCACCACCTCGTTATGGCCGGTCTGCCCGGTGCAGACCTCCTCATAGGTCGCATTCGGCGTATGGCCGCCGGCATAGCCCACCATGGTGATCCAGACGCCGGGCAGCTTCCAGAACATCCGCTCGACGCCCCAGAAACAGCCCATCCCGAACATCGCGACCTGCATCCCTTCGGGCACTTCGGCGCCCAGCGGGCGGCCCGACACGAAATGTGTGGCGGCGGTGGCGATCGGCGTGGCACGGCCGGGCAGCGCGTCCTGCGCGCTGACCATTTCGGTTTTCTTCGAGAAAAGGCTGAACATCGCGGGCTCCTGTCCTGGGGTGATCGGGATATAGGCCGCCCGACGCTACTCTGCCAGCACCGCGCGCGGGCGCGTGAGGATCGTTTCATGTCCCGGCACCGGGTGGCGCGGCACCAGACAGGCCAGCCCCACCGACACCATCGCCATCGCCGCCGCCAGCAGGAACACCGCCGCAGGCGCGACCAGCCAGACATAGCCCAGCGCGGCCGGCAGGAACACCGCCGCGATATGGTTGATGGTAAAGGCGACCGCCGCCGTCGGCGCGATGTCCTGCGGGTCCGCGATCTTTTGGAAATAGGTCTTGAGCGAGAGCGACAGCGCGAAAAAGAGGTTGTCGATCACATAGAGCACGGCCGCCACGACCACGCCCCAGCCAAACCAGTAGATGCCGCCATAGGCGAGAAAGACCAGCGTCAGCCCGGAATATTCGATCACCAGCGCCATCCGCTCGCCAAAGACGCCCACCAGCCGCCCGATCAGCGGGGCAAAGATGATGTTGGCCACGAGGTTGATCATGAACAGCGCGGTCACCTGATCGACGCTAAAGCCGAACCGCTCGACCATCATGAAACCCGCAAAGACCACAAAGATCTGCCGCCGCGCACCGGCCATGAACTGCTGCGCATAATAGAGCCAGTAGCGCCGCCGCAGCACCATGTGCCGGTGCTGCGGATGCGGCGCGGCAAAGCGGGGATAGGCAAAATAGCAAAACAGCGCCACCAGCGCGGTAAAACCGCCGGAGGCGAGATAGACGAAATTGTAGCTCAGGTCATAGCGCTTCCAGGTCAGCACGATCAGCAGATAGGCCAGCAGCGTCGCCGCCGACCCCGCCGCCATGATCCAGCCCAGCATCTGCGGCGCGCGGCGTTTGTCGAGCCATTGCATCTGCAAGGACTGGTTGACCGTCTCGAAATAATGAAACCCGATGGACGACAGCATGGTGATCGTCAGGATCCCGCCCATGGCCGGAAACCAGGCCGTCACTGCCGTCGCCGCGCCCAGCATGAACAGCGCCACCAGCCCCAGCACCTGCTCGCGCAGGAACAGCAAGAGCGCGATCACCCCGATGGCCAGAAACCCCGGGATCTCGCGCACCGTATGCAGCCAGCCGATGTCAGACCCGTCAAAGCCCGCCACCTCGATCACGAAGTTGTTGAGAAGCGCCGACCAGGTCGCAAAAGCCACCGGCATCGCCGCCGCCATGACAAACAACAGCGTCACCGGCCGCCGCCAGAACGGCAGCGCGGCGGCTTTGGCAAGCGGGATGCCGGCTGTGTCATCGGGACGGGTGAACATGGCCATCGCTGTTGGATAGTGCGGCCACCTGGCCGAGGCCAGCGTATTTTCGGTCAATCGCGGCAAGGCGGCAGGCGGTCGCAAGCCCGATGCCGGAGGCGCCGCCGGCAATCGCCACTGCCAATCACGACGGGCAATCACGACGGGCAATCGCGACGGGCAATCGCGACGGGCAATCGCCACTGGCAATCGCGACGGGCAATCACGACGGGCAATCGCCACTGGCAATTGAGACTGGCAATTGAGACTGGCGCGGCACGCGACTGGCGGCTATTGCGGCACCATGGCAGGGACCGGATGGCAGTAACGCTGAAGGACGTGGCGCTTCGTGCGGGCGTGTCGCGCTCGGCGGTGTCGCGCGCCTTTACCCCCGGCGCCTCGGTCGCGCCTGCCACCCGCGCGCGGGTCGAACAGGCGGCGGCCGAGCTTGGCTATGCGCCCAATGCGCTGGCCTCGAGCCTGACGACAGGGCGCACGAAACTGATCGGCCTGATCGCCAACAATTTCCACAACCCCATGCTGCTCACGGTGTTCGACCTTTTCACCCGCGGATTGCAGGACCGAGGCTTGCGCCCGCTGCTCGTCAACCTGAGCGATGCGACCGACACGGAGGCGGCGCTGCGGATGCTGCGGCAATACAGCGTCGATGGGGTGATCGTCGCCTCCTCGACGCTGCCGCCCGATTTCGCGCTGTCCTGCCGCGCGGCGGGGCTGCCGGTCGTGCATGCCTTTGGCCGGAGCACGGTTCAGCCGCAGGTGCATGTCGTGGGCATCGACAACATCGCCTGCGGCGCCATGGCGGCCCGGACCCTCGCGGCACGGGGCTACAGCCGGCTGGGGTTTCTGGGTGGACCGGCCGAGGCGACCTCGACCCAGGACCGCGCCGCGGGGTTCCTCGCGGCGCTGCAGGGCCGGCCCGGGGTCAGCGTCAGCACCAGCTATGCCGCCGCCTACACCTTTGACGCGGGGCGCGCGCAGATGCAGCGCCTGATCGCCCAGGGCCCGGCCGAGGCCTATTTCTGCGGTGACGACCTGCTGGCCATCGGCGCGCTTGGCGCGATCCGCGAGGCCGGTCTCTGCGTGCCCGGCGATATCGGGCTGATCGGGCTCAACGACATGGAGATGGCGCGCTGGCAGAGCGTGGCGCTCAGCACCATCCACCAGCCGGTCGCGCAGATCATCGCCGCCGCGATCGACCTCGTCGTGGCCACGATCGATCGTCCCGACATGGCGCCGCAGGTGCGGCTCTTTGCCTGCCACGTCATCGACCGGGCCACGCTGCGCGCGGCCCCGGCCTAGCGCAACATCGGCGGGCGGGCGTCAACCCAGGTGCCGCCGTCCTTGCCGCTCTGCGCCACCGCATGCACCGCCGCCATCGAGCGAAGGCCGTCCTCGGCCCGGGGGTAGAGGTCGGCGGCGGGGTCGGGCGCGCGGCCGTCGCGGATCGCGGTGATCGCCTCGGCCAGATCCTTGTAGATATTGGCAAAGGCAAGCGGCATCCCCTCGGCATGGCCGATGGTTACGCGGCTCGCGCGGTCGGCTTCGGGCGACAGGCCCGCCTCGCCCCGCTCGATCACCTGCAATCGCTGGCCCAGCGGCATCCAGCATAGCTGGTTGGGCTGCTCCTGCGCCCAGCGCAACCCGCCCTTTTCGCCGAACACCTGGAGCGTCAGCCCGTGCTGACGCCCGATGGCGATGGACGAGGTCCACAGCCGCCCCACCGCGCCCCCGTCAAAGCGCAGGTTCACCTGCGCGTCATCCTCGAGCACCCGCGACGCGATGCAGGAGACCGTGTCGGCCGCAAGCCGCGCCACCTGCTGGCCAGTCACGAAACTCGCCATATGCAGCGCATGGATGCCGCAATCGGCGAATTGCGCGGATATCCCCGCCTGCGCGGGGTCATAGCGCCAGCGCACGCGCGGGTTGTCGGCGTCGGCGGCATCGGCGTGGTGTCCATGGGCAAACTCGGCCACCACCATGCGCACCGCGCCCAGATCGCCGCGCGCCACCATCGCGCGCATGTGCCGCACGAGCGCATAGCCGCTATAGCCATAGTTGACCGCGCAGATGCGCCCGGTCTCGCGGGCGAGGCCCACGATCTCTTCGCCCTCCTCGACCGTCATGGTCATCGGCTTTTCGCACAGCACGTGGAAACCGGCCTTGAGGAAATCGCGGGTGATCTCGAAATGCGTGGCATTGGGCGTGGCGATGGTGACGAGGTCCACCCGGTCAGGCCGCGCGGCCTCGCCCGCCAGCATCTCGCGCCAGTCGCCATAGGCGCGGTCGGCGGCAAGGCCCAGCCGCTGGCCATAGTCGCGGCCCGCCTCGGGCCGGTGGTCAAGCGCGCCGGCGACAAAGTCGTACAACCCGTCGAGCCGCGCGCCAAGGCGATGCGCCGGGCCGATCTGGCTGCCTTCACCGCCGCCGATGAGGCCCCATTTCAACTGTGCCATGGCCATTCTCCCCTAGAAACCGATGGAGGCAAGATAATCGCGGTTGCGCCCTGCGTCATCAGCCGGGCGCACGGCGAGCAACGGGTCGCAGTCCTGCTCGACCGTGCACCAGCCGGCATAGCCCGCGTCGATCAGGATCTGCCGGACGGCGGGAAAATCGACATCCCCCTGCCCCAGATTGCAGAATATCCCCTGCCCGCAGGCGTCGTAGAATCCGGTGCTGGCCGCAATCGCGCGCGCCTTGACCGCCGGGTCTATGTCCTTGAAATGCATGTAGGACACGCGGTCGATATGGCGGCGCATGAAGGCCACGGGGTCGAAGCCCGCGTAGGAATGGTGGCCGGTGTCCAAGCAGATCTTCAGGATGCGCGCATCCACCTCATCGAGCAGCCGCTCGAGCTCGGGCTCGAAATCCATGAAGCCCGCGGCATGGGCGTGGATGCCGACGGTGAGGCCGAACTCCTCTGTCCCCATCCGCGCGACCTGCGCGATGCGGTCGCGAAAGGCCGCCCATTCGGCGGCGTCCATCTGCACCGCGTCAGCGGCGCGCCCGGCCGTGGGCGCCCGGCGCGACGAGATCGAATCGATCAGCACCAGATGCTGCGCCCCATGTGCCACCAGCGCCATGCAGGTGCGCCGCGCGGCATCCAGCAGCTCCTCCCAGGCGGCCGGGTCATGAAACGGGCGGAACACCACGCCGCCGATCAGCGACAGGCGAAGTTCGGCCAGCGCATCGCCCAGCAGGGCCGGGTCTTCGGGCATATAGCCGATCGGGCCCAGCTCGATCCCGTCATATCCCGCCTGCGCGCAATCGGCGAGCACCTGCCGCCAGGGCGGATTGCGCGGGTCGCCCGCAAATTCGACACCCCAGGAACAGGGCGCGTTGCCGATGCGGATGGTCATGCTCGTGCTGTCCTTTGTGCTGGGGGTCGCGCCGCCTGACGAGAGGTGTTGCAACCGGTTGCAAAACAGCTATCCTGCCCCGGCAGAGCGCGCAAGCCCCCAGACCCCGCGCGCGCTGGAAAGAGAGAGGGCTGATGACCGAAACCGGCACCCCCACAGGCCGCGCAGCCGCGCTGGACCGGCTGTCCGGTGGCCGTTTCATCGTGACAGGCCGCGCGGGGATGGATCTTTATGCCGACCCGCCCGGCACAAGGATCGAGGAAGCGGCGGCGTTCACGGCCGCGCTGGGGGGCTCTTCGGCCAATATCGCCGTCGCATTGGTGCGGCAGGGGTGCCGGGCCGATCTGCTGACCTGCGTGTCCGACGATGCGGTCGGACGGTTCTGCCTTGCCGCGCTCGACCGCTACGGCGTCGGGCGGGCGCAAGTGCGCGCCGTGGGTGGCGAGGCGCGCAATTCGCTCGCGGTGGTCGAAACGCGGCCGACCGCGTGCCAGTCGGTCATCTATCGCAACGGCGCGGCCGATTTCGCCATGACGATTGCCGATGTGGAGGCGGTGGACTGGGCCACCCATGACGCGCTCATCACCACCGGCACCGTATTTGCCGCAGAGCCGTCGCGCAGCGCGGCCTTCCACGCCCTTGACCTTGCGCGCGCGGCCGGGCTGGCGCTGATCCTTGACATCGACTACCGCCCCTATTCCTGGTCCTCGGCGGCAGAGGCGGCGCAGGTCTATGCCCGCGCCGGGGCGCTGTGCGACATCATCGTCGGCAATGATGTGGAGTTCGGCTTCATGGCGGGCGATCCGGCCCATGGCCTCGCCAAGGCGCGCGATCTGGTGACGCGGGGCGCGCAGGCCGTGGTCTACAAGCAGGGCGAGTTGGGCGCGATCACGCTCTCGCCGGCGGGCGAGGTCGCGACCGGCATCTACCCCACCGATGCGATCAAGCCTACCGGCGCGGGCGACAGCTTTCTCGGCGCCTTTGCCGCCGCACTGGCGCAGGGGCGCGCGCTGCATGACGCCGTGCTGCGCGGATCGGCGGCGGCGGCGATGGTCGTGTCCCGCGTCGGCTGCGCCCCTGCCATGCCGACCGCCGCGGAACTTGACGCCTTTCTCGCCACCCATCCCGGCCCGACCCAGCCCTGAGAGGACGCCCCATGCATATCGCCCCGCATGACAACGCCAACCGCGCCATCGTCGATGCCGATCACCCGCTGGTGCCGCTCGTGTATTTCAACATCATCCGTCTGCGGGCGGGCGAGGTGTTCGACACCCGCGTGCCGGGCTACGAGACCTGCATCGTGCCCGCCACCGGCACAGTGACGGTCGAGACCTGCGGCGAGACCTTTGCCGACATCGGCCAGCGCGGCGTGGATGTCTGGGATGGCGAGCCCGAGGGCGTCTATGTCCCCTCGGGGGTCACCGCGCATATCCATGCCCGCACCGCGACCGAATGCTTTGTCGCTGGCGCGCGCTTTGACACGCCGCTCGCGCCCTTTGCGGTGCGCGCGGGCGATCTCGACGTGGTGCAATACGGCAGCGACGACACCAAGACGCATCGCAAGATCAAGCATATCCTCGGCGCCGCCCACCATGACCGCGTGGGCCGCCTGCTGGTGAGCGAGCTGTTCACCGTAGGCGCGGGCGGCTGGTCGGGCTTTCCCAGCCACAAGCACGACACCGACCGGCTCCCCGACGAAACCCGGCATGACGAATGCTACAACTTCCGCTTTCGGCCCGACTATGGTTCGGGCCTTCAGATGCTGCAGCGGGTCGATAACGAACCGGGCGACGCCTGGCACATCATGAACCGCTCCACCGTGCTGATCGACCAGGGCTATCACCCCTGCTGCGTGCTGCCGGGCTATGAGATGTATTATTTCACCATCCTCGGCGGGCAGAGCCAACGCAGCCTGCGCCAGTATTTCCAGCCGACCCATGCCGCGCAGTTGCAGACCATTCCGGGGATCATGGATATGGTGGCCAGGTTCAAATGACGCTGGCGACGCTTTCGCAGGTGCTCGCGCCCGCGCTGGCGGGCGGCTATGCGGTTCCGGGGCTCGTCTGCCTGGGCTGGGAGGACGCGCGCGCCTATGCGGCCGCCGCGCAGGCAGAACGCGCGCCGGTGATCCTGCAGGCCGGGCCCGGCGCGCGGGCGCATATGCCCTTGGCCCTGTGGGGCGCGATGCTGCGCGCGCTGGCGGCGGATGTGGATGTGCCGGTGGTTGTGCATCTGGACCATGGCCACACCCTCGACGCGTGCCGCGCCGCAATCGACGCGGGCTTTACCTCGGTCATGTTCGACGGCTCGCGCCTGCCGCTGGCCGGGAACATCGCGCAGACGGCCGCCGTCGCGGCGCTTGCCCATGCGGCGGCCGTGTCCTGCGAGGGCGAGATCGGCTTTGTCGGCTATGCGGGCGGCGCGGCGTCAGCCGGGACCGACCCGGCCGAAGCCGAAGCCTTTGCGCGCGACAGCGGGGTCGATGCGATGGCGGTCTCGGTCGGCAATGTGCATCTCCAGCAAGCGCCGCGCGGCGCGCTCGACCTGCCCCGCATCCGCGCGATCGAGGCCGTGACGCAGGTGCCGCTGGTGATCCACGGCGGATCGGGCGTGCCGCTGGCGCAGCGTGCGGCGCTGGCCGCCACCACGCGGATCTGCAAGGTCAATATCGGGACCGAGTTGCGCATCGCCTTTGGCACGGCCCTGCGCGCGGCGCTGGACGCTGACCCCGATGCCTTTGACCGGATCGCGATCCTCGGCCAGACCGAAGCGCCGGTCTGCACCGCCACCCGTGCGGTGATCCGCAACCTCGGTGCCGCCGGTCAGGGCTGAGGCCCGCCCGCAGCCCCTGTCCGTGTTCGCGACTGGGGGCGGAGCTTCTCTGGTCGCGGTGCAAACCGCGAGACCATGCTCGCCGCGCGTCTTACGCAGAGCCAAGGCATCGGCAGAGCGCAAAATGCGGGCAAGAGCGATTTCACACCGAAACAGGCCAGCCGATGTCCGGGCGTTCAAGGTTCACCCATGTTTGCGGTATGTTGCGTTGCCGTTTCGCCAGATCAAGTTCTGCCCGTCGAGCCACGGTCGTCGGGCCACGGTCGTCGGGCCACGGTCGTCGGGCCACGGTCATCGGGCCACGGTCGTCGGGCCACGGTCGTCGGGCCACGGTCGTCGGGCCACGGTCGTCACGTGACCTTCACCGTTCTGATCTGGAACGGGGCGAAAGCAAGGGTCAGATTGCCGTCGATGATCGGCAACGGGATGGGGTCGCGTTCCAGCAGGTCGGTGGTCGCGGCCGCAGTGGCGCCGGGGGGAAGGGTGATGCGCGCGGTGCCATGCGCGCCGCGGCTTTCCCACAGGCGCAGGATCAGCGCGTCGTCATCCTCGGCCAGCTTGACGGTTTCAAGGACGATCCCGGCCCCCTCGACCGACAGGGGCGGCACGGGCTCAGCCCCCATAGCGCCGCCATCGGCCGCCAGCAGCGGCAGGTTGAACGCTTCGGCGGCCTGAACGACAGCCCCGATATCGCCGTCATGCGGCAGGATCGCATAGCGCAACCGGTGTTCGCCCTGATCGGCCTGCGGCCAGGGATAGGTGGGCGACCGCAGCAGGGTCAGGCGGATGGTGCTGCCCTTGGCGTCATAGCCGTATTTGCAATCGTTGAGCAGGGCCACGCCAAAGCCGGGCTCGGCCAGATCGACCCAGCGGTGCATGGAGCATTCATAGCGCGCCTCGTCCCAGCTCGTGTTGGCATGGGTCGGACGGCGAACATGGCCAAACTGGATCTCGGCGCGCACCTCGGTGGTGCTGACGGCCAGCGGAAAGGCTGTTTTCAGCAGCGTGTGCTGTTCGTGCCAGTCGATCCGGCAGTCCACCTCGATCTGGCGGGCATCGGCCTCGAGCGAGACCACCTGCACGATGCGCGACCTCTCATAGGCCCATTCGAACCGGATCGCGGCGCGCAGGGGCCCGGCTTCGGTGACACGGACGGCGCGCAGATCGTCGATCTCCCAGACCTGCCCCTCGAACGACCGGTCGATGTCCCAGGCGTCGAATTTTTCCGGCCAGTCGCGAAACGCCTGCAGGCGATTGGCCCGCGCGCCGGGCGGCAGCAGGTTGCGGCCGCTGGCGCGGTCCTCGATGGCGGTGATGCGGCCCTGGGCGTCAAAGCGCAGGGCGATCCGGTCATTGGACAGATGGTCGGGGCCGACCGACAGCCGCCCCTTGGGCGCGGTGGGGACCAGCGGCGCCTGGCCCAGCGGTGGCACCGGCGCCAGCCGGATCACGCGGGCGCGGCTGCCGTCGGCCGCTTCGATGGCCTGCGCCTGCGCGTCGTCGCTCGCCACCAGCCCGCCACGGGCGTGGCCCGTGAGGTTGATCGCCACGCGCGCGCCCTGCGGGGCGATCCGCGCCGCCAGATCGGCCCGCAGCGCGGTCGCCTGCGCAAAGAACCGGGCATAGTCGCGGTCGCTGTCGTCATAAACCGCCCCGATCGACGACCCCGGCAGGATGTCGTGGAACTGGTTGAGCAGCACGATCTGCCACAGATCCCACAGCGCCGCGCGCGGATAGGCATGGCCCGCCTGCAGATGCGCAAGTGCTGCCAGCGTCTCGATCTGGCGCAGCATCTCCTCGGCCCGGCGGTTCTGCGCCTTGTTCCTCGCAACCGAGGTCAGCGTGCCGCGGTGGTATTCGAAGTAGAGCTCGCCCACCCAGGTGGGAAAGTTGTCCGGCGTCGCCGCCATCCGCGCCAGCAGCCGGTCGAAAAAGGCGCGCATCGGTTCGGATGTGACCTTGGGGCAGCCGGGGATGCCGCGCGCCAGGCGGGTCAGGTTCTCCAGCATCTCGCGCGTCGGGCCGCCGCCGCCGTCGCCATAGCCATAGACCATGAACACCTCGTCGCTCAGGTGTTTCTGGCTGTAGCGTTGCCAGGTGCCGATCACGAAATCGGGCGTCAATTCGGGGTTGTAGGTGGTGCGGAATGCGGCCGAGTTCGCGCGCTGGCTGGTCAGGAACCAGGCCGGCACCCGGCTGCCGTCGATGCCCTGCCAGTGAAAGGTGTCGAACGGCATCCGGTTGGTGTCGTTCCAGCTCATCTTGTGGGTGACAAAGGTATCGAGCCCCGCCTGCGCCATCAGTTGCGGCAATGCGGCGGAATAGCCGAAGGTGTCAGGCAACCACAGGATGCGGGGCCGCACACCAAAGGTCTGTTCGTGGAACCGCACGCCATGCAGGATATGGCGCACCAGCGCCTCGCCGCTGGCGATGTTGACATCGGGTTCCAGCCAGAGCGCACCCTCGATCTCGAATTGGCCCGCCGCCACGCGATCCTTGATCCGGGCCATGATGTCGGGGTAATCCTGCGCCAGATAATCCAGCAAAATGCACTGGTTATACATGAAGCGGTAGGCGGGATAGGCCTCCATCAACCCCAGCGCGGTCGCCATCGAGCGCGCCATCTTTTGCCGCGTCTCGCGCACGCGCCACAGCCAGGCCACGTCGATATGGGTGTGGCCAGTCGCCACCACGCGCGGCATCGCATCGGCATCGGCCAGCGCATAGATCGCATCGGCATGAGGCAGCGCGGCGCGCAGGCTGGCGTGAAAGCGGGCCTCGCCGGGGCGCAGGTCGATCACCGCCAGCGCCGCCTCGGCATGGTGCAGGATCGCGTGGCGGCGCGCATCGTCGGGCGGCAGCAGGCGCGCCACATCGACCGGCACGCGCAGGTCGTAATACAGCCGCTCGGCCAGCGCGTCATGGCGCAACACCTCGACGGCAAAGCCCAACTGCCGGCGATCCTCGATCGTGCCGGCCTCGATCATGATGTCATGGGTCTGGCCGGTGGTGGCGCTGTCGGTCAGCGGCACGGTGCGGTGGTTGGCGTCGGCGCCCTGCACGATGCGCCCGTCGATGCGCACCAGGCATTGCGGGTCGGACCGGCCCATCACCGTGCCGAATTGCGCGGCGATGCGCAGGTGCAGCGCGGCGCCCGACAGGCTGTCGGGGATGGTCAGCCCGCCCGCGAACCAGAAATAGCCATCCGGTTCACCCCAGACCAGATCGGGCGTCACCGGGCGCCAGGTCGTCCGGTCCTCGACCAGCACTTCGGCGCGGTCGTCATGTCCGGCCGCGCGATAGCGCAGCGGCACCGTATGGCCGGTGGAGGTAAAGATGCGCCGGCCCAGTTCGGCCAGAAGCGTGTCGATGGCGGCAAGGCGTGTCACGGGCGCTCTCCGGTCAGGATCACAGAAACCGCTGGCTCAGCCAGTCGAGTTGCAGCGCCACATGATGCGGCCCGCCGCCTTCGTGGTCGTTGAATTCGTAGTCGTGGATCGCCTTGTCCGCCCCGGCATAGGCGTTGAAGGCGGCATAGACGGTCGAGGGCGGGCAGATCGTGTCCATCAGCGCCACCGAGAACAGCGCCGGTGCGCGGGTCTGGCGAGCCATGCAGACACCGTCGAAATAGCGCAGCGTGTCAAAGACTTGCGCGGTCTGGTCGCGGTGGATGCCAAGGTAGCGCAGGATCTCAAGATAGGGGTCGCGCGTCGCCACCCGCACGGCGCGCGGGAAATCGCACAGATAGGGCACATCGGGCATCACCGCCGTCACCCGCGCGTCCAGACCCGCCGCCGCCAGCGCGATACCGCCGCCCTGGCTCGCGCCAGTGGTGGCGATCCGTGCCGGGTCGATCAGGTCGAGCGCGGCCAGCGCGTCGATGGCGCGCACCGCATCGGTAAAGAGACGCCGGTAGTAATAGCTGTCGGGGTCGAGGATGCCGCGCGTCATGAAGCCGGGCACCGACGCCTCTGACCCGACCGGATCGGCGGTATCGCCGCGGTTCCACAGACCGCCCTGCCCGCGCGTGTCCATGCGGAAACTGGCATAGCCCGCCGCCGCCCAATGCAGCCCCTCATGCGCAAAGCCGCGCCCGCCGCCATAGCCCACATATTGCACCACCAGCGGCAAAGGCCCATCGCGCCGCGCCGGGATCACCAGCCAGCCCTTGACCGGGTGCCCGCCAAAGCCCGGAAAGCTGACATCGTAAGCCGTGACCAGCGATCCCGCCACGGCCAGCCCGCCCGCCACCGGCGTGAGCGTGATTCCGGTGGCAAGCGCCCGCGCCTCGGCCAGCGTGCGGTCCCAGAAATCCGCAAAATCCCCCGGCGTTTCCACCGCGCTGCGGTAGGTGGACAAGGCGGGGTGGGTCAGGTCGGCAAAAGGCATCGGCGTCGTCCTTTGTGGGTGGTTCAGTCGTCGGGGTGGCCCCAGGTGGCAAAGATACCGCCAAGATGGCGGTTGCGCGGGTCGTCAGGGTCAAGCGGCGCGCCGGCCAGCGGCGTGACCTCGGCCGAGCCATGCTGCGGCACCCAGCCCAGCCCGGCGTCAGGCGTATTGACACAGAGCGCGTCCTCATTGGCCGAAATGCCAAAGACGGTGCAATGCCCGAGGTCCGGCATGTCGAGCGCCCGTTCGACCAGCCGGCCAAGGTCGTCGTGATTGCACCAGATCCGCGCCTCGCGCGAGGTGCCCGGCGTGCCGGCAGAGCAGATGCGGATCGCCAGACAGTCGATCCCGAACTTGGCATGGTAAAGGCGGCTCAGCCCCTCGCCAAAGATCTTTGACACGGCATAAAGCGAATCCGGCCGCAGGTCGGCCCCGAGGCCGATCGGCGTGTCGGCCATCGGATACATGCCGTGCACATGGTAGGACGAGGCATGGATGATGCGGCGCACGCCGGCCCTTCGGGCACATTCGAAAATGTTGTAGGTGCCGATGATGTTGGCCTGAAGGATATCGTCCCAGCGCGCCTCGGTCGAGAGGCCGCCGAAATGCACCACGGCCGAGATGTCGGGCGCAAAGAGCCGGGCGACGGCATCCGGGTCGGCCAGATCGGCAAGCGCGACAGCAGCCCCGTCCGCGGCCGGGGCGATGTCGGTCGCCAGAAACGCCCGCCCGGCGGCGGCAAAGCGGTGGCGCAGGCTGGTGCCCAGACGGCCCGAAGCGCCTGTCAGAAGCACCCTTGTCATGCCTGCACCCGAATCTGGACATCCGGGCGCAGCGTCGGATCGGGACGCGGCACCGCGCCGATCAACGCCTTGGTATAGGGATGCCCCGGATGCTCGCAGATCTGGGCGACATCACCGATCTCAACAATCCGGCCATTCTTCATCACCGCGACACGGTCGCAAAAATATCGCACCACCGCAATATCATGCGAGATGAACAGATAGGACAGCCCATAGTCCGTCTGCAAATCGCGCATCAGATCGAGCACCTGATGGCGCAGCGACACATCCAGCGCCGAGGTCGGCTCGTCCGCCACGATCAGGCGCGGCCGCAAGGCGATGGCGCGCGCAATCGCGATGCGCTGACGCTGGCCGCCGGAAAAGGCATGGGGATAGCGGTCGCCGATGTCGGTCGGCATCCCCACCCGTTCCAGAAGCTGCCCCACCCGGTCGCGGATCTCGCGGTCGGAGAGAGCGGTGTTGATGCGCAGCGGCTCGGCGATGATCCGGGCAATGGTCATGCGCGGATTGAGCGAGGCGTGGGGGTCCTGAAAGACCATCCGCACCTCGCCGTAGAGCGCCTTCATCTGGGTCTTGGACAATGTCGCGATATCGACCTTGCTGCCATCGTCGCGCGTATAGGTGACCTGGCCACTGGTCGGTGGATAGATGCGCAACAGCGTGCGGCCCAGCGTCGTCTTGCCGGACCCGCTTTCACCGACGATGCCGACCGTTTCGCCCGTGTTGATCGTCAGGCTGACCCCATCCACCGCCTTGACGCTGCCACCGGCGCGCGCCCGCTGCCCCAGCGGAAAGTGCAGGCAAAGGTCGCTGATCGCCATGACCGCCTGTTCCGTCTGTGGCCGCACCGGCCGCGGGCCGGGGCTTTCGAGCTTGAGCACGGACCCCAGCAGCGCCCGCGTATAGGCTTCGCGCGGTTTGGCGAACAGGTCGAAAACCCCCGCCTCTTCGATCATCCGGCCCTGATACATGACCAGAACCCGGTCCGCGATCTGCGCCACCACCCCCATGTCATGCGTGATGAACAGCACCGCCATGCCGCGTTCCTGCTGCAAACCGCGGATCAGCGCGAGGATCTCGGCCTGCGTCGTGACATCAAGTGCGGTCGTCGGTTCATCCGCGATCAGGATTTCGGGGTTGCACGACAGCGCCATCGCGATCATCGCGCGCTGCCGCATCCCGCCTGAAAACTCAAAGGCATAGCGGTCTAGCGCCGCCTCGGGATCAGGGATGCGGACCCGGTCGAGCAGTTGGGCGGCGCGCCGGCGCGCGTCGGCCTTGTCGATCTTTTCGTGCAGGCGGATCATCTCGATGATCTGCTGGCCGATCGTATGCACCGGCGACAGGCTGGTCATCGGTTCCTGAAAGATCATCGCGATCCGCCGCCCCCTGATCGCGCGGATCGCAGCGCCGCGGTTTCCCAGCGCCACAATGTCGGTGTCGCCGTCCGGCCCCGCCAGATGCACCTGCCCCGCAACGATCCGGCCCGGCTCTGCCACCAGTTGCATCACGGCGCGTGCGGTGACCGACTTGCCGGAACCCGATTCGCCGACGACGCAGAGCGTCTCGCCGCGCCTGAGATCAAAGCTCACATCGCGCACGGCATGGACGATGTCCTTTTGCAGCGGGAAATCCACCGACACATGGCGGACCTTCAGGAGGATGTCGGTCATCGGGGGATCACTTTTCATAGGGGTCGGCAGCATCGCGCAACCCGTCGCCCAGAAAGTTGAGCGCCAGCACCGCCACCACCACCACCACGCCGGGCGCAAAGAGCCAGGGCGCCTGCGTGATCGCGCGCAGGTTCTGGGTATCCTGCAACAGCACCCCCCAGGACACGATCGGCGGTTGCAGCCCCAGCCCCAGAAAGCTGAGCGCGGTTTCCGCCAGGATCATGTTGGGAATGGCCAGCGTGATCGCCGCGATGATGTGGGAATAAAGCGACGGCATCATATGCGTCATGATGAGCCGGTATTCGCTGACCCCGTCGAGCCGCGCCGCGATGACGAAATCCTCGGTCCGCAGGCTCAGGAACCGGCCGCGCACGACGCGCGCGATTTCGGTCCAGCCGACCAGCGACAGGATCACCAGGATCGCGAAATAGACTTGCAGCGGCGGCCATTCCTTGGGCATCGCGGCGGCAAGGCCCAGCCACAGCGGGATCGTCGGGATCGACCGGATGAATTCGATCACGCGCTGGATGGCGCGGTCTGTCAGCCCGCCGTAATAGCCCGAAACGCCGCCCAGAACCATGCCGATGAACAGCGACAGCCCGACGCCGACAAGGCCGATCGACATGGAAACGCGGGTGCCATGGATGATCCGGCTCAGCAGATCACGCCCCAGACGGTCGGCGCCGAGCAGGAACATCGGCTGACCGGGATCAAGCGGGCCGATGAGATGCAGGTCGGTGTCGAACAGCCCCCACATCCGGTAGGGATCGCCGCGCACGAACAGGCCGATCGGGATGATCTGGTCGGGATCCGGCACAAACACCCGGCGAAAGCTTTGCTGGTCCAGCGTGATGTCAAAGCCGGTGACATGCGGCACAAAGCGCGTGCCGCCCGCCCCGTCGGGGGCGAACAGGCTGATCGCCTGCGGCGGCGCAAAGGTATAGCGCGGGTCGAACTTGCCGGGGTCGCTGGGGGCGAGTGCTTCGGCAAAGAGCGCGACAAGGTAGATCAGCCCGACCAGGATCAGCGATGCATAGGCGACCTTGTGGCGGCGGAACTTGTGCCAGATCAGCGCCCATTGCCCGGCAGCGTGCAGCGACCCGGCTGCGGTCTGGCGGTCGAGCAGGTCGGCCCCGTCGCTTGGCGGCACTGGCGCGGTCATGACAGGCGGATCCTGGGGTCCGAGAGGGCCAGCAGGACATCCGAAACGAGGGTGCCGATCAGGACCAGCCCCCCGCTCAGCAAGATCAGCGCGCCGGCAAGATACATGTCCTGGCTCTTGAGCGCCTGAAGCAGCAGCGGGCCGGCGGTCGGCAGGTTCAGCACAGTCGAGACGATCAACTCGCCGGAAATCAGCGCCGGCAGAACCCAGCCCACCGTCGAAATGAACGGGTTGATCGCCACCCGCACCGGATAGCGCAGGATGAGCCTGGTCTCACTCAGCCCCTTGGCCCGCGCGGTTTCGACATAGGGCTTGTGCAATTCGTCCAGCAGGTTGGCCCGCATCACCCGGATCAGGGCCGCCGTCCCCGATGTGCCCAGCACAAAGACCGGGATCCAGGCATGGCTCAGAAAATCGACGAGCTTGCCCCATGACAGCGGCGCCTTGACATAGTCGGGCGACAGCAGGCCGCCCACGGACACGCCGAACCACATGCTCGAGATGTAGAGCAGCACGATGGCGACCAGAAAATTGGGCGTCGCCATGCCCAGAAAACCCAGCACGCTGGCGATGTAGTCCGTCACCGAATACTTGAACACCGCAGAATAGATGCCGATGGGCAAGGAGATGATCCACATCACCAGCAGCGTCATCACCGAGATCAGCGCCGTCATGCCCATCCGCTGCCAGATCAGTTGATTGACCGGCTGGTTCCATTCAAAGCTGATGCCGAAATCTCCGCGCAGGATGCCGCCGACCCATTTGGCATATTGCACCATCAGACCGTCGCCCAGCCCATAGCGGTCGCGCAGGGCCTGCATCGCCGCATCATCGACCGTGACGCCGGTTTCGGCAAGCTGCGCGGCATAGGTCGAGGCAAAGTCGCCGGGCGGCAACTGGATGATGACGAAGGTGAGCAGCGAAATGGCGAACATCGCCGGGATCATGCCCAAAAGCCGTTGCACGATGTAGCGCAGCATGGGGAAAGGCGTCCTGTCTCGCATAGGGGCGCCCGGGCCTGAACCGGTCCGGGCGCAAGGTCACTGTATCACGCGGTTTCTACGGCTTGATATAGAACTGCTCGGGGTTTTCCGGGCCCGGATCGGGGTAGAGCCAGGCCGAAGGCGTGCCATCGGGCACATTGCCCAGCCGGTTCGACACCACCGCGAATGACGGCTGCGCCGAACTGATGCCCAGACCATAGAACTGCTCGGCGCTGATCTCTAGGATCTGCTGGAACAGGGCAAGCTGGCGTTCCGGGTCGGCAGAGGCCTTGATCTGCTCGTAAAGGTTCCATTGGTCCTGCAAATACGCGGGCGGCGCCTCTCCGCCTGCGACACCCACCCGATATTGGCCCCATTTCACGCCAAAGATCGACCCTTCGCTGAACGGCATGTAATCCTCGGGGTTCAGCAGCGCGTCAATGCCGCCCGAGGTGCCGGGCCACAGCGCCACGTCATGCTGACTGGCGCGGATCTCTTCAAAGAACCGGGTGCGGTCCATCGACACCAGACGCGCGTCAATCCCGACCTTTTGCCAGTATTGCACCAGAAGCTCGCCCACATCGACGGCATTGCCAAGCGCCGGGATCGCGTTGATCGACACGACCAGCGGCCGCCCGTCGGGCATCAGCCGCAGGCCGTTGGACCCGCGCTGGTCCAGACCCATCTCGTCAAGCATCCGGTTGGCAAGGTCGGTGTCGTAGTCGAGGTATTGATTGGCCAGCCGGTCATTGGCAACGACCGACCCCGCGATCGGCGCGATCTGCTTGGGCTCGCCCACCCCGAAGTAAAGCACGTCGATCATCGCCTGACGGTCGATGGCATGGGACATCGCGATGCGGAAATCGCGCGCGCCAAAGATCTCGCGCTTGACCGGGTCCGCGCTGGTCAGGTTGAAGCCGACCGACATCGCATTGCTGATCGGGCGCGCGCGGGTGACGATGTGGAAATTGCCCGCCTCCTGCCCTTCGACATAGACCGGCAGGTTGGCGGCGGTCGTGGTATGGCGCGCCTCAAAGTCGATCTCGCCCGCCAGCACACCCAGAATCACGGTTTGCCCGTCCGCGTTGACCGAAAACGTCGCCGCGTCGATATAGGGAAGCTGGTTGGATGCGGTATCGACCTTCCAATACCAGGGATTGCGCGCGAATGCGACGCGCGTCGCCCCGGCCTCGTAGGGTTCGGTGATCAGGAAAGCCTCGATCGTGGGCCGGTCGGGATTGCGCCAGCGCTGGATGTTCTCGATCCCCACGCCACACATGTTCACCATGTGCTCTGACCAGTCGGCCGCACCGGCGGCGGCGGCGATGGCCTCGGCCTGCGGGTTGTAGCTGGGCAGGAACTGGCTGCAATAGGCCTTGTTCAGCATGGTAAGCTGCGTGCCGAACACGCTGGCGACATTGCTGATGAACAGCCCGTTGGGCTTGGACCAGTAGATCGTGAATTCGGTCGGTGAGGTGATCTCGATGCCGGGCAATTCGCCATCCACCAGCAGCCAGGTCGGCTTGGACGGGAACAGCAGCGGATCAGGCAGGATGTCCTGGATGAAAAACGCGATGTCATCGGCGGTAAAGGGCGTCCCGTCCGACCAGTGCATCCCGTCGCGCAGGGTAAAGGTGAACCGCGTGCTGTCTGCATTGACGGCATAGCTTTCGGCCACGTTCGGGATCACGGCGCCGGTCCAGTCCCTGTCCCAGGCCAGAAGCGGCTCGTAGCCAGTGAACTTGAGCAGGAGGTTGCGGTCGTTGCCGCCGACCATGCCGCCGCGGAATGTGCCGCCATAGACGCCGACCTCGCTCACCGGGGCAACGATGCGCGGGTTGGCGCCCAGCCGGTCCGCGACCGGGGGCAGCGTGCCGTCCGCGACCAGCGGGTCCAGCATCGGCGCCTGATTGTAATCCTGCGCCCAGGCGGCCCCCATCAGCGCAACGAAAGCCGTGCCCGCAAGGGCCGCACGCCAGACTGACTGTTTCACGATGTTCATTGATCCTCCCCTCTCATTTTGCGTCTCTCCCATCAATGACGTTCAGTCCCGGCCATGTGCCGGCGAACCTCAGCAGCGACACTGGATGAGATTCTGACAAGGGTCAATAATGAATCATACTAATTCACGATTAGACATATCTCATGCGTTGACAGCCCTGTTTGCTCTGGCTATCACGGCCTGCAATGAATGCATATTGCGCGGGGCCGGGCATGACTTTCGACCAACTCAAATCGACGCTTGGCGCGGGCCTGCTGTCTTTCCCGGTCACCGACTTTGACGCGGCGGGAGAGTTCGACCTGCGCGGCTATGCGGCGCGGCTGGAATGGCTGTCGTCCTATCCGTCCTCGGGGCTCTTTGCCGCCGGTGGCACGGGCGAGTTCTTTTCGATCGGCCTTGACGAATATGACGCCGTCATCCGCACCGCTGTCCACCATGCCGCGCCGACGGTGCCGGTGCTGGCGGGCGTCGGCTATGGCACCAGAATCGCTGTCGATCTGGCCAAACGCGCCGAAAAGGCCGGGGCGGCCGCGATCCTCGTGCTGCCGCATTACCTGGTCTTTGCCGAACAGGAGGGCATCATCGCCCATATGCGGGCGATCTGCGATGCTGTCGGGATCGGCGTGATCTACTATGCGCGCGACAATACCCGGCTGACGCCCGCCTCGCTTGTGCAGCTTGCCGAAGTCTGCCCCAATTTCATCGGCTACAAGGACGGGATCGGGGATCTGCAACTGATGGTGCAGGTTGCGGCCGCCACCGGTGACAGGCTGATCCATATCGGCGGCCTGCCGACGGCCGAGGTCTTTGCCCAGCCTTATCTGGAAATGGGTGTGACAACCTATTCCTCGGCGGTGTTCAACTTCGTCCCCGACCTTGCGCTGCGGTTCTATGCCGCCGTGCGCGCCCATGACAGCGACACGGTGCGCGGCCTGCTCAAAAGCTTTTACCTGCCGCTGATCGCATTGCGCGACCGCAAGCGGGGCTATGCCGTGTCGATCATCAAGGCCGGCACCGCGCTGGTCGGTCATCCGGCCGGTCCCGTGCGCAGCCCGCTCACCGATCTTGCGGCAGATGAACGCGACGCCCTTGCTGCCTTGATCGCGGCGCATGGCTGAAACACCCTTTCGGCGACCCTCCCCAGACCGATACCCATGCCGATACCCAGGCCGAAAGGTCTGGGCTTTTTTCTGTGCACGTCCCTGCCGCGCTACGGCCCGTAGGGGTCAAGGCCATTGGCCTGAAACAGCCCGATGATATAGCCAAAGGCAAAGGCAAAGGCGGTTTCATAAGGCGCCGCGCCGTCAATATCGGGCACATGGTCGGGCATGATCATGCAGTCCACGCCCAGCTCGTGATACAGGCGGAACGTCTCTGGCATCGACATGTCCCCTTCATCGGGAAAGACCTCGGTAAAGGAATGGCGCGCCCCCTTGATGTTGCGGAAATGCACGTTGAAGATCTTGTTGCGGCTGCCGAACCAGCGGATGACATCGGCAATCTCGTCACGCGGGTTTTCCAGCCCTTCCGCAATGGTGCCTTGGCAAAAGTTCAAGCCATGCCAAGGGCTTTGCGCAATCTGGACAAAGGTCTTGAGCCCTTCGACGGTGCCCAGAACCCGATCGACGCCGCGATAGCCGGGCCGGGTCAGCGGGTCATGCGGGTGGCAGGCCAGCCGCACGCGGGACGCTGCCGCCACCGGCACGACGCGGTCCAGAAAATAGCTCACGCGCTCCCAGAATGTGTCGGCATCGACATGGCCGGCGATGGTGAGCACGTCGTCATCCGTCGTCTGGTCGTGCCGGAACGTGGACAGGACCGCCCCACCGCGCCCGCGCTCGGACGGGGTGCGCGGGATGCCCAGCAGGTTGAGATTGTATTTCGCGGCGCCGATCCCGAGGTCCGACAGCATCTCGATCAGGTGGCAGATACTGTCGATCTCGCCGTCGCGGTCGGGCGATTTGCCCAGCAGGATATTGGGCGAGTCCACCCGGTCGATGCCCGAGGACGCGAGCGGGAGCTGCACCATGTCCAGCGTTAGCCCCACCGCCGCCAGCCGGTCAACATGGCGCGCGAGAATATCGCGGGTCCAGTCATGCGGGTTTCCGACCGGGTCGATGCAGACATGGCGGATGCCAAGCTGCGCCAACTGCCGCAGATACCGGTCGCCAAGCTGTTCCAGCTTGTCGCCGCCCAATTGTGTGCCGATATACATGGATTTTCCAGCCTGGAGGAGATTTCGATCAAGTTATATGCCTAATATCAAGTTGTCACAACCAGATTTCGCGCGTAGAAGGGGAATAGCGCGGCATCTTGTTGTGTCGCCCGATGCAACAGTGGACGCAGATGCAAGCCGCCGCTCAGAACGCCGCTCCCCTGCGGATGACCGACCGCGTGAAGGCGGGGATTGTGCAGATGATCGCTGCCGAAGGGCTGGCGCCGGGGGCGCGGCTGCCGACAACGGAAACGCTCTGCGCCACGTTTTCCGTCAGCCGCCCCGTGGTGCGCGAAGCCATCGCCAGCCTCGCCGCCGAAGGCCGCGTGCGCACGCTGCGCGGCAGTGGTGTCTATGTCAAGGAACCGCCTCGAATTGGCGCCTCCTCCATGTTCATGGCCTTTCCCGACGACATCGGAGAGGTGCTCGAACTGATGGAGTTCCGCATGAGCATCGAGATCGAGGCCGCCGGTCTCGCGGCCGAGCGGCGCACCGAAAGCGGCCTCTTGCGGATCGAACAGGCCAATGCGCTGTTCGCCCGCCAGCAGTCCGGGGATGGGCTGTCGGCCGATGCCGACGTGGCCTTTCACCGGGCCATCGCGGACGCCACCCAGAACAAGCGCTTTCGCCTGTTCGTTGACGAGATGGGGCAGCGGCTGATCCCGCGCCGGGCGCTGGGCGCCGGGTTTGTCGAAGAAGAAGACCGCTCTGCCTTTCTGACGACGATCCAGGATGAACATGCCAGGATCATCGTGGCCATTGCCGCCCGCCAGCCCGACGCCGCCCGCGCCGCGATGCGCCAGCATCTCGAAGGCGGGCTGCGCCGGTATCGCGATTGGGCCGTCGCGCGGGACGCGGCAACCTGATGCTGCCGCCGCCATCACCGCTATCCGACAGCGGCGCAGCACAGGTTGATTTCCGTGTCCAGGAACGGTTCGCCGTCCCGGAAAGCCCGCTCTGGGAGGCGCGGCGCAAGCTTTTGTTCTGATGCGACATTCCCGCAGGGCGCATCCATGCGATCGACCCTGACAGGTGCGAACGCCACCTGTGGCAGTTCGACCAAGCGCGACGGGCTTGCTCAGCTGGCGCTGATCCGTCGGCAGGAACTCGATGGGTTCGTCGAAGGGCTGTTTTCCGGTGCTGAAGAACTCG
>JAACUH010000182.1:0-388 GCA_009993005.1 Rhodobacterales bacterium
CGGTGCCGACCCGGTGAGCGTTACGCGTGCGGATGTTCCTTCAGCGCCAGGGTGCGCGCGCGCAGCCAGGCCACGAATTCGGTCTGGTTGCTGGCGTGCGGGGCAAGCTCGTGCCACGGGATCGGGGCCCCGATCACCGGCTTTTGCGGCTTGTTCAGGGCATAGACGATCTCGTGGATCAGCAGCCCCTGGCGCAGGACCGGCGACAGGTGGTTGGCAACCTGATAGGCGGCCGAATTGTGGCCGGGAAAGAAGATCGGCACCACCGTCGCCTGGCTGCGGCAGATCATCTTGGCGGTAAAGGGGTGCCATTCGCGCTCGACCGCCTCGCCCCACCAGCCGGTCGTGGTGGCCACGGCCCCGGCGGGAAACAGCACCACGACGCCGC
>JAACUH010000182.1:418-1053 GCA_009993005.1 Rhodobacterales bacterium
ACAGCACCACGACGCCGCCGCGCGCGAGGATTTCCATAGCCTCGCGGCGCATCTCGAGCCCCTTTTCCAGCATGTTTTCTTCATGCGGAAACGGCACCGGAATCAGAAATTCGCTGACTTCCGAAATGCCGGAAATCAGCGAGCGGGTCAGAATCTTGTAATCGGTGCGCACCCGCCCGATCAGCTCGCCCAGCACCATGCCATCCACCAGCCCGTGCGGATGGTTCGAGACCACCACCACCGGCCCGGTCGGCGGAATATGGGCATATTGCTCGTCCGGGGTCTCGACCACGATCCCCATGAACCGCAGCGCCTTGGACCAGAACGCCTGACCGACCTCTTTTTCGCTGTGCTCGAAGCGGTGGATCAGGCGCAGCAGGGTGATCTTTCCGGTCATCCATTCCAGCACCCGGATCGCGACGGCCTTCCACCGATTGGGAAAGGTGCTGGCATAGGACAAGCGCCGCTTGTCGAAGGGCCGAAACCCGGGTTCATCCGAAAATCGAGTTTTATGGGGAAGATCCTGCACGAAGCGTAAGCCCTCTTGATCCGGTGCGCCTCAGTAGTCTTCACCAAACCGGTCGGCCACCAGCGCCTCAAGCGCGTCGGCCAGTTGGTCAGCTTCGGCTCCGCTG
>JAACUH010000027.1 GCA_009993005.1 Rhodobacterales bacterium
AGGGATACGCGGCAGGAACTCGACCACCGCCAGCCCCGGCTTGCGGTAGATCCCCTTGCGCGGCCAGAACACGCCAACATTGCAGGCGACCGGCACGCAATCCTGCGCGAGCTCTTGATAAAGAACCCCTGTGCCGATCTTGTAGGGCGCCCTGACCCCCGGCGCGATCCGCGTGCCCTGCGGAAAGATGATGAGCTGCCCGGCCTGCGCGCGCCCCGCCGCGACATCGGCGACCATCTGCTTGATCGCGGCGCCCCGCTTGCCCCGGTCCACCGGCACACAGCCGATGCGCAGCGCGTATTGGCCCAGGATCGGCGCCCAGATCAGCTCTTTCTTCATGATGAACTTGCCGCGGGGGATGGCGGAAAAGATCATGATGATGTCGAGGAAGGACTGGTGTTTCGCCGCCACCAGCACTTCGTCGGTCGGGGGCGCGCCGCGCACTTCGGTCCGCAGGCCGATCATCCAGCCTGCGGTCCAGCGCACCCAGCGGCAATAGGCGTGGCAGGCGGCAAGCGCGCCGGCCCGGCTGACGATCGCCCAGGGCAGGAACACGATGGCGATGGGCAGCATCGCGAAATACATCTGCCCCACGAAAACGAGCGACCGCAGCCAGCGCCAGGCATATGTCATGACTGCTCCTTGAGTGACCGCAGCGCGGCGGCGCGGGTCGCGGCAAAGGCCACGAGTGCCGCCAGAGGCGGGATCAGCAGCGGCAGCACCCAGTGCCAGCCGGAAAAACCGAGCCCGGTGAGAAACCCGCCCGCGACATCGGCGTCGGGCAGCAACAGGACGGCGAGCATCCCCGCGACCGTCCCCACCGCCGCACCCGACAGCGCGCGCAGGGTGAAACGGCGGACAAAAGCGCGGGCGATATAGACATCGCGGGCGCCCACCAGCCGCAACACCCGGATCACCTGCGCATTGGCCGACAGCGCCGCCTGCGCCGCCAGCGTGATCATTGCGGCGGTGGCGGCGGCGATCAGCCCGATGGCCAGCCAGCCCAGCACCCGCAGCCGCCCCGCCGCTGCGACCAGCGGCTCGCGCCACCGGGTATGGTCGTCAAGCAACGCGCCCGGCACTTCGGCCTGCAACCGCGCGCGCAGGCCGATGGCGTCATAGCCTTCGCCGGTCTCCACGATCTCGATCAGTTGCGGGATCGGCAGGGTCTCGACCGGCAGGTCGGGTCCGAACCACGGCTCGAGCAGGTCGCGCTGTTCGTCGGCTGTCAGCGCGCGCGCCTCGGCCACGCCGGGCGTCGTTTGCAACAGGCGCAGCGCGGCCTGCGTCTGCGCCGCCATCTGGTCGGCGGGCGCCGAGATGCGCAGGGTCGAGGTCCGGGCAAGCTCGGCCGCCCAGCGGTCGGCGAGCCGCCCTGTCGCCAGCGACAGCGCCAGCGCAAAGACCGCGAGAAAGGCCATCGCGCCCGCCGCGAACACCGTGAGTTGCGCGGTAAACCCGGTCGGCGGCACGGCACGGTCGGCCTGCTTGTCGCCCGCCACCAGCGACAGCGCCATGCCCAGCGTGTTGCCGGCCCGGACCCTCACAGGTCCACCCCCGCCGATTGCAGCCGCCCGCCGCGCAGCCGCAGCACCCGTGCCTGCACCTGCGCCTTGGCCGCGCGGATGAGGTTGAGGTCATGCGTGGCGACCAGCACCGCCTTGCCCATGCGGTTGAGTTCGATCAGCAGCGTGAGCAGGCGCTGCGACATCTCCCAGTCGATATTGCCGGTAGGCTCGTCCGCGAGGATCACATCGGGCGACATGATGACCGCCCGCGCCAGCGCCGCGCGCTGCCTCTCGCCACCCGACAGTTGCGGCGGCAGTTGCCCGGCCTGCGCCGTCAGCCCGACCCAGCCCAGCAGATCCGCCAGATCCTGCGCCGCGTCGCCCTTGCGCCCGGCCACGGTGAGCGGCAGGGCCACATTCTCGGCCAGCGGCAGATGGTCGAGAAACTGGCAGTCCTGATGCACGACGCCGATCCGCTGGCGCGCGAGGGCGACCATGTCGCGGTCCATCGCGCGTGCATCTGCCCCAAAAAGCAGCACTTCGCCCGATGACGCCGTCAATTCACCATAGCAGAGCTTGAGTAGGGTGGTCTTGCCTGCGCCCGACGGACCGGTCAGAAAATGGAAGGAACCGGGCCCAAGCACGAGCGACAGGTCGGAGAAAAGCTCTGCCCCGCCATAACTATAGGCCACATTGCGTAGCTCGATCACCGGCCACCCCCATATCTACGTCCCCTTGTGCCGAAATCGGTCACAGGTTTCAATGACGCTGGCAGCGGCGGATGTCGCTTATCCTTGGCGATTGCGCGGATCATTGCTAGATTGTTAACAAGAGTTGCGGGAAAACCGGCAACCTTGGGGCAGAGGGACTGGAAAATGCGGCTGATCTGCCCGAATTGCGGTGCGCAATACGAGGTTGCCGATGACGTGATCCCGGCGGCCGGTCGGGATGTCCAGTGCTCGAACTGCGGCCACACCTGGTTCGAGACGCCCGGCGCCTCTGCGGCCGCCGAGGAGGGGCGCGGTGTCGCGTCGCGCGCCCGTGAACCGCAGCCCGCGCCAGAGTCTGCGCCAGAGTCCGCTTCGGTGCGCGACCCCGAACCCGATCCTGAACCCGCCATTGCCGATGACTGGGGCGATACCGCGATGGATGCGGACATCGACGTCGAAAACGAGGTCGATCTTGCCGATTTCGGGCCCGATGACCCTGCCGGGGAGATGCCCGCGCCCTCACTTGAGCCCGAACCTGCGCCTGAGCCCGAACCGGCTGATCCGGTCGCCGCCGCCGTCGCGGCAATGGCCGCGCCTCCTGCGGCCGAAACGCCGACCCTGCGTACCATGTCCCCCGAGATTGCCGAGATCCTGCGCGAAGAGGCCGCCCGCGAAGAGGCCGCCCGCGCCGCGGAACGCGCTGCCGCGCAGGCCCGCGCCGGCGGTCTGGAAAGCCAGCCCGATCTGGGCCTGCCCGCGCCCGAGGCGAGCGAGGACAGCCGCGCGGATGAGGTGCGACGCCGCACGGCGAGGTTGCGCGGCGATCCTGCGCCGAACGCCAACGCCTCGCGCCGCGAACTGCTGCCCGACATCGAAGAGATCAACTCGACCTTGCGCTCGGCGAGCGACCGGCAAGATGGGCTTCCCCCTGCCCCCGAAGAGCTGATCGAAGAGCGCAAGCGCGGCTTCCGGTTCGGCTTTGGCTCTGTTCTGGCCATCGCGCTGGTGCTGGCCGCCGCCTATGTTGCCGCCCCCCGCATCATCGCGGCGCTGCCCCAGACGGCGCCGGTGCTGTCGCGCTATGTGGACGGCGTGGATAACGGGCGGCTTTGGCTCGACCTGCAATTGCAGCGGATCGTCGCAGGCCTGTCCGACAGCGAAAGCTGAACGGCCGGCCTGTCAGAACCGGTCGAGCAGTCGCCGCAGATAGTTGCGCTCATCCTCGGGCCGCTCGAGCTCACCGGCGCGGCGGCGGATTTCACCGAGAAGCTCTTCTGCCCGGCGCTGGATGTCACCGCTGCCCAGCATGTTCTCGTCGGTTCCATACTGACCCGAATTGCCAAGCTGCCGTCCCAGCGGGTCGCGGCGCATCGGTTCGATCCGGCTGGTGGCGTCGCCGGTCTGCTGACCTTCGCCTTGTTGCTGCATGTCGTTCTGAGCGAGCGCGCGGCCCAGGCTGCGCAGCCCGTCCCGCAGTGCCTCCATCGCCTCGGCCTGGCGGTCGATCGCGCGGGCGAGGTCATCGTTGCGCAGCGCCTCTTCGGCGCCGTCCATCGCACCCTCGGCGCGTTCGAGCGCGCGGCGCGCGGCCTCGGCCTCTTCGCCGGTCAGGCCGGGCAGGTTGCCGCGCTGGCGGTCAAGCTCGCGCCGCAGCGCCTGCTGGCGGTCTGCGAGCGAGCCTTGTGCGGTGCCGTCCTCGCCGCCCTCGCCGCCCTGACCGTTGCCGTCCTGCTGGCCCTGTTCGCCATTTTCGCCGGTGCCCTGGCCCTGGCCCGACCGGCCTTGCTGGTCCGCACCGGGCT
>JAACUH010000028.1 GCA_009993005.1 Rhodobacterales bacterium
GTCTGGGCCGGGGTCTGGGCCGGGGTCTGGGCCTGCAGGGCAGGTGTGACCAGCCACAGGGACATGGCGAAGAAGAGGGCACGGAGCATCGGGATGTCCTGACGGGGTGGGCAGGGATGGGCGGGCAGGGATGGGCGGGCAGGGATGGGCGGGCAGGGATGGGCGGGCAGTGGGGGGGATGCGCGGCGGCGGGGCCGCGCATCCGGCGGTCACATCAGTAGTTCGACGTGAGCTGCACGCAGGTGTTGGTCTCGGTGTTGTACATGCCGCAGCCCAACGTCTGCCAGTCGCTGGTCAGCACCGCGCTTTCGGGCAGGTAGTCTGTCCAGGCGTCGCCTTCGACCTCGCCGGTCTGGCTGATGATGTCGAACTGGCCATCGGCGCGGATTTCGCCGATCAGCACCGGCTTGGCGAGGTGGTGGTTGGGCAGCATCACCGCGGTGCCGCCGGTCAGGTTCGGAAACTCCTGCCCATACATCGCCGCGCGCACGGCATCGACATCGGTGGTGCCGGCCTGCGTGACCGCATTCACCCACATGTTGAAGCCGATGTAATGCGCCTCCATCGGGTCGTTGGTCACGCGCTCGGGCCCGGCAAAGGCCTTCCACGCCTCGATAAAGGCGGCGTTGGCCTCGGTATCGGCGGATTGGAAGTAGTTCCAGGCGGCAAGGTGGCCGACAAGCTCGGAGGTGTCGAGGCCCGAAAGCTCTTCTTCACCGACCGAGAAGGCCACGACGGGAATGTCATCGGCGCTGACGCCAGCGGCGGCGAGTTCCTTGTAAAAGCCGATGTTGGCGTCGCCGTTGATGGTCGAGATCACGCCGACCTGCTGGCCGCCCGCGCCCAGTGCCACGACATCGCCCACGATCGTCGCCCAGTCGGAATGGCCGAAGGGGGTGTAGTTGACAAAGATGTTTTCCTCCGGGATCCCCTTGGAGATCAGGTAGGCCTGCAGGATGTTGTTCGTGGTGCGCGGATAGACATAGTCGGTGCCGAGCAGGGCAAAGGTCTCAACGCCGAGCTCTTCGAGGAAATAGTCCACCGCCGGGATCGCCTGCTGGTTCGGCGCGGCGCCGGTGTAGAACACGTTGCGGCTCGATTCCTCGCCCTCGTATTGCACGGGGTAGAACAGCAGGCCGTTGAGCTCTTCGAGCACCGGCAGCACCGATTTGCGGCTCACGCTGGTCCAGTTGCCAAAGATCACATCGACCTCGTTCACGGTCAGCAACTCGCGCGCCTTTTCCGCAAAGAGCGGCCAGTCAGAGGCAGGGTCCACGACCACCGGCTCGATCTGGCAGCCCAGAAGGCCCCCGGCCGCGTTCTGCTGGGCGATCAGCATCAGCATCACGTCCTTGAGCGTCGTTTCCGAAATCGCCATGCTGCCCGAGAGCGAGTGCAGCACGCCGACCTTGATCGGGCAATCCTGCGCGAGCGCGCCGCCCGCAGAGGCCATGATGGCCACGGCCGACAGGGCCGCCAGTTTGGGTGTCATCGTCATGTATCCAGTCCCCGGTCATGTGCCGCAGGGCCAGCGCAGTGTGACGGAGCAATCGCAAAGACTTGCATCCATCCCCCCCGATGCTAGGTCACTGAGGCAGCTTTTACGTTGCAGTCGCGTGGGGGTTGTCATCTTGCCGGATTGCATCCTCACGCGACATCTTTCAGGCCGTCTGTGGGGCCGGTCGGGCCGCCACGCCGATCATCAAGAACAGCGTGACGGCAGGCCGCAACGCAGAGCTTTGCGGGCGCAGAAACTATCGGGGCAACTGCAACTTTTTCGGGCAGATACGCCAACACAGCCCATTTTTCGCGCTGCGCCTGACCGCCTCACCGCTTTACCGGGCCGACGCGCGGCCGTGGGTCGCTAGAGATCAAAGGTCGCAAAGACCGGCACATGGTCGCTGGGTTGCGTCCAGCCGCGCGCCGCGCGCAGGATGCGGCTGCCATGCGCGGCACCGGCGATATCGGCTGTGGCCCAGATATGGTCGAGCCTGCGCCCCTTGTCCGCCGCGTCCCAGTCGGCGGCACGGTAGGACCACCAGCTATAGAGCAACCCCGTGGGAATATCGGCGCGCGTCACATCGACCCATCCGCCCGCCTCCTGCGTCTCGCCCAGATGTGCAACCTCGATGGGCGTGTGCGACACGATCTTGAGCAGGGCCTTGTGGCTCCAGACGTCATCCTCGCGCGGCGCGATGTTGAGGTCGCCCACCAGGATCGCGCGGGCGGGCAGGGTGGTGCGGAAATGGTCGCGCATCTGGGTGAGGTAGTCGAGCTTCTGGCCGAACTTCTCGTTTTCCTTGCGGTCGGGGATGTCGCCGCCCGCGGGCACATAGCAATTGTGGATCACCACGCCGCTGTCGAGCCGCGCGGCCACATGGCGCGCATGGCCGAGCTGCGCGAAATCCTCGCTCCCCGCATCTGTCAGCGGCAGTTTCGACAGGATCGCGACGCCGTTATAGCCCTTTTGCCCGCGCGCGACCATGTGGGTGTAGCCCAGGGCGCGGAACTGCTCGAGGGGGATCTTGTCCACCGGCGCCTTGCATTCCTGCAGGCAGAGGATGTCGGGCGTCTCTTCCGCCAGCAACCGCGCGACGAGGCTCTCGCGCAGGCGGATCGAATTGATGTTCCATGTGGCGAGGGTGAAAGGCATCGCAGGGGTTCCGTTGGCCAGAGGGGTCGGACCGCCCCGACCTACTGCGCTTTGCCGCCGGTGTGAACCGCCTTGCCAGCGTGATTGCGCAAAGACCTGCGGGCCGCTAGCGTCAGGCAAACACTGGGTGGAGGCTGGACGATGCGGTGGCTTGCGGTTCTTGTGGGGATAGTCCTTGGTTCGGCTGTGGCTGCGCAGGATCTGGGGACAATCACGCTGCGCAACGGCGGGCAGACCCATGACTTTGCCGTGCGCAGAGACCACGCCGGCCGGGAAAGCAGCTGGAGTGGCTATGCCGACACGCCTCGCGATGCGACCCTGACGGCGCGGGGCGATCATGCCGATGGCAGCGTCCTGACGCTCCAGATCGATGTGCAGGGGGGCAGGGCCACCTACCTATGGTTCCAGATGCGGGCCCCCGACGGTCAGAGCTGGGACGGGTCGAGCAACGACGGCATGAGCGTCACCCTGACCCGGATGCAGGTCGAATGGCCGTGGCTGCGGATCGCGGGCGACTATTCCGGCCCGGTCGGCGCGGCCGGTGCCGCGACGCGGGCCTCGCCGGTGCGCGGCCGCTTTGACCTGCGCCTGCCCTTGCAGGACAGTGCGCCGACCCCGCCCTCCTGACCCGCGGATGCGGGCTGCGCGCCGAGCCATGCCGGGCAGATGGCAAAAGGCGCGCCGGTGTGACCCGACGCGCCCTTGCCGACCAATAACCCGGCCGACACACACGACATTCAGTTGATGGTGTAGCTGCCCAGTTCGCAGATGTTCACCGTATCTTCGAGAACCTCGCCGTCATCGAACACCAGACGCAGGTCATAGTCGCATTGCGCGCGGCCATCGGCGATGGTCACCGACGCGCGCGACCCGTCGGGCAGGACGTCGGCGCCGAGGATGTCATCTTCCCACACGCCCACATCGGCGGGCGAGCTGTAGAACTCCATCAGGGTCGCGCCCGAGTTGTTGATCAACTCATAGTCCATGTCCTGGGCCTTGGCAGGCACCGCGAACGCCAGAACGAGCGCGGAAGAGGTGGCAAGCCGTTTCATCGAGATCATGTCTCAGAACCTTTCTTTTGAGCCGTTGGGCCCGTAACGCGCTGTTCGCGCCGGAACGTCATATGGCAATCGATACCGATTGTGCATCTGCTATCCAATATCATCGCGCAAATCGGTTACCGGCACCTGACCAGGCAGACGAAAATGACGCAAACGACGGCCAATGCGCAACAAAATGGCCCGCAACATGCTGCGGGCCTTCTGTGGGGTGGGACTGTGCCGTGGCAAGCTGTGCCGTGTCAAGCTGTGCCGCGGCAAGGTGCGCCGGGTCGCGGCAGGCCGTGATCGGGGCGCCGTGACCGGG
>JAACUH010000023.1 GCA_009993005.1 Rhodobacterales bacterium
CCTGGACGGCCCGGCTTGGGTCCGCCGATGCCCCCGCGGGCTGGGGGGCCTCGGTCCGGGACGCCGTTCCACAGCCCGTGGCCGCACACCCGTGATCCGCGCGGGCAAGGGTCCGGGCGAATCACTGGGCGCAAATCGGCCCGGTCATGGCATTGCGTCGTTGACACATCGCAACGCCTCCGGCACGAACAAGGTCTGACATTTCAGGACAAATCCCATGATCCCCACGATCCTGCCGACTTACAACCGTGCGCCGCTGTCCTTTGTCGAAGGGGCGGGCGCCTGGCTCGTGACGGATGACGGGCGACGCTACCTCGACCTTGGCGCGGGGATCGCCGTCAATGCGCTCGGCCATGCCAATCCTGACCTCGTGGCCGCCCTGACCGCGCAGGCGGGCAAGCTCTGGCATGTGTCAAACCTCTACCAGATCCCCGCGCAACAGCGCCTCGCCGACCTGCTGGTCGCAGCCACCTTTGCCGATACGGTGTTCTTCACCAATTCCGGGACAGAGGCCTGCGAACTCGCCGTCAAGATGGCGCGCAAGTACTGGTTCGACCGGGGCCGGCCCGACCGCACCCGCATCCTGACCTTCACAGGGTCGTTCCACGGACGCTCCTCCGCCGGCATCGCCGCCGCCGGGTCGGAAAAGATGACGCATGGCTTCGGCCCGCTGCTGCCCGGCTTCACCCATCTGCCCTGGGGCGATCATGCCGCGCTCGACGCCGCGATCCGCGACGCCGACGTGGGCGCCGTGCTGGTCGAACCGGTGCAGGGCGAAGGCGGCATCCGGCCCATGCCCGACGCCTGCCTCAAGGGCCTGCGCGACCTGTGCGACGCGACCGGCGTGCTGATGATCCTCGACGAGGTGCAATGCGGCATGGGCCGCACCGGGCGGCTCTTTGCCCATGAATGGGCGGGCATCACCCCCGACATCATGATGGTGGCCAAGGGCATCGGCGGCGGCTTCCCGCTCGGCGCGGTGCTCGCCACCGAAAACGCCGCCTCCGGCATGACGGCGGGCACCCACGGCTCCACCTATGGCGGCAACCCGCTGGCCTGCGCGGTGGGCGCGCGGGTGATGGAGATCGTGGCCGACGACGCCTTCCTCGCCGAGGTCAACCGCAAGGCAGGCCAGTTCCGCCAGGGCCTCGACAGCCTTGTCGCGCGCCACCCGGACGTGTTCGAGGCCGTGCGCGGGCAGGGCCTGATGATCGGGCTCAAATGCCGCGCCGCCAACACCGACATTGTCAAGGCAGGCTACGCCGCCGGCGTGCTCACCGTGCCCGCCGCCGACAACGTGATCCGCATCCTGCCGCCGCTCAACATCCCCGAGGATGACATCGCCGAGGCGCTCCGACGACTCGACACCGCCGCTTCGGCCGTCGCACAGGCCGCCGCCTGACCCCGGCCCCGCTGCTGTCCGGCCACCCCATCTTTTGGCCACAAATATCCCACGGGGGTCCGGGGGTGTGAAACCCCCGGCGCCCGCCACGAAAGCTGAACCGATGAAGCACTTCCTCGACATCAACAAGACTTCCCCCAAAGCCCTGCGGCAAATGATCGACCATGCCCGCAGGATGAAGGATGCCCGCGGCGGCCGCCCCCGCGGGATGGAGGATGACGAGACCCCGCTGACCGGCCGCATGGTCGCGCTCATCTTCGAAAAGCCCTCGACCCGCACCCGCGTCTCCTTTGACGTGGGCGTGCGGCAGATGGGCGGGCAGACCATGGTGCTTTCGGGGGCCGACATGCAATTGGGTCATGGCGAAACCATCGCCGACACCGCCCGCGTGCTGTCGCGCTATGTCGATCTCATCATGATCCGCACCTTCGAAGAGGCGACGCTGCTCGAGATGGCCGAACACGCCACCGTGCCGGTCATCAACGGGCTCACCAACCGCACCCATCCCTGCCAGATCATGGCCGACATCATGACCTTCGAGGAACATCGCGGCCCGATCGCCGGGCGCAAGGTGGTCTGGTCGGGCGACGGCAACAATGTCTTTGCCAGCTTTGCCCATGCGGCGGGGCAGTTCGGATTTGACCTCACCTTTACCGGGCCAGAGCCGCTCGACCCCGAACGGGTGTTCCTCGACGAGGCCCGCGCCAAGGGCGTGCAGGTCACGATCGAGCGCGACCCGTTCAAGGCCGTCGCCGGCGCCGATCTGGTCGTCACCGACACCTGGGTGTCGATGCATGACCCGGTCAGCGCGCGCGAACGCCGCCACAACCAGTTGCGCGGCTATCAGGTCAATGCCGCATTGATGGCAGCGGCAAAGCCCGACGCGCTCTTCATGCATTGCCTGCCCGCGCATCGTGACGACGAGGCGACGAGCGAGGTCATGGACGGCCCGCATTCGGTCATCTTTGACGAGGCCGAAAACCGCCTTCACGCGCAAAAGGCGGTCATGCGCTGGTGTCTTGGTGTGTAAAAACGACAAGTCGGGGGAATAACCCCCGCCATGGTGCGTTCTCTGGGTATCGCCGCTGCGAAACACGCCGCGGTGGCACCTGGAAACAAGGATGGACACCATGACCAACGACACCAAGACCCCAAAGCTCTCCCGCCGTGCGCTGCTGACCCGGCTTGGCCTCGCTGCCGGCGCTGCCTATGCCGCCCCGGTTATGCTGCACCTCGACGCCGCGCAGGCCGGCCCGGTGAGCCGTCCCTCGACCCCGTCGCGTCCCTCGGCCCCCTCGCGTCCCTCGGCGCCCTCGCGTCCTTCGGCCCCCTCGCGCCCCAACCGCCCGGCGCGCCCCTCGCGCCCCTCGGCCCCGTCGCGTCCCAACCGCCCGGCGCGCCCGTCGCGTCCCTCGGCCCCGTCGCGTCCGAACCGTCCGGCGCGCCCGTCGCGGCCCAACCGTCCGGCGCGCCCGTCGCGTCCGAACCGTCCGGCGCGCCCGTCGCGGCCCAACCGCCCGGCGCGCCCGTCGCGTCCCAACCGTCCGGCGCGGCCGCGCCGCAACCGTCGCGGCTGATTTCTGACCACTCACGGGACGGACGACAGGGCGGGGGCATTCCCCGCCCTGTCACTTTCCCGGCGTCAGACCTGACCGGACCGCACATTGCCCAGCAGCAATTCGCGGCCCGAATAGATGCCGCCTGTCACCTGCATGGCGAGCCTTTCGCCGTCGCGGCGGCGCACTTCGGCGATGGTCTCGGCGATCACCTCGCCGCTCTCGCCCAGATGCCCGAGCGTTTCGACGCCAAAGGCCAGCGCGGATTCGAACATCTCGCGGATATGATAGTCGGCCCCGGCATGGATCAGCTCGATCGCGTGACCCCGGTCAAAGGCGCGCGCAAAGACCGGGATCAGCGGGTATTCGGCCTTGAGCAGATGGACGATCCGGCTCGCGGCGGCCTTGTCGTCGATGCAGACCAGCACCGCGCGGGCATGACCGGCCCCCGCCGCATGCAGGATGTCGAGCCGCCCGCCATCACCGAAATGGACCTTGAACCCCATGCTGCCCGCGACCCCGATCATCTCGGTGTCCATGTCGATGATCGACACATCATAGCCGCGCGCGAGCAAGGGCTGGCTCACGATCTGGCCAAAGCGGCCAAAGCCGATCAGCAGCACCTGGGCGCGCAGATCCTCGGGCGGCTGCATTCCGCTCATGTCGGTCGGGGCCACGGGCCGCAGGCGGTCATGCAGGATCACGATCACGGGCGTGAGCCCCATCGACACGATGATGATCGCCGTCAGCACCGCGTTGTCGGTCGGGTTGATCAGCCCCACCGCCAGCGCCGCCGCATAAAGCACAAAGGCAAACTCGCCCCCCTGCGCCATCAGCGCGGTGCGCTCCAGCGCCTCTGCGTGGCTTGCGCGAAAAAGCCGGGCGACGCCGTAGATGCCCGCCGATTTCAGCAGCAGGAAGGCCGCGACGCTCCCCAGCACCAGCGCCCAGTTGGCCGCGATGACGGCAAGGTCGAGCGACATGCCCACGGCAAGGAAGAAGAGACCCAGAAGGATGCCGCGAAACGGCTCCACATCCGCCTCGAGCTGGTGGCGGAAGGTCGATTCCGACAGCAGCACCCCCGCCAGAAACGCCCCCATCGCGGTCGAAAGCCCGCCGATCTGCATGCCCAGCGCCGCGCCCAGCACCACCAGCAGCGCCGCCGCCGTCATCACCTCGCGCGCCTGTGCGGCGGCGAGGATGCGGAACAGCGGGTTGAGCAGCCAGCGCCCCGCCACCACCAGCGCCGCGATGGCGCCAAGGCCCACCGCCACGCCGGTCAGCCGTTCGGACAGCGTCACCTCCTCGCCGCCGGGGGCGAGGAACGCCACCAGCGCCAGCAGGGGCACGATCGCCAGATCCTCGAGCAGCAGGATCGAGATGATCCGCTGCCCCCTCGGTGTGGCGAGGTCGCGCCGTTCGCCCAGCATCTGCATCACGATGGCGGTCGAGGTCAGCACAAAGCCGGTGCCGGCGATCAGCGAAGGCGCCGCGTCATAGCCCAGCGCGACGCCCACCCAGGACAACAGCGCCATGCAGACCAGCACCTGCGTCAGCCCGAGGCCAAAGATATCGCGCCGCATCGCCCAGAGCCGCGACGGCTGCATCTCGAGCCCGATGATGAAGAGGAACATCACCACGCCAAGCTCGGCGACTTGCAGGATCGCCGTCGCATCGCTGAACACCGCGATGCCATAGGGCCCGATGGCGAGCCCTGCGGCGAGATAGCCCAGCACCGACCCCAGCCCCAGCCGCTTGAACAGCGGCACCGCGATGACCGCCGCCCCCAGAAGCGTGACGATCGCCACAAGATCGGGCCCATGGGCCGCCGCTTCGGTCGCCATGCAGATCTCCTTTATACCGCGCGGCAAAGGCTATGACAGAGCCCGCGCCCATGCCAGCGGCAATCTTGCCCCGCGCCCTCGCTGAAGGCTGGCCCGATGTTGGCCCGAAACTGGCCCGATGCTGGCCCGATGCTGGCCCGATGCTGGCCCGATGCTGGCCCGAAACTGGACCCGTCGCCCCGGAGAGCATTTTTCTGCCGCAAGGGGGAATAAACCCGCAGGCTGCGGCGTTTGCCTGGTGTCGCTGCCAGGAAAGCAGCCGACCTGACCAGAAAAGGAAGACTGACATGACTGACCTGACCGACAAACCCGATCTGACCCGTCGCCGCATGTTTGCGAAGCTGGGCCTGGCTGTCGGCACGGCCTATGTCGCGCCCGTCATGCTGCACATGAGCCCGGCACAGGCCTCTGGCGCAAGCCGCCCCTCGCGCCCCTCGCGCCCGAGCCGCCCCTCGCGCCCGAGCCGCCCCTCGCGCCCGAGCCGTCCGTCGCAGTCCGTGCGCGGCTCGCAGCCCTCGCGTCCGGGCAACACCGATGACATGCCGTTGTGGATGCTCCAGCTTCTCGGGCTGATCTGACATGAAACCGGGTCCGCACATGGCCTCCTGGGAACGGGCAGGGGCACAGCCTCTGCCCCGACCTGCGCCCACCCCATCCGCGATGCACCTGCGCTATCCCGGCGTGTCCGCGCCTGTCCTGCTGCAGGACGCGCCCGAGGTGCTGGCGGGCCTGATGACCGCGATCAGAGGCTGGGAGCCCGACATCGCCGCCGCGGGCCCCGCACAGGACCTGACCTCGGTCGTGGTCCGCCGGGGCAGGGGCTTTGACCTCGGCTCGCCCTTTCTTGACGCGCCGCTGACCGGTCTGCCGGCCGCGAGCGCCGTTTGCGGCGTGATCGCCGACATTGCCCAGGCCTGGTTCGAGGAACGGCCCGGCAGCGTTGTGCTGCATTGCGGCGCGGCGCTGATCGGAGGCCATCTGGTCGCCCTCACCGGCCAGGCCCATGCGGGCAAGAGCACGCTGATGGCGCGGCTGACCGCCGAGGCCGACATGAAGGTCTTTTGTGACGACATCCTGCCGATCCTTCCCGACGGGCTCGCGGTGGGGCTGGGCATCGCGCCGCGTCTGCGCCTGCCCTTGCCACCGCGCAGCAGCCCCGGCTTTCGCAGCCATGTGGCGACCCATACCGCGCTGCATGACGACTGTTATGCCTATGTCACGGCGCCCACCATCGCGCCGCATGGCAGCCGCGCGCCACTCTCGGCGCTGATCCTGCTCGACCGCCGGCCCAAGGGACCGGCCCGCCTGCACGCCCTGCCGCGCGGCGAGGCGATCCGCCACATGATCGAACAGAACATGGCCGACCCGGGCGAACATGGCGAGGCGCTGGCGCGGATCAGCGACATGGCCGAGACGCTGTGCTGTCTGCGGCTGGTCTATGCCGACCTCGAAGAGGCGGTGGCGCTCTTGCGCGCGGCCTTTGACCGGGCGGTGTTGCCGGGCGAGGCGGGTGGCCATGCCGTCGCCGCCGCTTTGCCGCCCGCCGCCGCGCTCATCGCCAGCGCCGGCTTGCCACCGGCCGACCTGTCCCTTGTCCGGCAGCGCAATCCGCTGGCGGGGATGCGCCGGCTGGGGTCCGAGATGTGCCTCTGGCGGCCGGGGCAGGGCGGGACATTTGCGCTCAATGCGGTTGCGACAGCGGTCTGGACCCTGCTCGAAGAGGCCATCACCGGGACCGAGATCGCCGCGATCCTGTCAGAGGCGTTTCCACAAGTGCCCGCCGAAGTCATCCAAGGCGATGTGGCGGCGCTGCTGGCGGCGCTGGACGCGGCGGGGCTTGCGATCGTGGCCTGAGCGGTCAGAACCGCAGCAGGATCTCGCGCAGCCCATCCTCGTGCACCATGTCGGCAGCGACCCGTGGGCTGACCCAGATGCGGTCGCGCCGTTGCGCCTCGGGGTAGTCGGCCACGGTCTTTTCGACCTTGACCGCATAGACGTCGGTGCGACACGGCTCTTCGTCGCCCGAGGGGGTAATCTTGGTGCCCACAAAGCTGCCGATCGGCGTGCGGGCCACCTTGCCCTTCTTTACGCCGCCCTCTTCCCAGGCTTCGATCAGGGCAGCCTCGGCGGGCTTCTTGCCACCCATCGGCCAGCCCTTGGGCAGGATCCAGCGGCCTGTCGAGGAGGTGACGAGCAATACCTCACGCCCGGTCGGTCCCTTGCGATAGCAAAGGGCGGCCAGTTGCCGGTGGGCCGGCAGGGTATGATGTCCGGATTGGCTCATGAAGAACGAGCCGACATCTGCGCGCATGAAAAAGTCTGCCTGTCAGGACGATTTGCTCTTGTTAACAGCCTATCAGAGTAAATGCGAAGTTACAAATCCCCGTTACACAACGTTCCTGTCATGTTCCGCGCGGCTTGGCGCGCAGGGTCGGTTCGGCCTTTGTCGGATCCTCGGGCCAGGGGTGGCGCGGGTAGCGGCCGCGCATGTCGCGGCGCACATCGGCGTAGGACGTGGCCCAGAAACCGGGAATGTCGGTCGTCGTCTGCACCGGCTTGCCCCCCGGCGACAAGAGCGTGACACGCAGCGCGGTGCGCCCCACGCTGGGGTGGGTGGTGACGCCGAACATCTCTTGCAGGCGCAGGGTGATCTCGGGGGCGGGGGCGCCATAGTCGATCGGCACCGCGCGGCCCAGCGGCGTGGTGAAATGCGCGGGCGCCGCGCGGTCGAGCAACTGGCGCTGGCCATGGTCGAGCATCGCGCGCAGCGCGTCGGCCGGGTTGAAGGCGCGCCAGTCGGCGGCGCTGCGCACGCCGGCGAGGTAGGGGGCGAGCCAGTCCTCGAGCGTCGCCATGAGCCGCGCGTCCGTCATGTCGGGCAGGTCCGCGCCGCCCGCGCGCAACAGCTCTACCCGCGCGCGCAGCAGCGCCGCCGCCCCGGTGATCCGCAGGCCAAGCTCGCGCACACCGGCACACATCGCTGCCGCCAACGCCTCGGCCGGGGCGTCGGGCCAGGGCAGGTCGTCGAGCACCAGCGCGCCCAGCCGCTCTTGCTGGCGGGCGATGACGCGGCCCTCGCGGCGCGACCAGTCGCAGAGCTGCACCCTGGTGATCCGGTCACCGAAGAGGGCGCGCAATTCGCCTTCGCCCAGCACCGCCGCCTGCCGCACCCGCGCCTCGCGCGGATCGCCGTCGAGGTCGGTCACCACGATCAGCCGCTGGCCCGCCAGCGGATCCTCTGCCGCGATCACCGCGCCCTTGCCGCCCGAGAGCACATAGCGCGCCTCGCCCCCCTTGCGGCGCAGGCCGATCCGGTCGGGATAGGCGAGCGCCGCCATCGCACCGGGCGACAGCGGCGCACGGTCGGGCAGGCCATGGCGCAGGCGGGTGGCCTCGGCGCGGATGCGCTCGCGCGTGGCGGGGTCGCAGGTGCCGGGACCGTCGTAGCGCCCGGCGAGTGCGGCGAGCCGCAGCGACAGGTCCACCGGCGCGCCGCGCAGCGGGTCGCGCTCTGACAGGAGTGCGGCGAGCGGCGCGGCCTGCGCACCCGCCAGCAACAGCATATGGGCCAGCCGCGGATGCAGCGGCAGTGCCGCCAGCGCGCGCCCATGCGCGGTGATGCGCCCCTGCGCGCCCTGCGCGCGCTGCGCGTCGAGCGCGCCGAGGTCGGCCAGCAGCGCGCGCGCCTCGGCCAGGGCGGCCGCGGGTGGCGGCGTCAGAAAGGCGAGGTCGCTGCTACCCCAAAGCGCCAGGTCGAGCGCCAGCGCAGTGAGGTCCGCCGCCGCGATCTCGGGCGGCGGAAAGGCGGCCAGCGCGCCCTCCTCGCCGCGGGTCCAGAGCCTGTGGCAAGCGCCCGGTGCCACCCGCCCGGCGCGCCCGGCGCGCTGCGTGGCCTCGGCCCGCGTCACGCGCTCTGTCACCAGCCGCGACATGCCGGACGCCGGGTCGAACCGCGCCCGCCGCGCCCGGCCGGCGTCGATCACCACGCGGATGTCCTCGATGGTGAGCGAGGTTTCGGCGATGGCGGTGGCGAGCACGATCTTGCGCCCCTGTGCCACCGGCGCGATGGCCGCGCGCTGCTGATCGAAGGGCAGCGCGCCATAAAGCGGGCGGATCACGCAGCCTTCGGGCAGGCGGGGGGCGAGCAGGGCCGCGGTCTGGCGGATCTCGCCCTCGCCGGGCAGGAACACCAGCACGCCGCCCTCGGTGCCCGCCAGCGCGGCCAGCACCGCCTCGGCCACGGCGGGCGCGATCCGTGCGCCGGCAGGCAGCGGCGTATCGGCCCAGTGCAGCGTGACGGGATAGCTGCGCCCCTCGGCGGTGATCACGGGCGCGTCGTCCATCAGCGCGGCCACCGGCGCGGCGTCGAGCGTGGCGGACATGGCGAGCAGGATCAGGTCGGGCCGCAGCGCGGCGCGCACCTCGAGGGCCAGCGCAAGCCCGAGGTCGGCGTTGAGCGAGCGTTCGTGAAACTCGTCAAAGACCAGCGCGCCGATGCCGGGCAGGTCGGGGTCGGACTGGATCATCCGGGTGAGGATGCCTTCGGTGACGACCTCGATCCTTGTGCGGGGCGAGGTCTGGCGCGCGCCGCGCATCCGGTAGCCGACCGTCTCGCCAGCCGGTTCGCCCAGGGCTTCGGCCATGCGCTCGGCCGCGGCGCGGGTGGCAAGGCGGCGGGGTTCGAGCATGACGATGCGGCCCCCGGTGAGACCGGCGGCCAGCATGGCCAGCGGCACGCGCGTGGTCTTGCCGGCGCCGGGGGGCGCCTGCAACACGGCCCGGCCTTGGTCGCGCAGGGCAGCGATCAGGGCGGGCAGGACGGTGTCGATGGGAAGCGGGGCAGGCTGCATGTCCCCTTATCGGGCAGGGGGCGCGCGGGGTCCAGAGCCGCCGCGCCCGCCGTCCTGCCTAGCGGCCCAGCACGATGAAGTCGCGCGCGGCGACGCTGATCTCGGTCTCGGACCCCACGGGCGGCGGCGGCGTGTCAGCCCGGTTGAAGGTGTCCAGCGACAGCGCCACGCCCGCGACCTCGGCCCGCACACGGATCACCGATCCCATGAAATGCACCTCGGTGATGCGGCCGCGCAGGACGACTTCGCGGCCCGGCGCGCGGCCCAGATGCGCGGCTTCGGGGCGCAGGGCGATGCCGATCCGGGCACCGCTGGGCACGCTCAGGGGCTGCCCCAGCTCCATCGGCGTGCCGTCGAGCGTCACGGCGCCGGACGCCGGGTCCGTCACCACCGCCTCGAACGCGTTCAGCGTGCCGACAAAGCCCGCGACAAAGCGGGTCTGCGGCCGGTTGTAGATGTCAAAGGGCGTGCCGACCTGCTCGGCCACACCGCCATTCATCACCACGATGCGGTCGGACATCGACAGCGCCTCTTCCTGATCGTGGGTGACAAAGATCGTCGTGATCCCTAGCCGCTGCTGGATCTCGCGGATCTCGCTGCGCAGGCTCACGCGGATCTTGGCGTCGAGCGCCGAGAGCGGCTCGTCCAGCAGCAGCACCTTGGGCCGCACCGCCAGCGCACGCGCCAGCGCCACGCGCTGCTGCTGCCCGCCCGAAAGCTGGAAGGGATAGCGCCCGCCCAGATCCGGCAGGCCGATCAGCGCCAGCATCTCGGTCACCCGCGCATCGGCCTCGCTGCGCCCCACGCCCGCGACCTTGAGCCCAAAGCCCACGTTCTGCGCCACCGTGAGGTTGGGAAACAGCGCATAGGCCTGAAACACCATGCCGATATTGCGCGCATTGGGGCGCAGCGCCACGACATCGCGCCCGTCGATATGGATGCCCCCGGCCGAAGGCGTCTCGAACCCCGCGACCATCCGCAGCACCGTCGTCTTGCCGCAGCCCGAGGGGCCCAGAAGCGACACGAACTCGCCCTTGTCGATGCCAAGGCTGAAATCCTTGACCACATGGGCGCTGCCAAAGGATTTCTGGAGGTTCGCGATTTCGAGGAAGGCCATCAGCGTGCTGCTCTCGTATGGGGGGCCAGGCGGCCGGCAAGCTGGATCAGGCCCATGCAGCCCCAGGTGATCGCAAAGGCGATCACGGCCAGCGCCGCGGGCTCGTAGGCCTTGTTGCCGCCGATCCAGATCATGTAGGGGCCAAAGGCCGGACGGTCGAGCAGGGCGGCAAAGACATATTCACCCAGCACGATGGAAAAGGTCAGGAACGCGCCGGACAGGACGGCGGTAAAGACATTGGGCAGCATGATGCGAAACAGGATCGTGAACCATCCCGCACCCAGGCTCTGCGCGGCCTCGGTCAGCGTCTGCACGTCGAGCGTGCGCAGCCCGTTGTCGATGGCGCGATACATATAGGGCAGCGCCAGCGTGGAATAGCCAAAGGCCAGCAGCAGGTTGGTCGTCATGACCGTCCCGGTCATCGGCAGAAAGGACGAGGTGTTGAACATCCGCAGATAGCCAAAGGCGATCACGATCACCGGAATGACCAGCGGCAGCAGCGTGATGAATTCGACCACCGGGCGCATCGCGGGCAGGCGGATGCGCACCCAGAGTGCGGCGGGCAGCACCAGCAGCAGGCCCAGGGCGATGGTCACCACCGACATGATCAGCGAATAGCTGAAGGTCGCCTGGAACTGCGGGTCGCCCAGCACGCTGGTATAGGCGTCGAAACTGTAGGCGCCGCGCCGCTTGCGCAGCGAAAACTCGAACATGCCGATCAGCGGCAGCGCGAAATAGAGCACGCCAAAGATGAACAGCGTCCACGACAGCAACCGGCCCGGTCCGATCGGGGCGGCCCGTCTGGCCTTTGACGGCGCGGCAGAGGTGATGGCCTCGGTCATTTCACCCATTTCTCCGCCCGCTGGCGCAGCACGATATAGATCGCATTGGCCACCGCGGTGATGACGATCATGCCAAAGGCGATGGCGTAGCCCAGATTGGGGTCTTGCAGCACATCGCCCCGGATCTGCGCGAAGAGCTGGATGGTGATGAGGCTCTGCGACGATCCGGTGAGCGCCTGTGCGGTGGCGATGGCGCCAAAGGAATTGGCAAAGAGCAGCGCGAATGTGCCCAGCAGCGACGGAAACAGCACCGGCAGCGCAACCATGCGCCAGTATTGCAGCCCGCTTGCCCCCAGGCTTTCGGCCGCCTCGCGCCATTCGCGCTTGAGCCCTTCGATCGAGGGCATGATGATGAGGATCATCAGCGACATCTGGAAATAGAGATAGACAAAGATCAGACCCCAGAAGCTGATCAGGTTGAACCCCATGCCGTAAAGGTTGAGCCCGAACCATTCCTTGAGGATCACGGTGACGAAACCGATCCGCCCCAGCGTCGCGATGAAGGCAAAGGCCAGCGGCACGCCGGCAAAATTGGCGGCCACGCCCGAGAATGTCACCAGCGGCGCTCGCACCCAAGCGGGCAGGCCGCCGTGGACAACGGCTGCGGCGATGAGAAAGCCCAGAAGCGCGCCGAGGGCTGCGGAAAAGAAACTGACCCTGATCGAGAGCCAGAAGCTGTTGGCAAGCCGCGGCTCGAACAGTTTGGCCAGCGTGTCGAGGGTATAGGCGCCAGAGCTGTCGCGAAAGGCGCCCACGACGATATTGAGCGTCGGCAGCAGCAGAAAGACCGCGGCGAACGCCAGAAAGGGGATCACGCCGACCCAGTTCGCGGCAATCCGTGACACGGAGGCGCTGCGCATGGCGGGCATGGAGGGTCCTTTGGGATACGCGTTGCGGCAAGACCATGCCCCGGTCACGCGGCCGGGGCATGGCTGTCAGGTCAGCGTGACCTGTTTACTGGACGGCGGCGCCGACGACGGCATCCCACTGGGACGTCACGACTTCCTTGTGCGCGCCCTGCTGTTCCACGGTCGGGAACACGGCACGGCCATAGGGCTCCTGGTCCGGCAGGCGGTCGAGCAGGTCCTGCGGGATGGTGCCGGCGGCATTGAGCGAGGTCTGACGGGCGACCGAGCAATAGCCGCTGAGGTAGCCAAGCTGGCCTTCGTCCGAGAAGATATGCTCCATCCACAGCTTCGCGGCGTTCGGATGCGGCGCATGGGCCGAGATCGCCTGCACATAGACACCGGCGAGCGAGGCGCCCGAGGGGATCACGACTTCCATCGGCGGGTTGCCTTCGAGGCTGTCGCGCCAGGCGAGCAGGTTGTAATCCCAGGCGGCGACGATCGGCGTCTGGCCCTGCGCGATGGTGGCCGAACCGGCGGTGACGGGCACGAAGTTGCCGGCGGCGTTGAGTTCGGCAAAGAATTGCAGACCGGCCTCGCCAGTGGCGGCACCGGGCTCGCCCCCGCGCGACATGCCGGCCGACAGGATCGCCAGGATCGCCTGGTTGGAGGCGCGCGGATCACCGGTCAGGGCGACGGCATTGGCGTATTCGGGCTTGAGCAGGTCGGCCCAGTCGGTGGGCATCGTGTCGATGATGTCGGTGTTCACGCCCAGCGCCATCACGCCGTAATAGGCGCCGACCCAGTTCCCTTCGGGGTCCTTGATCGCTTCGGGGATCTCGTCCCAGGTCGAGACCTTGTAGGGCTGGATCAGGCCTTCGGCCTGCGCGGCGGGGCCAAAGGACAGGCCCACGTCGATGACGTCGGGCGCCTGCGGGCCGGTGTTGCCGATATTGGCGCGGATCGCTTCGAGCTCATCAGCCGAACCCGCATCGGGGTTCAGTTCATTGACTTCGAGGAAGGGGTATTTTTCCTTGAACGACGCGATGATCCCGCCGTAGTTGCACCAGTCGTGCGGCAGCGCGATGGTGGTCAGCATCCCCTCGGCGCGGGCGCCTTCGATGATCTCTTCCATCGTCTGGGCCGAGGCTACGCTGGCAGCCAGCATGGCGGCGATGCTGGCCGATCCCGTCAGCAGTGTCATGAACTTCATCGAAGTCTCCATTGTTTTGAATCCGTGCGCGCCCCCCCCAAGGGACAGCGACACCTGTCCCTAGCTAACCCCTGAAACGGATTTGTGACAATTGTTTTGTCACAAACTGACCAGACAGAAAAAAATCGGTTCAGCCGTTGATGGCCGCAAGGTGGCGGGCAAAGCCGGAGGTGGCCATCAGCGCCTTGCACCGCGCGAAACGGCCATCGGCATAGGCGCGGAAATCGTCGGCCGGGTTGCCGTCGGACAACTGGATCAGGCCCCAGAGGGTCCACAACAGGTCGCACATCGCCTTGTAGATCACCATGCGGCCATGTTCGGCGGCAGGCGGTTCGCCCGAAAAATAGGCGCGCAGCAGGGCGGTGTCCTGATCGGGCGACAGTCCCGCCTCGACCGACAGGTCGCCCAGATCCCACATCGGGTCGTTCATGCCGGCATATTCCCAATCGACGATCCACATCCGGTCGCCCGCGTCGAGAAAGTTCTCGCACAGCGGGTCGCAGTGGCAGGGCACCAGCGGCGCCGGAGCGGCCGCGAGTGCGGCGCGCACGGCCTGCGCATCGGCCACGACTGCGTGATAGCCCGCGGGCAGGGCCACCGCGCGGGTGGCGAGGAGCGCGAGATAGTCGTCGATCATCGCGAAAAGCTCAAAGCGGAAGGGGAATGTCGCGCCCGATCCGTGCAGCCGGCGCAGCGCCTGTGCGGCACGCTCCACCGCGCCGGGAATGCTGCGGAACCCTGCGGGCGTCATCGTGACGGAGGCGATATGCCGCGTGACCATCAGCCCGGTGGCGGGGTCGGCGTGCAGCACCTGCGGGCTCACCCCCGCCGCGGCGGCCAGACGCGCGGTGTCGGCCTCATGCGCGCGGTTGATATAGGCGGCGGTGCCGTCGCCGGGCACCCGCAGGATCAGATCGCCCAGCCGGTAAACCCGGTTGGTCAGCCCGCCCAGCCGGACTGCCGGGCCCTCGTGTCCGGCCAGCGCCGGGATCGTCGCGGAAATTGAGCGGATATCGTCCTGCATCGACGCTCCTGTCGTTTCGCGGGTGGCCTTCGCCCGCAGATTGCGTATCTGTTGGCCATGTTAATCAGGAGGGCACGCGGTGGGCAAAGGCAAACACGACGGACATCTGGGCGCGGTCTATGCCGCGCAGGCGCCCGAGCAGATCGCCGCCGCCTATGACCAGTGGGCCGAAACCTATGACGCCGAGATGGCGGCGCATGGCTATCGCCACCCCTCGGTCGTGCTCGCGCTGCTGGCGCGCCATCTGCCGCGCGGGGCGGCGCCGCTGCTGGATGCCGGGGTGGGCACCGGGCTGATCGGGG
>JAACUH010000029.1 GCA_009993005.1 Rhodobacterales bacterium
CCTGGTCGGACGCGGACCCGAATTACGCCGTCTATCGCCACGATTTCGACGAGGAAATCGCGGCGGAGGACCTGGCGGAACCCGCCGAGCTCGAACGCTTGCGCGCCTATCTCGACCAGCAGCTCGAACCGCTCAAGGGCGCGGTCAGCCGGCTCGCCAACAAGCTGCAACGCCGGCTTCAGGCGCAGCAGAGCCGGTCCTGGGAGTTCGACCGCGAGGAGGGCATCCTCGACGCCGGTCGGCTCGCCCGTGTGGTGGCGAACCCGACGACGCCGCTGTCCTTCAAGATCGAAAAGGATACCGAGTTCCGCGACACGGTGGTGACGCTGCTGCTGGACAATTCCGGCTCGATGCGCGGACGGCCGATCTCGATCGCGGCGATCTGTGCCGATGTGCTGGCGCGCACGCTCGAGCGCTGCGGCGTCAAGGTCGAGATCCTGGGATTTACCACGCGGGCCTGGAAAGGCGGGCTGAGCCGCGAGAAATGGCTGGCCGACGGGCGCCCGGCCGCGCCCGGCCGGCTCAACGACCTGCGCCACATCATCTACAAGAGCGCCGACGCGCCCTGGCGGCGCACGCGCGAGAACCTCGGCCTGATGATGAAGGAGGGGCTGCTGAAGGAGAACATCGACGGCGAGGCGCTGGAATGGGCGCATCGGCGGATGATGGCGCGGCGCGAGGTGCGCAAGATCCTGATGGTGATCTCGGACGGGGCGCCGGTGGATGACAGCACGCTGTCGGTGAACCCCGCGAACTATCTCGAGAAACACCTGCGCGATGTCATCGCCATGGTGGAAAAGCGCAAGGCGGTCGAGCTTCTGGCCATCGGGATCGGGCATGACGTGACGCGCTATTATGCGCGGGCCGTGACGATCACGGATGTGGAGCAATTGGCAGGCGCGATGACCGAGCAACTGGCCGGCCTCTTTGACGCCGATCCGCGCAAGCGGGCGCGGGTGCTGGGGATCAACCGGGTCCGCTAGGGGAAAAATCTTCGTACGAAGATTTTTGCAAGAATTTTCGTACGAAAATTCTTGGCCTCCGGCGGGGATATTTTTGGCAAGATGAAGCGGGGAGCCATGTTCCAGACATTCGAGGTGGCCAGCAGGCCGGAACAGGGGCCACCGCGGCTGGCGCAATTGCGTACCCACATTGCAGCCGAGGGGCTGGACATCTGGCTGGTGCCGCGCGCGGATGCCTGGCAAGGCGAATATGTCGCACCCTGCGATGCGCGGCTGGCCTGGCTCACCGGTTTTACCGGCTCTGCCGGTTTTGCCGTCATCACGGGGCACGGGGCCGGGGTGTTTGTCGACGGGCGCTACCGGGTTCAGGTCCGCGCGCAGGTGGCGGATGTTTTCTCTGTCGTGCATTGGCCCGAGGTCCAACTGGCGGACTGGCTTATCGGGCAATGTCCTTCGGGTGGCGTGATCGGCTTTGATCCCTGGCTGCACACTATGGCCGAGGTTGCCATCCTGCGGGCGCGGCTCGCGCCACGGGGGTTTGTCCTGCGCGCCATGGACAACCTCGTGGACCGGATCTGGACGGATCGCCCGGCGCCGCCTGCGGCCGCCTTTTCGCTGCAGCCCCTCGCCTTTGCCGGGGAGACGCATGAGGCAAAATGCGCGCGGCTTGCGGCGGGTCTGGCGGAGGCCGGGCAAAAGGCGGCGGTGCTCACCCAGCCCGACAGCATCGCCTGGCTCCTGAACATCCGCGGCGCGGATACGCCGCACAATCCCGTGCCCCAGGCCTATGCCCTGCTGCATGATGACGGCAGCTGCGACCTGTTTGCCCGTCCCGGCAAGGCAGAGGGACTGGCCGCCGCCCTGGGCGACCGCGTCCGGTTGCATCTGCAGGATCGCTTTGCGCAGGCGCTCGCAACACGCGGGGGGCCGGTCCTGATCGACCCCAAGACCACACCGCAGCACCTGGCAGATGTGCTCACCACCGCCGGAGTGGCCATGGTGGAGGGGGCGGACCCCTGTCTCTTGCCCAAGGCGCGCAAGAACCCGACCGAAATCGCCGGCATGCGCGCCGCGCAGGAGCGTGACGCCGTTGCCATGGTCGAGTTTCTGGCCTGGCTTGACCGCGAGGCCCCCAGGGGCGGGTTGACCGAGATCGCGGTGGTTCGCGCGCTCGAAGGGTTCCGCCGGGCGACCAATGCGCTGCGCGACATCAGCTTCGAGACGATTTGCGGCGCAGGCCCGCATGGAGCGATCGTGCATTACCGGGTGGATGAGGCGACCAACCGTCCGGTGCGGTCGGGTGAATTGCTGCTGGTCGATTCCGGAGGGCAATATATCGACGGAACCACCGACATCACCCGGACGGTGACGGTCGGCGCACCGCCCGCCGATGCGCGGGCCTGCTATACGCGGGTGCTTCAGGGCATGATCGCGCTCAGCCGGGCGCGTTTTCCCAAAGGGGTCGGCGGGCAGCATCTGGATGCGCTGGCGCGGTTCCCGCTCTGGTGCGCGGGGCTGGATTATGACCACGGCACCGGGCACGGCGTCGGCGCCTATCTGAGTGTGCATGAGGGACCGCAGCGGATCTCGCGCACATCGGATGTGGCGCTCGAACCCGGGATGATCCTGTCCAACGAGCCCGGCTATTACCGCGAGGGGGCGTTCGGCATCCGCATCGAGAACCTGATCGCGGTGCGCGAGGCGCTGCCGCTGCCCGGTGGCGATGCCCGCGCGATGCTCGACTTCGAGACGCTGACCTTTGTCCCGCTGGACCGGCGGCTGATCGACACGGCGTTGCTGGCGCAGTCAGAACGGGACTGGATTGACGCCTATCATGGCGCTACGTTGCAGCGTGTCGGGGACAAGGTTGCGACGGAGACGCGCGATTGGCTGATCGCCGCCTGTGCGCCCCTTTGACCGACTGCCCGAAGCAAGTATCTGATCCGCAAAGGAAACAGCGATGTCTGACTATATCACGATCCGGCCGTCGCATGGGCACTGGGTCATCCGCGCCGGTGGCGCGGTGCTGGGCGAGACGCGTGCCGCGCTTGAACTGGTCGAAGGGCACAACCCTGCGGTGATCTATTTCCCGCGGTCCGATGTCGCCATGGCCTTTCTCGAACCCTCGGCCACAAGGTCCACCTGCCCGCACAAGGGCGAGGCGAGCTATTTCTCGATCATCGCCAACAGCGGCGCGATCAAGGATGCGGTCTGGTCCTATGAGACGCCCAAGCCGGGGGTCGAGGCGATTGCGGGCTATCTGGCCTTTTACACCAACAAGGTTGTGGTCGAGCAGATCTGATCGCGCAGGTGGTCGAGCAGATCTGATCGCGCAGGTGGTCGAGCAGATCTGATCGCGCAGGTGGTCGAGCAGATCTGAGACCGCCGCAGGGCATCAGAAAGCCAAGGTCACCGGGCGGCACAGCCTCAGTGAGCACACGGGTGACCTGGTTCTCAACCATGCGACGGCCGCGCTGCCGGGGCGCAGGGAGAGGACCATATCGCGCCTCTCGCGCGCCCCGGGCCCTGAAACACCGCTTCGCCCTGCACTATCACGCGCGAGGTGCGCGGCCCCCGCCGCCGCCCACCCGGGTCGATGGCAGAGCCCTCATCGCCGCGGATCAGTGTGGGTGTCCCGGCGATGAGGCTCTTCGCATCGCCGTTTGCGCGGAGGGCCTCCCATGCGCAGGTCAGGACATATTCTGGAGGATGACGGGTGTTGTCCCTTGTGGCAAGCTCGCGCAACACCCTTGCGACAGGCCCTGCCCCATGACCATCGACGCTGCCGTCACCGACCTCACCGGATTGCTGGGCGACCGCCTGTCCCGCGCGCCCGCCGTGCGTGAAGCGCATGGTGGCTCCGAGAGCCATTTCGCGCTGACCCTGCCCGATGCGGTGGCCTTTCCCGAAACCACGGCCGAGGTGGCCGCGCTGACGCGCATCTGCACGCACCATCGCTGCCCGGTGATCGGCTGGGGCGCGGGCACCTCGCTCGAGGGGCATACGATGGCGGTGCGCGGCGGTGTGACGGTCGATTTCGCGCGGATGAACCGGGTGCTGGCGGTCAATGCCGCAGACATGGACGCGCAGGTGCAGCCCGGTCTGACGCGCGAGGCGCTGAATGCCGATTTGCGCGCCACGGGGCTGTTCTTTCCGGTCGATCCCGGCGCCAACGCGACGCTCGGCGGCATGGCCAGCACGCGGGCAAGCGGCACCACCGCGGTGCGCTATGGCACGATGCGCGACAATGTGCTGGCGCTCGAGGTCGTGCTCGCGGATGGCCGGGTGATCCGCACCGGCACGCGGGCGCGCAAATCGGCGGCGGGCTATGACCTGACCGGGCTCCTTGTCGGCGCCGAGGGCACCTTGGGGCTCATCACCGAACTGACCCTGCGCCTGCATGGCCAGCCCGAAGCGGTCTCGGCCGCCATCTGCGCCTTTGACAGCATCGACACCGCGGTCGAGACGGTGATCGCGACGATCCAGATGGGCATTCCGATGGCGCGGATCGAGTTCCTCGACGCCGCGACCGTCGCGGCCTGCAATGCGCGCAGCGGCGCGGCGATGCCGCTTGTGCCGCATCTGATGGTCGAATTCCACGGCTCGCCCGCCGCCGTCACAGAGCAGGCAGAAGTCTTTGGCGAGGTGGTGGCCGCACAGGGCGGTGCGGGTTTTCAATGGTCGGCGCAGGCCGAGGACCGCGCCCGCCTCTGGCGGATGCGCCACGAGGCCTATTGGGCGATCCTTGCCAGCCGCCCCGGCGCGCGCGCCATCGTCACGGATGTCTGCGTGCCGATCTCGCGACTGGCCGAGGCGGTGACGCAGACGCAGGCCGATATCGCGGCCTCGGGCCTCTCTGCGCCGATCCTGGGCCATGTGGGCGACGGCAATTTCCACGCCATCATCCTGATCGACCCTGCCAGCCCCGACGACATCGCGCGGGGCGACGCGCTGGCGCACCGGATGGTCGATCGGGCCTTGCGGCTGGGCGGCACAGCGACGGGCGAGCATGGCGTGGGGGTCGGCAAGCTGCCCTATATGCAGGCGGAACATGGGGATGGATGGTCGGTCATGGCGGCGCTCAAGGGGGCGCTGGACCCGCTCAACATCCTCAATCCGGGCAAACTGGTGAGGCAGGGGGGGACCGGCTGACATCGCTTCTCGCCAAGCGGAAAATGTTTCGCTAGCGTGTTCGCAGCGACGGAACAGATTTCATGGTCAACAAGGATGATGTAGCAGGTGGGTCCCCATCGGCGGATGCCGTTGCGGATGCCGTGATCGACCGGCTTTATGAGGTGGCCGTCGATCCCTTGCGCTATGAGGCGCTGCTCGATCATTGGGAGGCGATGATCAGCCCGCAGCGCGCGGCGGCCAACTCTGACCACCAGCCCGGTGACACGCCGGCTCTGGGCCTGACCGAATTCGAGCGGCATTTCCGCCGGGCCGATCAGGTGCTCGACAAGGCGATCAATGTGGTGGCGAGCACCGACCACGAACAGCTTCTGGCACAGATCGATTCGACCGCCGCCTTTGTCGTGGATCGCAACCTCACTGTGATCGGGGTCAATACCGCGGCCGCACGGACACTGGGCATCACCCGCGGCGCACGCGCGCAGGACATCGCGCTGGGCGAGGGCGAAGGCGCGGTTGTGGCCGCGCAGATCGCGCGGATGCTGGCCGGAAACCGCGATGCCCCGGCGATGCTGCGGTCACGGTCCGCGCGGTCGGACCGGGTGATCGTCCTGCATCTGCGGGTTGTCCGCCCGCAGGGCGCGCCGGCCTTTGTCATCGCCGTCACCTCCGAAGTGGGCTGGCCCGACGGCTTTTCCGACATGTTGCGCAATGCCTTCGAACTGACCGGGGCCGAGGTCGAGGTGATGCGCGCGCTGGCCGAAGGCGGCCAGATCGCCGAAATCGCGGCCGACCGGGGCCGCAGTATCGACACGGTCCGCGCCCAGCTCAAATCCATCATGGCCAAGACCGAAACGCGCAGCCAGACCGAGCTTGTGCGCCTCACGCTCTCGACGATGGAGATGGCGCATTTCACCGGCGAGGCGTCGGCCGCCATACCTGCCGCCTCGACCGGCTTTGGCAGTCTGCAGGCACGGCCCTTCCAGACAATGACCCTGCCTGACGGGCGCCGCTTTGACTATCTGGTGCTGGGCGACCCGGGCGGGCGTCCCTGCCTGTTCCTGCCGCTCGACTACGGCCTCGTGCGCTGGCCCGCGAGCGCCGAGGCCGAAGCCGCGCGCCGCGGCATCCGCGTCATCGTGCCGGTGCGCGCGGGCTTTGGCGCATCCGACCCGATCCCGCGCGGACAGCCCTATCTGGAATCGCTCGCCGATGACCATGTGCGGCTGCTCGACCACCTCGGCATCGACCGCCTGCCTGTGGTGACGCTGGGCGGCGACAGCATGAAGGCGGCCGTCCTGCATGCCCGCCATCCGGGCCGCATGACCGCGCTCATCGCCTGCGCCGGCGTCCTGCCCACGCCGCGCCCCGAGCAATACGAGCGGATGGACAAATGGCACCGCTTCATCCTCGCCGGCGCCCGCTATACGCCGCATCTGCTGCCCTTCATGGTCAAGGCGGGCTTTGCGCTGGCGCGCCGTCTGGGCAAGCGCGGCTTTGTCCACGCCGTCTATGGCAAGTCGCGCGCCGATGTGGCGACCTTCGAGATCGAGGAGGTCTATGAGGCGATGGTTGTCGGCTCGGACACCGCCCTGTCCGAGACCCACACGGCCCATGACGCCTTTTCGCGCGAGGTGATCGCGCATGAAACCGGCGAGTGGCAAGCCGCCATCGAGACGATGCGTGGCCGTATTCCGGTGCATTTCCTCAACGGGCTGCAAGACCCGCAAGTGCCCCCCGCCACGCTCGAGGAGCATCGCCGCGACTACGACTGGATCGACTTCCACGTCTATCCCGACGCGGGGCAGCTGGTCTTTTTCCTCAAATGGCGCGACGTGCTGCCGCTGATCGAACGCTCCCTGTGATCTAACCTGTTTGGGGTATGACGCCGCGCGGCGAATCGCGCAGGATGGATGCATTGAGCGTATCCATTTAAAACCCGTCGCAAGGCATCAGAACACATTTATGCGGGCAGGCAACGGAGGTGAGTGGCCAGCGTCTGTCACATTTTCAATCGCCGTATCTGCGGCAAACAGGGCGGTCGGACGATGGCAATGACGCGGCGATATTTTCGTGTCACACATCTGCCGGCCGCTCTCGTCTTTACCGGCGAGGGGCGGCTGGTGCTGTCGGTCGTGGGCCTCTCGCTTGGCCTCTTTGTGGGGCTGCACCTGCCGCGCAAGG
>JAACUH010000183.1 GCA_009993005.1 Rhodobacterales bacterium
CGCCAATGACCGAGCCCTTTTCGGCCACTGCCACGAAGTACTGAAGTTGTCTGAACGTGAAGGACATACGCAATTCTCCCTGATCCCGGCCAGGTCTCGGGAGGTTGCACCGATCCCCGCGGGAAGTATTGCCCAAATCCCCGCGATATCCAAGCGCGGCCTCCCGCGGGGGCGTCGAGCGCCGGACCCGTGCCGCAACGATCGCTAATGGAACCGGAAATCTAAACGCCTCCAGTTCACGAGCTCTGACAGTGCACTGAGTATTCGGAACGGCGTTGTTGCAGAACTATCGCCATGAGGGACTCACTTCGCGAATCCATGCCGTTAGACGCGCTGCATGAGCAAGCCACCACCCGCCCGCTATTGCACGACGAACTGGTCCAGCTACAACGCATCGCTGCGCAAGCGGGGGGCGCTGCTGATCTGGCTCGACAAGGACATGACTTGGCGCGCGCCGCGTGACGGTCGGCCCGGACGGCCTGCGGTCTTTTCCGATGCGGCCATCCAGTTCTGCCTGTCGATCAAGGTCCTGTTCAAGTTGCCGTTGCGCCAGACCGCCGGTATGGTGGCCAGCCTGCTGCGACTGGCCGGCCTGGACTGGCCCGTGCCGGACTTTTCCACGCTGTGCCGCAGGCAAAAGACCTTGGCCGTCCAGGTCCCGTATCGCCGTGCGGACGGCCCGCTGAACCTGCTGGTCGACAGCACCGGGATCAAGTTCCTCGGCGATGGCGAATGGCAGGCTCGCAAGCACGGGGTGCAAGGCCGACGCCAATGGCGCAAGGTCCATCTGGCCATGGACCCGGCCACATCCGACATCCGAGCGGTGGAATTCACCCCCAGCCGCGACGGCGACAGCCCCGTGCTGCCCGACCTGCTCGGCCAGATCCCGGCAGGTGAGCAGATAGGCACGGTCACCGCCGACGGCGCCTACGACACACGCCGCTGCCACAAGGCCATCATCGAACGCGACGCCGTTCCAATCATCCCGATCCGAAAGAACGGACGTCTCTGGAAAGAAGACTGCCCGGCTGCACGCGCCCGCAACGACACCCTGCGCGCGACGCGAT
>JAACUH010000184.1 GCA_009993005.1 Rhodobacterales bacterium
CCCGAGGGCCCCTTGGGCGCGATGCTGGCGGCGCACAGCCTGTCGTCGCTGATCCTGTGGGGGCCGCCGGGGGTGGGCAAGACCACCATCGCGCGACTGCTGGCGGCCGAATCCGATCTGGCTTTCGTGCAGATCAGCGCCATTTTTACCGGCGTGGCGGACCTGCGCCGGGTGTTCGAGCAGGCGAAAATCCGTCGCGCCAACGGACAGGACACCTTGTTGTTCGTCGATGAGATTCACCGCTTCAACAAGGCCCAGCAGGACGGCTTTCTGCCCTGGATGGAGGATGGCACGGTCGTGCTGGTGGGGGCCACCACCGAGAACCCGAGTTTCGAGCTGAACGCGGCGCTGATGTCGCGGGCGCAAGTGGTCGTGCTGGAACGGCTGACGCTGGCTGATCTCGAACTGCTGGCGCAGCGCGCCGAGCAGGATATCGGGCGCGCCCTGCCGCTGACCGGGGCGGCGCGCGAGGCGCTGCTGGAAATGGCCGATGGCGACGGGCGCGCGGCGCTGAACCTGATCGAGCAGGTGATGGCGTGGAAGCTGGACCAGTCGCTTGACCGTGACGCGCTGGCCTCCCGGCTGATGCGCCGCGCGGCCAAGTATGACAAATCCGGCGAGGAACATTACAACCTGATCTCGGCGCTGCACAAATCGGTGCGCGGGTCAGACCCGGATGCCGCGCTTTACTGGCTGGCGCGGATGCTGGAAGGCGGCGAAGACCCGCGCTTTCTGGCCCGCCGCATCACCCGCATGGCGGTCGAGGACATCGGTTTGGCCGACCCGCAGGCGGTTGAGGTTTGCCTGCAAGGCTGGCAGACCTATGAACGCCTTGGCAGCCCCGAGGGCGAGCTGGCGCTGGCGCAGGCGGTGGTCTACCTTGCCCTGGCGCCCAAATCGAACGCGGTCTATACCGCCTACAACGCCGCCCGTGCCGCCGCCCGCGCCACCGGATCCGAGCCGCCGCCGAAGCACATCCTGAACGCCCCGACCCGGCTGATGAAGGATATCGGCTATGGCGCGGGCTATGCCTACGATCACGATGCCGAGGATGGTTTTTCCGGGC
>JAACUH010000073.1 GCA_009993005.1 Rhodobacterales bacterium
CGCCGTCACCGGGGCGCCGTCACCGGGGCGCCGTCACCGGGGCGGTATCAGGCCACGAGCCGGTAGCCGCCCGATTCCGTGACCAGAAGCCGCGCGTTCGACGGGTCGGCCTCGATCTTTTGGCGCAGCCGGTAGATGTGGGTTTCCAGCGTATGCGTCGTCACCCCGGCATTATAGCCCCAGACCTCGTGCAACAGCACGTCGCGCGGCACCACGCCATCGGTCGCGCGGTAGAGGTATTTGAGGATGTTGGTTTCCTTTTCCGTCAGCCGCACCTTCTTGTCGGCTTCGGTGATCAGCATCTTCTGCGCCGGTTTGAACGTATAGGGCCCAAGCTGGAATATCGCGTCCTCGGATTGCTCATGCGTGCGCAGTTGCGCGCGGATGCGGGCCAGCAGGACGGGGAACTTGAACGGCTTGGTGACGTAGTCATTCGCGCCCGCGTCAAGACCCAGAATGGTGTCGCTGTCGCTGTCATGACCGGTCAGCATGATGATCGGGCATTTCACACCCTGCTTGCGCATCACCCGGCACAGCTCGCGCCCGTCGGTGTCGGGCAGGCCCACGTCAAGGATCACCAGATCATAGAGCGCCTCTTTGGCCCGTGCGAGCGCGTCATGGCCATTGCCGGCCTCGAACACGTCGAAATCCTCGGTCATGACAAGCTGCTCGCTCAGCGCCTCGCGCAGGTCCTCGTCATCATCGACCAGCAGGATCTTCTTGAGTTGTGCCATCTGTCATTTCCTTCTTTGCCGCCCCACAGGGGACATGTGTAACAGAAACGTGTTGGGCAAGGTTTGCTGCGAAAGGTTCACGCCGTCGTGTGACCGGGGCACGGATTGTTACAACACGCACCGCGCGACGTGACCGGGGGTTTCAACCGGGGCAACAAGGCTGGCGCAAGGGCGGCGGGGGCGGTATCTGTCGGCGCATGACCGATGCCGCTGCCCTGTCCCCCGACCCGACCGAACGGCTGGCCCGCGCGCGCGCCGATCTGCGCATGGGCGTGCCGGTGGTGCTCGACGGCCCGACGGGCGGCGCGGTGATGCTCGCCGCCGAAACGGTCAGCGCGGCGCGGCTGGCAGAGCTGCGCGCGCTGGGCGGCGAGGTGGTGCTGGCGGTGACGGGCTGGCGGGCGCAGACGCTCAAGGCGCGGGCCTATGACGGTGATGTCGCGCGGCTGATCCTGCCGCGCGAGGCCACGCTCGACTGGGTGCGCGCCGTGGCCGACCCCGCCGATGACCTGCGCGCCCCGATGAAGGGCCCGCTGCGCAGCGCGCGCGATGGCGACGCCACGCTGCACCGCGCGGCGATCACGCTGACCAAGGCCGCGCGCCTGCTGCCCGCCGCGCTGCTGCTGCCGGTCGCGGCGCCCATGGCCTTTGCGCTCACGCATGACCTGACCCGGATCGCCGCCGCCTCTGTGCTCGACGATACGCTCAGCCGGCTGAGCGAGGTCGTGTCGGCCCGCCTGCCGATGGAGGCCTTCGCCGCCGGCCGCCTGCACATATTCCGCCCCGCCGATGGCGCAGAGGAGCATTACGCCGTCGAGATCGGCACGCCGGCCCGCGATGCGCCGGTGCTCGCCCGGCTCCATTCCGCCTGTTTCACCGGCGATGTGCTGGGCAGCCTGAAATGCGACTGCGGCCCGCAACTGCGCGGCGCGCTGGCGCAGATGGGGGCCGAGGGCGCGGGCGTGCTGCTCTACCTCAATCAGGAGGGGCGCGGGATCGGCCTCGCCAACAAGATGCGCGCCTATTCTCTCCAGGATCAGGGCTTTGACACGGTCGAGGCCAATCACCGGCTGGGGTTCGAGGATGACGAGCGCGATTTCCGCATCGGCGCGCAGATCCTGCGGTCGATGGGGTTTTCGCAGGTGCGGCTGATGACCAACAACCCGGCCAAGGTCGCGCGGCTCACCGATTGCGGGCTGATCGTGACCGAGCGGGTGCCGTTGCGCGTGGGGCAGACGCGCGAGAACGCGCATTATCTGGCGACCAAGGCCGCGAAATCGGGGCATCTGTTGTGAAGGCCGCCGATCTTGTGGTCACGCCGATGGGCCTGCGCTTTCTCGGGCGGCAGTTTCCCTGCACCATCGGGCGCAGCGGCGTCACCGATGCCAAACGCGAGGGCGACGGTGCCACGCCGCGCGGCACGCACCGGCTGGTGGGGATGCTCTATCGCCCGGACCGCATCGCGCGGCCCGCCGACTGGGCAGTGCCGATCCGGCCCGGCGACCTGTGGTCCGACGACCCGAGGGACGAGGACTACAACCTGATGGTGCGCGCGCCCTATCCGCACAGCCACGAGGTGCTGCGCCGGGCCGATCCGCTCTATGACCTCGTGATCCTCACCGGCTGGAACTGGCCCTATGCCCGGCGCGGTGCCGGGTCGGCGATCTTTGTCCACCAGTGGCGCCGCCCCGGCGCGCCGACCGCCGGCTGCATCGGCCTGCCGCGCGCGGCGCTGCACTGGATTGCGCCGCGTATCCGGCACGCCACGCGGCTGGTGGTGGTCTGACGGATTTGGCGCCGCTTTGCCCCTTGGCGGCGCGGCGTGCAGCGCACATATAGGGGCCAGACCCCGGACAGCAGGAGATGCGACATGCTTGGGAACGGATTGGCACAGGCGGGCACAGCGGCAGAGACCGGCAAACACATCATCGACGGGACCGACGCGGGCTTCATGGCCGATGTCATCGAAGCGTCGAAAACCGTGCCGGTGATCGTCGATTTCTGGGCGACATGGTGCGGCCCCTGCAAGACGCTGGGCCCCTCGATCGAGGCGGCCGTGACCCGCGCCAAGGGCAAGGTCAGGCTGGTCAAGATCGACGTGGACAAGAACCAGGTCTATGCGGGTCAGTTGCGGGTGCAGTCGATCCCGACCGTCTATGCCTTCTGGCAGGGCCAGCCGGTCGATGGCTTTCAGGGCGCGCTGCCGCCCAGTCAGGTCGATGAGTTCGTGACCAAGATCGCGGCGCTGGCCGGTGAGGCCGATGGCGGGCTTGCCGATGCGCTGGCCGCCGCCGAAGAGCTGCTCGCCGAGGGGGCCGTGGCCGACGCCGCCGAGACCTTTGCCGCGATATTGCAGGAAGAGCCCGCCCACGCGGGTGCCTATGGCGGCCTCGTGCGCGCCTATATCGCGCTGGGCGAGCTCGATCAGGCCGAAGCGATCCTGAACGGCGCGCCGGCCGAAATCTCGAAATCGCCCGAGATCGACGCCGCCCATGCGCAGCTCGACCTCGCGCGGCAGGCGGCCAATGCGGGGCCGGTGGCCGACCTCGAGGCCCGTGTCGCCGCAAACCCCGGCGATCATCAGGCGCGGTTCGACCTTGCTACCGCCCTGCATGCCAGCGGGCAGGTCGAAGCGGCGGTCGAGCAACTGCTCGACCTGTTCCGCCGCGACCGCGAGTGGAACGATGGCGCGGCGAAACAGCAGCTCTTTACCATCTTTGACGCGCTGACCCCCAAGGACCCGATCGCCATCAACGGGCGGCGCAAATTGTCCTCGCTGATATTTGCCTGACAGACAGGGCGGGCTAGGTCCGAGAGCATGAAGATATCCGCCTCAGACCTGCCCGCCACGATCCCGGTATTTCCGCTGCCCGGTGCGCTTTTGCTGCCCCGCGCGCGGCTGCCGCTGCATATCTTCGAACCGCGCTACCTCGCCATGCTCGAGGATGTGATGAAAACGCCAACGCGGCTGATCGGCATGATCCAGCCCTATGACGCGCCGGGTGCGGCGGGCAAGCTGCACGCCATCGGCTGCGCCGGCCGGCTCAGCGCCTTTTCCGAGACCGAGGACGGGCGCTACATGGTCACGCTCTCGGGCATCTCGCGCTACAGGGTGCAGTCCGAGGTGCAGGGGTTCACCCCCTATCGCCGCTGCGATGTGAGCTGGGCCGGGTTCGAGCGTGACCTCGGGCCGGTCGAGCGCGACCCGGGCTTTGACCGTGAGACCTTCATGGACCAGCTCAACCGGTTTTTCGAGGATCAGGGGCTTTCGACCGACTGGGGGTCGCTGCGCGAGGCGGAGGACGAGTTGCTGATCAACTCGCTGTCGATGCTTTGCCCGTTCGAGCCGGAGGACAAGCAGGCGCTTCTCGAGGCGCCGTCGCTCTCGACCCGGCGCGAGACACTGGTGACGCTGATCGAATACGCCCTGCGCGGCGGGTCGGCCGAGGAGACGATGCAATGACCGAAGCTCCACAGCCTGCCTTTGACCCCCGCATGCTCGAGGCGCTGATCTGCCCGCTCACACATGGGCCGCTGACCTATGACGCCGAACAGCAGGAGCTTGTGAGCCGCTCTGCCGGCCTCGCCTTTCCGATCCGCGGTGGCATTCCCGTCATGCTCGAGGACGAGGCGCGGCGGCTGGACTGAGACAACAACGTCGCCGAAACAACGTCGCCGAAGAGTTTCAGCGGCGCATCAGTGCCGGCATGTCTCCGGTGAGCCCGGCCGCCTCGCGGATAAAGCTGCGCCGCAGCGCCGGCATCGCGTTGACCGCCCCAAGCCCCAGATCGCGCAGCGCGCGGATCGGGCCGATATCGTTTGAAAACAGTCGGTTGAACGTGTCTGTCGCAAGCGCCAGCGTGGCCGTGTCGAACCGCCGCCATTGCTGGTAGCGCGCCAGCACCTGCGCCGACCCGATATCCTCGCCCCGCCGCCGCGCCGCGCCCAGCACATCGGCCAGCGCGGCCACGTCCCGCAGGCCGGCGTTGAGGCCCTGCCCGGCTATGGGGTGCACCCCATGCGCGGCATCGCCCACCAGTGCCATCCGACAGGCCACGAGGCTGTTGGCCAGCGTCAGCCCCAGCGGATAGGAAAACCGCGCCCCGGCCAGCGTGATGTCGCCCAGAAAGCTGCCAAAGGCCGGGCGCAGCGCCGCGAGAAAGGCCTCGTCGTCCAGCGCCATGACCTCGGCCGCGCGGCTGTCGGTCTCGCTCCAGACGATGGAGCAGCGGTTGCCGGTCAGCGGCAGGATCGCCAGCGGCCCGTGCGGCATGAAGAACTGATGCGCGATGCCGTGATGGGGCAGCGCGTGGGCCACGGCGCAGACGATGGCGGTCTGCCCATAGCCCCAGCCGGTGCGCGTGATGCCGGCGCGTGCGGCGGTGCTGCTCTGCCGCCCGTCCGCGCCGACCAGCAGCGCACCGCTCAGCAGACGGCCCGAAGCCAGCGTTACCGTGACCCCTTGTGCGTCCGCCGTCTGCGCGACCACGCTTTCGCCCGGCAGATGCGTCACCCCGTCCATGGCCTCCATCGCGTCGAGCAGCGCGCGGCGCAGATGCCGGTCCTCGACCATGTGGCCCATCGGGCCTTCCTCGATCTCGGCATGGTCGAAATGCAACCACCAGGGGCTCGCGCCTTCGCCGGCGCGCCCGTCGCTGACCTTGATCTCGTTCATCGGCTGGGCGTCGCCTGCCACTGCGGGCCAGATGCCGATGGCCCTGAGCATCCGCACCGAGGCCAGCGCCAGCGCATAGGACCGCCCGTCAAAGCCCGGATCGGCGCGCGTGTCGCGCGGCAGCGCGTCGATCACGCAGACCCGCAGCCCGCTCTGCGCGAGGGCAAGGGCGAGCGTCGGCCCGTTCAGGCCACCGCCGGTGATGATGATGTCAAAGTCCCGCGTCATGCCCTGCAATATGGGGAGGGCTGCGGGATTGTCCATGCGCCGCATGGCCGCTAGCCTTGCGACAAATAGGAGAGGGGGCGGCGATGGACTGGCTCAGGGCGACGGCGGCAGATCTCGGACGCGGCATCGCGGCGGGCAGGATCGACCCTGTCGCGCTGGCAGAGGCGCATCTGGACGCCATCGCCGCGCATCCGCTGCGCGACCGGATCTATGCCCGCGTGACGGCCGGGCGTGCGCTGGCCGAGGCGCACGCCGCCCGCGACCGAGCCCGCGCGGGGCAGCGGCGCGGGCTGCTCGACGGCGTGCCGCTGTCGTGGAAAGACCTCTATGACAGCGCCGGTGTCGCGACCGAGGCCGGCACCGCGCTGATGGCGGGCCGGGTGCCGGCAACGGACGCCGCGGTGCTCGCCACCGCGACGGCGATGGGCCTGGTCTGCCTGGGCAAGACACATATGTCCGAGATCGCCTTTTCCGGCCTGGGCTACAACCCCGTCACCGCCACGCCGCCCTGCGTGAATGACGCGGGCGCGGTGCCGGGCGGGTCATCCTCGGGGGCGGCGGCCTCGCTGGCCTTTGGCCTTGCTGCCGCCGCCATCGGGTCCGACACCGGCGGGTCGATCCGCATTCCCGCCGCCTGGAACGACCTCGTGGGGTTCAAGCCCGCGCACGGCCGCCTGCCGCTCGACGGCGTGGTGCCGCTCTGCGCCTCGTTCGACACGGTCGGGCCCCTGGCCCGCAGTGTGGAGGATGCGGGGCTGGTGTTCGCCGCGCTCGATGGCGCCCGCGCGCCGGACACCGGCGACGGCAGCCTTGCGGGCGCGCGGCTCATGGTGCTCGAGACCGAGGCGATGGAGGGGCTGGAGCCAGCCCCCGCCGCCGGTTTTGCCCGCGCCCTGGGACGGCTCGACGCGGCAGGCGCGCGCATCACCTCGGGCAAACTGCCCTGCGTGTCCGAGGCGCTGGCGCTCAGCGCCGTGCTCTACGCGCCCGAGGCCTATGCCTGGTGGCGCGACCGGGTCGAGGCCGCGCCGCACAAGATGTATGCCCAGATCCTCGACCGGATCAGGCTGGGCCGCGACGTGTCGGCGGCCGATCATATCGCCGGCTGGGACCGCCTGCGCGCGCTGCGCCGCACCTGCCTCGCCGCGACGGCAGGGTTCGACGCGGTGATCTGGCCGACCTCCGCCGTCCTGCCGCCGCAGCTTGACCGGCTCATCAGTGACGACGCCTATTACAAGGCCGTCAACCTGATCGCGCTGCGCAACACCCGCATCGGCAACCTGCTGGGGCTCACCTCGCTCAGCCTGCCGACGGGCGAACCGTCCTGCGGCATCCTGTTCAACGCGGCGCCGGGGCACGAGGTGCGCCTGTTGCAACTGGGCCGCGCGGCCGAGGCGGCCTTGGCGTAAATGCCACATGCGGCGGGGGCAAACCCTGTGATTCGCAGCGCTTTTTCTGGACAAGCCGACCATTGCGGCGGTAGTTTGCGACAAACGGGGCGGCAATGACCCCGGACATGAGGCAGCAATGGTGTTTCCCGAGCGGTTTTCGGACCTACCGGACTATGCGTTTCCGCGCTTGCGGAGGCTGCTTGACGCCCATGCACCGGGCGGCACGCCCATCGCCATGTCGATCGGAGAACCGCAGCACCCCTTTCCCGCCTTTGTGGGCGAGGTGCTGGCGGCGAACCTCACCGGCTTTGGCAAATACCCCCCCAACGAGGGCACGCCCGAACTGCTCGCCGCTATCGCCGGCTGGGTGACAGGGCGCTATGGCGTGGCGCTGACGCCCGATCAGATCTTGGTGCTGAACGGCACGCGCGAAGGGCTCTACAACGCCGCGATGGCGCTCTGCCCCGAGATCAAGGCGCAGCGCCGCCCGGCGGTGCTGATGCCCAACCCCTTTTATCAGGTCTATGCCGTGGCGGCGCTTTCGGTGGGGGCCGAACCCGTCTATGTGCCCGCCACCACCGCCACCGGCCATCTGCCCGATTACGCGAGCCTGCCGGCCGAGGTGCTCGACCGCACCGCGATTGCCTATCTGTGCTCGCCCGCCAACCCGCAGGGCGCCGTGGCGACCGAGGATTACTGGCGCGACCTGATCGCGCTGGCCGAAAAGCATGACTTCGTGATCCTCGCCGACGAATGCTACAGCGAGATCTGGCGCGACGCCGCGCCCACCGGCGCCCTGCAGGTCGCGGCGGGCATGGGCGCCGACCCCGACCGCGTGCTGGTGTTCCATTCGCTGTCCAAACGGTCGAACCTGCCGGGGCTGCGGTCGGGTTTTGTCGCGGGTGGCGCGCGCGCCATCGCCCGCATCCGCCAGTTGCGCGCCTATGCCGGCGCGCCGCTGCCGCTGCCCTTGCAGCGGGTCGCGGAAAAGGTCTGGTCGGACGAGGCGCATGTGGCCGAGAACCGCGCGCTCTATCAGCAGAAATACCGTATCGCGGACAGGATTTTCGCCGGCGTGCCGGGCTATATGCCGCCGGTCGCGGGGTTTTTCCTGTGGCTGCCGGTCGATGACGGCGAGGCGGCGGCGCTGCGGCTGTGGCGCGAAACCGGCGTGCAGGTGCTGCCGGGCGGCTACCTCGCGCGTGAGGTCGGGGGCGAGAACCCCGGCAAGGGCTATATCCGGGTCGCCATGGTGGCCCCAACACAAGACATGCAGAGCGGGCTCACCAGGGTCCGCGACTGCCTGTACCGATAAAGAGGCGAGGGACGAATGGCCTATCCGACACGCGGGCGCGAGCCGCTTCTCGACAGCACGACGCAGGCCGTGATCGAAAAGCGCGGCAAGGAATTGCTGGGGCTGGGGCTCATTCTTCTGGGTGTGCTGGCGGCGATGATGATCTGGTCCTATTCGCCCGATGACCCGAGCTGGATGATTGCGACCGATGCGCCGGTGAACAACTGGCTGGGCCGGCCGGGCGCGTCTCTGGCGCAGCCGCTGTTCATGATCGTGGGCTATGGCGTCTGGATGCTGCCGCTGGTGCTGCTGACCTGGGGGGGCCGCCTGACCCGCCATTTCGGAGCCGAGCGCGTGATGGCGCGCATCGTCTTTGCGCCGATCGCCGTCGCCATGGCGGCGATCTATGCCGGCACGCTGGCCAAATCGGCGGACTGGCCGCATATCTTTGGCCTTGGCGGGATGTTCGGCGATACCGTCAATGGCATGGTGCTGAGCGTCCTGCCACTGGGCGCCGGCATCGCGATCAAGCTGATGTCGCTGCTCGCCGGGGTCGCGACACTGGCGCTGGGCAGCTTTGTGCTGGGCTTTACCCGTCAGGAAATCCGCATCGGCTGGCGCTACTTCCTCGTCGGGCTGGTGCTGAGCTACGAGCTCTTGCTGCGGCTGGTCGGGCGTGGAGCCGTGCTGTCGCTGCGTGGCGCGCAGGGGGCGCAGACGCGGCTGGCGGGTGCCATCGCGGCGCGGCGCGAACAGATGCTGGCCGACCGCAGCCAGCGTGCGGCCGACGTGGCGGCCGCGCTCGACGCGCAGCGGCCGACCGAGCAGATGCTGCGCGCCCAGAGGGTGGCGGCGGTGGTGCGCGCCAACCCCGCGATGCCCATCGCACGGCCCGAAGAGCGGCCGCTCGCGCAACGCGCCGCGCCCGATCACCGCGCCGATCACCGCGCCGATCACCGCGCCGATCACCGCGCCGATCACCGCACTGACCGGGTGATGCCGCCGATCACCGGCCCTGCGGCGCGCGTGATGCCGGCGGTCGTCGGGCCGGCTGTGGCGGCGGCTCTGGCCGCCCCGATGTCTGCCCCGATGTCTGCACCGGTGCGGGCCGCTGCCCCTGCGGGCGGGTTCCTGTCGCGGATGCCCTCGCTGCTCAAGCGGCACGAGCCGCAGCCGATGCCGGCGTCCGAACTGGTCGAGGTCGAGGATTTTGCCGACGCGGTCGCCCCGATGGATGGCGACCGCATCAAGGCCAAGATTTCCGACGTGATCCGCGCGCGGATCGGCAAGGGGCCGATCGCGCCGCTGCCCATCGCCCCGCGCGCGCCGCTGCCCGCCGCCGCGCGGGTCGAGCCGGTGCTGAGTGCCCCGCGCGCTCCGCAGCCGCAGCCGCAGCCGCAGCCGCCACTGCAACCCGCACCGCCCCAGCCCCTGCGGCTCGACCTTGCGCCGATCCCGGACCTCGACGACGGGGCGCAGGTGCTGGACGAGGATGCGCTGCTGGGCGAGGATGAGGCCTGGCAGGACCATGCCGTGGCGGAAGAGCCCGCCTTTGTCCGCCGCAGCGCGCCCCCCGTCGCCGCGCCGCGCCCGGTGGTGCAGCACGCGCCGCGCAAGCCCGCGCCGCAGTCGGCCCGCGCCAAGGCCGAGGCGCAGCCGGCGCTGCCGCTCGAGGACCGCTATGCCAATTACGAATATCCGCCGCTGAGCCTGCTGACCAACCCGGTCGAGATCCAGCGCCACCACCTCAGCGACGAAGCGCTCGAGCAGAACGCGCGCATGCTCGAGGCGGTGCTCGACGACTATGGCGTGAAGGGCGAGATCGTGTCGGTCCGCCCCGGCCCGGTGGTCACGATGTACGAGCTCGAGCCAGCGCCGGGGCTCAAGGCGAGCCGGGTGATCGGGCTCGCCGATGACATCGCGCGCTCGATGTCGGCGCTGTCGGCGCGGGTTTCGACCGTGCCGGGCCGCTCGGTGATCGGGATCGAGCTGCCCAATGCGGTGCGCGAAAAGGTCGTGCTGCGCGAGATCCTCAGCGCGCGCGATTTCGGCGACAGCCAGATGCGCCTGCCGCTGGCGCTGGGCAAGGATATCGGCGGTGAACCCGTCATCGCCAACCTCGCCAAGATGCCGCACCTGCTGATCGCGGGCACCACCGGGTCGGGCAAGTCGGTGGCGATCAACACGATGATCCTGTCGCTGCTCTACAAACTCACGCCCGAGGAATGCCGCCTGATCATGATCGACCCCAAGATGCTGGAGCTCAGCGTCTATGACGGCATCCCGCATCTGCTCTCGCCTGTCGTGACGGACCCGAAAAAGGCTGTGGTCGCGCTGAAATGGGTCGTGGGCGAAATGGAAGAGCGCTACCGCAAGATGAGCCGCATGGGCGTGCGCAATATCGAAGGCTACAATGGCCGCGTGCGCGATGCGCTGTCGCGCGGCGAGGTGTTCGAGCGCACGGTGCAGACCGGATTTGACGAGGACACCGGCGAGCCGATCTTTGAAAGCGACGCCTACACGCCCGAGGTGCTGCCCTATATCGTCGTGATCGTGGACGAGATGGCCGACCTGATGATGGTCGCGGGCAAGGAGATCGAGGCCTGCATCCAGCGGCTGGCGCAGATGGCGCGGGCGTCGGGTATCCACCTGATCATGGCGACGCAGCGCCCGTCGGTCGATGTGATCACCGGCACGATCAAGGCGAACTTTCCCACGCGGATCAGTTTTCAGGTGACGTCGAAGATCGACAGCCGCACGATCCTGGGCGAACAGGGGGCCGAGCAGCTTCTGGGGATGGGCGACATGCTCTACATGGCGGGCGGGTCGCGGATCACCCGCATCCACGGGCCGTTCTGTTCGGATGAGGAGGTGGAGGAGATCGTGAACTTCCTCAAAGGCTTTGGCCCGCCTGACTATCTGTCGGGCGTGGTCGATGGCCCCGACGAGGACCGCGAGAGCGATATCGACGCGGTGCTGGGGCTGGGGTCGGGCAGCGAGACGGAGGACGCGCTTTACGACATGGCGGTGCAGATCGTCGCGCGGGACCGCAAATGTTCGACCTCCTATATCCAGCGCAAGCTCGCCATCGGCTACAACAAGGCGGCGCGCCTGGTCGAGCAGATGGAGGACGAAGGCGTGGTCACCCCTGCCAACCATGTCGGCAAGCGCGAGATCCTGGTCCCTGAGCCGCATTGAACGCGCGGCGGGCGCCAGGGAGAAAATTCTTCGTACGAAGAATTTTGGAAGAATTTTCGTACGAAAATTCTTGCCTCCGGCGGGAGTATTTTGGGCACAAAGAAGCCGCGGCTTGCGGCTGACAGGCGATAACGGGCGGTGTGATATCGCCTAGCGCTCGCGTTTGTGCTCTCCCGTGCCTATCTCGGGTGCAGAGCAATATCGCCCGTTCACCATGAGGACGCCAGAATGACCCGTTTCCGCATGATCCTTGCCGCCGCCTTGCTGCTGGCCCTGCCGGTGCAGGCACAGCAGTTGTCGCTGGGCGAGGTGTCGAGCTACCTCAACCAGTTGCAGACCGCGCAGGGGGGGTTCACCCAGATCAACGGCGATGGCACGCTGTCAACCGGCACGATCTACATCAAGCGGCCCGGCCGGGTGCGGTTCGAATATGCGCCGCCAGAGCGGTCGCTGGTGATCGCCGGGGGGGGGCAGGTCGCGATTTTTGACCCGCGGTCCAACACCGGGCCTGACCGCTATCCGCTCAACCAGACGCCGCTCAACATCATTCTCGAGCGCAATGTCGATCTGACCCGTGCGCGGATGGTGACGGGGCATGTCTCAGACGGGACCACAACCACGATTACGGCGCAGGACCCCGAGCATCCGGAATATGGCTCGATCCAGATGGTGTTCACCGCCAACCCGGTCGAATTGCGCCAATGGATCGTGACCGATGACACCGGCGTGCAGACGACCGTGATTCTCAACGACCTGCGCACCGGTGGCACGATCCGCGACATCCTGTTCAACATCCAGAACGAGATGGCGAACTGGAACCCCTGAGGGCTGTCGCGCTCAGGCGCGGCCTTCGCCCCAATGGCCGCGCGCGATCAGCGCGGCCTCGGTGCGGTTGCGCACATGCAGTTTCTGCAGGATCGCTGTCATGTAATGCTTGACCGTCTTTTCCTGCAAGTCGAGGTCGATCGCGACCTCCTTGTTGCTGCGCCCCTGCGCCACGAGCCGCAGGATATCCTCTTCGCGCTTGGTCAGCGTGTCGATCTCGGAGGCCGGTTTTGCGGCGGGGCGGGGCGCGTTGAGCGCAGCCAGCACCTTGAGCGCGAGCGAGGGTGCGACATAGCTGCGGCCGGCCGCGAGGTCGGATACGATCGACACCAGTTCGCGCGAGCCGACGCCCTTGAGGATATAGCCAAGCGCCCCGGCCTTGAGCGCCTGCATCACGTCATCATCCTCTTCCGACACCGTGAGCATGGCGATGCGCGGCGGGTTTTCGAGCGCCGCAACCTGACGCAACGTCGCGATCCCGCCATCGGGCATCGAGATGTCGAGCAGCACCACATCGGGCCGCATCTCGCGCACCAGCGCCAGCGCTTCGCGCCCGGAGGATGCCTGGCCCACAACATCGAAGAGGCCGCATTCGGTCAGGCTGCGGCTGACGCCCTCGCGGTAGAGCGGGTGGTCATCGGCGATCACAATGCGGGTGAGGGTCATCTGTCGGCTCCGGCGTCAAGGGTCATGCAAAGCTCTGTCCCGCCAAGCGGGTGGGTGCGCGCGACAAAAGTTCCGCCCAGGCTCTCTACCCGGTCCCGCAGACCGGCGAGGCCAAGGCCGTGTTCGGCGGCAGTCTCGCCGGGCAGGTCGGTGACCGTCAGTGTCTCGAGCCCCGGACCCCGGTCACGCAGGGTCAATGTCAGCTGCTGTGTCGTGCAGGTCAGGGTGACGGCAAGCCCGACCCCGCCGGCATGGCGGCTTGCGTTGCTCAGCCCTTCCTGCAGGAAACGGAACACGCAGATGCGCTCGGCCGGGGACAGGGCAGGGGGCGTGTCGCAAGAGATGGTAATCGCGACCTCATGTCCGGTGCGCACCACATGCGCATCGACCGCGCCGCGCAGAATGTCGGGCAGGGGGCGATCGGCGATATCGGGCAGCGACAGGCCGCGCGACAGGGCGCGCACCTCGGTCATCGCATCGGTGATCGCCACCGCGACGGTATCAAGCTCGCCATTGGCGGCAGGGGTTTCCATATGGTCGCGCAGGTTGTCGAGGCGCAGCGCGGCATAGGCCAGATATTGCGCCGGTCCGTCGTGCAGGTCGGCGCCGATCCGGCGCATCGACTGTTCGGTCTGTGCTGCCGCGCGGGCGGCGGCCGATTGCACGCGGCGGCGCAGGTCCTCGTTGCGCGCCGACATCTCGGTCAGGTCGGCCATCCGCGCATCGAGGTCGCGCCGCTGCCGGTCGATCAGGCGGCTGCCGCCCAGCACGATGATATAGAGCAGCGAGCCCAGCCCCAGCATGATCGCCAGCACCGTAAACCAGGCCGCGCGCCGCGCCGCGATCAGGTCGGCGTGCAATTCGTGGTTGACCTCGTATAACTCGGCCACCGCGATCACCTCGCCCGACCAGACCTCGCGGATCGGCGAATAGATCTCGAGCAGCGGCATGTCGAGTGCCGCCTCCGACAGGTCCTCGGCGCCTGAGAGGTCGTCGAAATCGGCTGTCACCTGCCCGGCCCAGGCGCGGCGCAGGTTGTCGGTCAGCGGAAAGGTCTGGCCGACGATCTCCTTGTTGCTGGCGTCGATCAGATAGCCGTCGTTGCGCCAGAACTTGTAGGAGACCACGCGCTGACCCAGCGCGGTATTGGCCAGCAACTCCTCCAGCGCGCGCTGCGCGCCCGGCGACAACGCTTCGCCGGTGGCCAGCTGCTGGCTGATCGGCGAGATGAAGCTTTCCATGTAGATGGCCGTCGCATTGGCCGAATTGCGCACGACCGAATCCTCGATCCGCTCGGTCACCCATGACCCGATGGCCAGCGCGGCCATGATCAGCACAAGGCTGCTGGCGATGGCATATTGCGTGGCCAGCGACATGCTCTGCCACTGGCGGGCCGGTGCGGCGCGGGAAAGATCCATAACTGTCATGGCCCCACTTATTGCCCAAGATCATGCAGTTGGAATACGGTCTTTGGTCTGATCCTTCGCAATCAGATACGACGGCAAGAGCGCAATTGCGCGTCATACATCACCGCGCGGCTCTCGATCTCGCCGGCGATGCGCAGCAGCCAGCCCTTGCTGTCATAGCTGCGCCGCAGATAGCCCTGCCGCCCCTCGTGATAGGCCAGATACTGGTTGCGCGCGTCATTGAGCGCCACGCCGGTCTCGGCCACGGTCTTGGTCATGTACCAGCCCATGAAGTCGGTGGCGTCGCCGATGTCGTCGCGCCGGGCGCGGCGGTTGCCCGTCTCGGAGAGGTATTCGGCCCAGGTCCCGTCGAGCGCCTGCGAATAGCCATAGGCCGAGGATTGCCGCCCGATCGGGATCACGCCCAGCGCGTATTGATGCGGGGTGCGCGCGTTGCCGACGAATTTGCTCTCCTGATAGATCATCGCCATCAGCACCGCGACGGGGACGCCCCATTTGCGTTCGGTCGCGCGGAAGGCGCGCAGGTATTCGGGGTGTTGCGCCACGATGGAACACGCATTGTCGAGCTCGCGCGGGGCCGCGAACTGCCGTTCGCCGCAGCCCGCGACGAACACCATCAATACCATGGCGCGAAAGAGTCTGCTCATCTGCCTCTCGCTTTTCTTGGCCGTCTTTTGTGACATCCTAGCCGATTGCGGTGATGCTGGAAACCGGTATCCGCGCAGCCGGTGGTGACCATCCGGCGCGTCGGCAGGAAACCGGCGGGCGCCGCGCCGCACAAATGTCCACAGACTGTTTCTGCAAAACAGATGCGCGGGGGCGTGGACTTTTCGCGGTTCTGGCGCGTAATAGAGCGACGGGGGATCTGTAAAAGATGCTTAAGACACGGGCCAAATATCACCTCGGACAGGTCGTCCGGCACCGCAAGCACCCGTTTCGCGGTGTCGTGTTCGACGTGGACGCGATGTTCTCGAACACCGAGGAATGGTATGAGGCGATCCCCGAGGAAAGCCGCCCGAAAAGAGACCAGCCGTTCTATCATCTGCTCGCCGAAAACGACCAGAGCTACTATGTGGCCTATGTGTCCGAGCAGAACCTTGTCGCCGATTATTCGGGGGTTCCGGTCGATCATCCCGACCTTGACGACCTGTTCGGTCCTTTCGAGGATGGTCACTATCCCTTGCAGGTCCAGCTCAACTAACCGCAAGATCGTGAGGGCGGGGACCGGGCAACGCGGGTCGGTCCAGCCTTTTTGCGAATGAACCTCGACGCCCCGCTACTGGGTGGGGGCTTTGTCACGGGGCGCCGAGGGAAGCCATGCAGCTACATCCTCTTGATCACATCAGGGCGCGGCGGCACCATGGAGCCAAAGGGGCGTTTTTGCGGCACTTGCCCGGAAACCGGAAACAATCCCGGTCATCCTGCCGGGATCCTGGGGGGATGAGGCGACAATGCGGACCGTCGTGATTGCAGGTGCGGCACGCACGCCGCTGGGGTCCTTCCAGGGCGAGTTGGCCGAACTGCCCGCCCCCGTGCTGGGTGGCGTGGCGATTCGCGCCGCGCTGGCGCAGGCGCGGCTCGGGACGGTCGATGAGGTCGTCATGGGATGCGTGCTTTCCGCCGGGATCGGCCAGGCGCCCGCCCGGCAGGCGGGCTTTGCCGCCGGTCTGGGCGATGGGGTGCCGGCCACGACGCTGAACAAGATGTGCGGTTCGGGGATGAAGGCGGTGATGCTGGCCTATGACCAGGTCGCGCTGGGCGGTGCCGGCACGATCGTCGCCGGCGGGATGGAGAGCATGACCAACGCGCCCTACCTGCTGGCCAAACTGCGCGGCGGCGCGCGCATCGGCCACCAGTCGGTGCAGGATTCGTTGTTTCTCGACGGGCTCGAGGATGCCTATGACCGCGCATCCGATGGCAGCCGCCGCCTGATGGGCAGTTTTGCCGAGGATTGGGCCAGCGCCTTCGGCTTTGACCGCGCGGCGCAGGATGCCTATGCGCTGCAGTCGCTTGCGGATGCGCGGCGGGCGCAGGCCGAGGGCGCCTTTGCCGCCGAGATCGCGCCGGTGCGGATCGAAGGCCGCAGCGGCCGCGCCACGATCACCGTCGATGAACAGCCCGGCCGCGCCCGGCCCGACCGGATCGCGCAACTGCGCCCGGCCTTTCGCCCCGATGGGACGGTGACGGCGGCCAATGCCTCGTCGATTTCGGACGGGGCGGCGGCACTGGTGATCGCGGCCGGGCAGGTGGCGCGGGCCCGCGGCCTGCCGCTGCGTGCACAGGTGATGGGCCACGCGACCCATGCCGGACCGCCGGGCCGATTCACCACCGCCCCGGTGCCCGCCGCCCGCGCGCTTTTGCGCAAGCTGGGCTGGCAGGTGGGCGATGTCGATCTGTGGGAGGTGAACGAGGCCTTTGCGGTGGTGCCGATGGCCTTCATGGCCGAGATGGGCGTGCCGCGCGACCGGCTCAACGTGCATGGCGGCGCCTGCGCGCTGGGTCATCCGATCGGCGCCTCGGGGGCGCGGATCATCGTGACCCTGCTGCATGCGCTCGAGCGGCGCGGGCTGAACCGCGGGGTCGCCGCCATCTGCATCGGTGGCGGCGAAGCGACGGCTGTCGCCATCGAACGCCCCTAGGCCCCGGCCGGCGGGGGGCCAAGAATTTTCGTACGAAAATTCTTTCAGGATTTTTCGTACGAAAAATCCTTGCCTCCGGCGGGAGTATTTTGAGCACAAAGAAGTCACGAGGGAGTACGCAATGCGGGTCGATTACAGGGTGCTGGGGCAGACGATTGCAGCCCTGACCGAGGGCGAGGACGATGTCGTGGCGCTGATGGCGACGGTGGCTTGCGAGGTGCATCATGCGGATGACAGGTTCGACTGGACCGGGTTTTACAGGGTGGTGGCGCCCGAACTGCTCAAGATCGGGCCCTATCAGGGCGGCCATGGATGCCTTGTCATCCCGTTCTCGCGCGGGGTCTGTGGCGCCGCGGCGCGGCGGTGCGAGGTGCAGATCGTGGACGATGTGGAGGAGTTTGACGGCCATATCGCCTGTTCCAGCAGCACCCGGTCAGAGATTGTGCTGCCGGTGCGTGACCGGTCGGGCCGGTTGATCGGGGTATTCGACATCGACAGCGATCTGCCGGCGGCTTTTGACCGCGCCGATGCGGAGGCTTTGGGGGCCATTCTGGCGCAGGTCTTCGCAAAATGACGCCAAGGCGTCGTTTTCAGGACAGGTCTGCGCCGCGTTTGTGAAAAATTGAGCTAAAATTTCATGATCTGGAGGTCGTGGATGCGTGACGAGTTTCCTGACAAGGACAGGACGCTGGGGGCCGACCTGCGTGCGCTCAGGCTGGCGCGGGGGCTCACGCTCAGTGTTCTGGCGTCGCGGCTGGGTCGTTCTGTCGGCTGGCTCAGCCAGGTGGAGCGGGACATCTCGCAGCCTGATGTGGCCGATCTGCGGCAGATTGCGGCGGCGCTCGATGTGTCCTTGTCGAGCCTCTTTCGCGTCGCCGCAGCGCCCGACGAACAGGGCCACATCGTGCGCAGTTCTGCCCGCCGCCCGATCGGGTCGCGCGAGGCGGGGCTGGTCGAGGAGTTGCTGTCGCCCGATCTGACCGATGCCTTCGAGATGGTGCGCTCCACCTTTGAGCCCGGCGCGCGGCTGACGACGCCGGTGGTGCGTCCGACCCAGGAGGTCGGCTATATCGTGAGCGGCCGGCTCGACCTCACCATCGCGGGGCGGCTTTACCATCTGCGCGAGGGTGACAGTTTCCGTATCCGGGGCGAGCCCTTTGTCTGGATGAACCCCTATCCAGACCCCTGCGTCGCGATCTGGGTCATTGCGCCGCCAATCTATTGAGGACCAGTGTCATGCTGAACGGAAAATGCCTCTGCGGCGCGATCACCTTTACCGTCCGGGGCGACCCGGTCGATACCGCCTATTGCCATTGCAGCCAGTGCCGCAGGCAGTCGGGGCATTATTGGGCGTCGGCCAGCGTGCTGCTGGATGACATTTCCATCAGCGGTGAGGTGAGCTGGTTTGCCGCGAGCCCCATCGCGCGGCGCGGCTTTTGTGCCACCTGCGGGTCGTTTCTGTTCTGGCAGGGCAATGACGCGGATAACATCGGCTTTTCGCTCGGCGCCATCGACGGGCCGACCGGCATCACGGTGGCGAAGCATATCTTTGTGGCGGACAAGGGCGACTATTACCCGATCTGCGATGGTCTGCCGCAGGAGAGGTCCGAGACATGAGCGATTTTCCCACAACCGCGCGCGTGGTCATCATCGGCGGCGGCGCTGTCGGGGTCTCGGCGCTCTATCACCTCGCCCGCGCTGGCTGGACCGATTGTGTGCTGCTGGAAAAGAACGAGCTTACCGCCGGCAGCACCTGGCATGCGGCGGGCAACTGCCCATCCTTCAGCACGTCCTGGGCGGTGATGAACATGCAGCGCTATTCGCTCTCGCTCTATCGCGGGCTGGCCGAGGCGGTGGATTACCCGATGAACTATCACGTCACCGGGTCGATCCGGCTCGGCCACAGCCGCGCGCGGATGCAGGAGTTTGCCCGCGCGCGCGGCATGGGGCAGGCGCAGGGCATGGCGCTCGAGCTCATGCAGGTGGCCGACCTGAAGGACCGCTATCCATTTCTCGAGACGCATGACCTTGCCGGTGCGCTCTATGACCCCGACGATGGCGACATCGACCCCGCGCAGCTCACCCAGGCGCTGGCCAAGGGCGCACGGGCGCTGGGCGCGCGGATCCTGCGGCATTGCCCGGCCACCGGTGTCAGCCGCGCGGGCGACGAATGGGTTGTGCAGACCGCGCAGGGCGCGATCCGCTGCGAAAAGGTCGTGAATGCGGCGGGCTATTATGCGCAGCGCGTTGGCGAATGGTTCCGCCCTTATGGCGGGCGCCGCGTTCCCATGGTGGTGATGAGCCACCAGTATTTCCTCACCGAGCCGATTGCCGAACTCGAGGCCTGGACGCGCGATCATGGCAAGCTGCCGCTCTTGCGCGATGTGGACAGCTCCTACTACCTGCGGCAGGAGAAATACGGGCTCAACCTCGGCCCCTATGAGCGCAATTGCCGCGCCCATTGGGTGACGCCCGATGACCCGATGCCCGAGGATTTCAGCTTTCAGCTTTTCCCCGACGATCTCGAGCGGCTCGAGTGGTATATCGAGGATGCGATGGCGCGGGTGCCGGTGCTGGGCCGCGCGGGGGTGGGCAAGGTCATCAACGGGCCGATCCCTTATGCGCCAGACGGCCTGCCGCTGCTGGGCCCGATGCCGGGTGTGCGCAATGCCTATGAGGCCTGTGTCTTTACCTTTGGCATCACCCAGGCGGGTGGCGCGGGCAAGGTGCTGGCCGAATGGGTGACAGAGGGGCAGACGGAATGGGACATGTGGTCCTGCGACCCGCGCCGGTTCACCGCCCATGCCGACACGGCCTATACGCAGGCCAAGGCGGTCGAGACCTATGGTCACGAATATGCGATGCATTTTCCGCATCACCGCTGGCCTGCCGGGGCCGGGCAGCGTAAGTCGCCGCTGCACGACAGGCTGGCGGCGGCCGGCGCGGTCTTTGGCGCCTATAACGGGTGGGAGCGGGCAGACTGGTTTGCCGCCCCCGGCGACGATCTGTCAGAGGCCGCCACACAGACCTGGGGCCGCGCCGGCCCGTGGGAGCCGCGCGTGGCGGCCGAATGCGCGGCGGTGCGCGATGGCTGCGGCGTGCTCGCGATCTCGGGCTTTACCCGGCTCATGGTCGAGGGGCCGGGCGCGCGCGCCTTTGTGGACAGCCTGACCGCCTCGCGCCTGCCGCGCGAAGGGCGTGTGGGGCTGGCCTATTTCCCCGACAGCCGGGGCCGGATCGTCACCGAGATGTCGGTGATGACCCATGGTCCGGACAGGGTGGGCCTGATCACCGCGAGCGTGGCGCAATGGCATGATGCCGAGCATCTCTGGCGGCGCGCGCCCTCCGGCATCTCGGTCACGGACCGGTCCGACACCATGGAATGCCTGCTCGTCACCGGCCCGCAGGCGCGTGCGGTGCTGGCGGGGCTGACGGACGCCGACCTCACGCGGCCCTGGCTGAGTGTGCAGGAGGCGACCGTCGCGGGCTGTGCCGTCGCGCTCCTGCGCGTGTCCTTTGCCGGTGAACTGGGGTGGGAGGTGCATTGCGCCGCCGCCGACGCCCCGGCGATCTGGGATGCGGTGACGGGCGCGGGGGCGGTTCCCTTTGGCATGTGGGCGCTCGACGCGCTGCGGCTGGAAAAGGGCTACCGGACCTGGAAGGGCGATCTGTCGAGCGATTACTCGCTCCTGGGTGCGGGGCTTGGCCGCTTTATCGACTGGGACAAGGAGTTTCCCGGCAAGGCCGCGCTGCTGGCCGAGAAGGCGGCGGGCGGCGGCAAACGCTTTGCCGTGCTCACGCTGGAGGCGCCGGGCGACAGCGACGCGCCCGCGATGGCGAACGTCTGGAAGGACGGCGCGATCATCGGCGAGGTGACATCGGGCGGCTGGGGCTACCGGGTCGGCGCGTCGATCGGGCTTGCCATGGTCGCAGGCGTGGCGCCCGGCGACCGGGTCGAGGTCGAGATCTTTGGCGACCGTTATGCCGCAACCGTGCGCGGTGACGGGCCCTTGTGGGATCCGGGCAATGACCGGTTGAGGGCGTGACGACGATGATCAGGCGACATCATGGGGAAAGGGGCGTGGCATGGCAGATGTGATCTTGCTCGACGGCGGGATGGGGCAGGAACTGATCCATCGGGCGGGCGACCGGCCGACGCCCTTGTGGTCCACGCAGGTGATGATGGAGCATCCCGGCATGGTCGCGGCGGTGCATGGCGACTATTTCGCGGCCGGGGCGACGGTGGCCACGACCAACACCTATTGCATCCACCACGACCGGCTGGAACCTGCCGGCCTCGACGGCGATTTCCGCGCGTTGCACGATGCGGCGCTGGCGGCGGCGCAGGGGGCACGGCAGGCCGCCGGACATGGGCGGATCGCGGGCAGCATCGGGCCGCTGGTCGCCTCCTACCGGCCCGAGGTGCATCCGCCCCATGCCGAAGCGGTCGCGAAATATGCCGAGGTCGCCCGCGTGATCGCGCCACAGGTGGACCTCATCCTGTGCGAGACGGTGGCCTCGCTCGCCCATGCGCGCGCGGTGCTCGAGGGGGCGCTGACAGCCGGCCTGCCGGTCTGGCTCTCGGTCACGGTCGGCGACCGCGACGGCAGCCTCTTGCGCTCGGGCGAGCCGGTGGCCGCGGCGGGCGCGCTGGCGGCCGCGATGGGCGCGCAGGCGGTGCTCGCCAACTGCTCTGCGCCCGAGGCGATGGCGGCGGCGATGGAGGCGCTGCGACCGGCCGGCCTGCCCTTTGGCGCCTATGCCAACGGGTTCACGCAGATCACCGAGGATTTCCTCAAGGACCGCCCGACGGTCGATGCGCTTTCGGCGCGGCGCGATCTGGGGCCTGACGCCTATGCCGCCTTTGCGCTGGGCTGGGTCCGGCAGGGCGCCACCATCGTCGGCGGCTGCTGCGAGGTGGGCCCGGCGCATATCGCCGCTGTGGCGCGCGGACTGACAGCAGAGGGGCACCGCATTGTCTGATCTGATCCCCAGGGCGGCCCGCGCGGTCATCATCGGCGGCGGTGTCGTCGGCTGCTCGGTCGCGTATCACCTCACGCAACAGGGCTGGCGCGACGTTGTGCTGCTCGAACGCAAGCGGCTCACCTCTGGCACCACATGGCACGCGGCGGGCCTGATCGCGCAACTGCGGGCGACGGCGAACATGACCAGGCTCGCGAAATACAGCCAGGAGCTTTACGGCAGTCTCGAGGCCGAGACAGGGGTTGCCACCGGCTTCAGACGGGTGGGGTCGATCACCGCCGCGCTGACGGCCGAGCGGCTGGAAGAGATCACCCGCCTCGCCGCCATGGCGCGCGCCTTTGGGGTGGAGGTCGAAGAGATCAGCACCGCCGAGGTCGGCGCGCGCTATCCGCATCTGAACCTTGACGGCGTCACCGGCGGCGTCTGGCTGCCCAGGGACGGGCAGGGCGACCCGACCGGCATCGCGCTGGCGCTGGCCAAGGGCGCGCGGATGCGCGGCGCGGTGATCGCCGAGAATACCGCCGTCACCGGCATGACCCGCGCGCACAGCCGCATCACCGGCGTCGATTGGCAGGCCGGCGAGGCGCGCGGCCATATCGCCTGCGACATGGTGGTGAACTGCGCCGGCATGTGGGGCCGCGAGGTCGGCCTGATGGCGGGCGTCAACGTGCCGCTTCAGGCCTGCGAACATTTCTACATCATGAGCGAGCCCATCGCCGGCCTCGGCCCGCTGCCGGTGCTGCGCGTGCCCGACGAATGCGCCTATTACAAGCAGGACGCGGGCAAGATGATGCTGGGCGCGTTCGAACCCGTGGCGAAACCCTGGGCGATGGGCGGGATCCCGGCCGGGTTCGAATTCGACCAGTTGCCCGAGGATTTCGACCATTTCGAGCCGATCCTCGCCGCAGCCGTCGCCCGGATGCCGATGCTGGCGACGGCGGGCATCCACACCTTCTTCAACGGACCAGAGAGTTTCACCCCCGACAACGCCTATCACCTCGGCCTCGCGCCGGGGATGGACAATGTCTGGGTCGCGGCCGGCTTCAACTCCATCGGGATCCAGTCGGCGGGCGGCGCGGGCATGGCACTCGCCGCCTGGATGGATACGGGCGAAAAGCCGTTCGATCTGGGCGATGTGGATATCGCGCGGATGCAGCCCTTTCAGGGCAACAAGACCTACCTGGGCGCCCGCGTGACCGAGGCGCTGGGGCTTCTCTATGCCGACCATTTCCCCTACCGCCAGAAGGCCACCGCGCGCGGCATCCGCCGCACGCCTTTCCACGCGCAACTCGACGCGCGCGGCGCGGTCTTTGGCGAATTGGCCGGGTGGGAGCGGGCGAACTGGTTCGCGCGGCCGGGGCAGGCGCGGGACTACGTCTATAGTTGGAAGCGACAGAACTTTTTCGAGAATGTCCGCGACGAGGTGATGGCGGTGCGCACGGGCGTGGGCATGTATGACATGTCCTCCTTCGGCAAGCTCCGGGTCGAGGGGCGCGAGGCCGAGGCCTTTCTCAACCGCGTCTGCGGGGCAGATGTCGCGGTGCCGGTGGGGCGCATCGTCTATACGCAATTCCTCAACCGCGCCGGCGGGATCGAGGCCGATGTGACCGTCACCCGCCTGTCCGAGACGGCGTTCCTGATCGTCACCCCCGCCGCGACCCGGCTCGCCGACGAGACCTGGCTGCGCCGTCATCTGGGCGATGCGCAGGCCGTCATCACCGATGTGACGGCGGCCGAGGGCGTGCTCGCCGTCATGGGCCCGCGCGCGCGCGACGTGATGCAGGCCGTGTCGCCTGCCGATTTCTCCAACGCCGCCAACCCCTTCGGCACCGCACAGACGGTCGAGATCGGCATGGCGCTGGCCCGTGTCCACCGCGTGTCCTATGTGGGCGAACTGGGCTGGGAGGTCTATGTCAGCGCCGACATGGCCGCCCATGTGTTCGACGTGCTGTGGGAGGCGGGGCAGGCGCAGGGACTGCGGCTCTGCGGGATGCACATGATGGACTGCGCCCGCATCGAAAAGGCGTTCCGCCATTTCGGCCATGACATCACCAGCGAGGATCACGTGCTCGAGGCCGGGCTTGGCTTTGCCCTGGGGATGGGCAAGGCCGATTTCATCGGTCGCGATGCCGTGCTGGCCAGGCGTGACGCGGGCCTTGCACGCCGGCTGGTGCAGTTCCGCCTGACCGATCCAGAGCCGCTGCTTTACCATAACGAGCCGATCCTGCGCGACGGGCAGATCGTCGGGCAACTCACCTCGGGCGCCTATGGCCATTTCCTCGGCGGGGCCATCGGGATGGGCTATGTCCCCTGCGCAGGCGAAAGCGCCGCGCAGGTGCTGGCCTGCGGCTACGAGATCGACGTCGCGGGCGTGCGGGTGCGGGCAGAAGCGGCGCTGCGCCCGCTCTACGACCCCAAGGGAGAGCGGGCCAAGGGCTGAGCCGTCTCTCGCCCGCCGCCCCAAGCCCGCCTTGAAGCCGCTCCGGCATTCGGGCAACAGGGGGGCATGACCCGCGCAATCCCCCCCAGCGAAGATACCCCGGCCGGTTTCGGCTATGCCCTTGCCGCCTATCTCTTCTGGGGGGTGCTGCCGCTTTACATGAAGCTGCTCTCCCATATCCCGCCGGCCGAGGTCGTGGCGCACCGGATCGTCTGGTCGGTGCCGATCGCAGGGGCGATCTTGCTGGTGCTGGGCCGCACCGCCGACCTGCGCGCCGCGCTCACCTCGCCCCGGACGCTGGCGATGGGGGCTGTGACGGCGGCGCTCATCTCGGTCAACTGGGGCGTCTATGTCTGGGCGATCACCTCAGGCCACGCGCTCGAGGCGGCGCTGGGCTATTACATCAACCCGCTGTTCTCAGTCCTGCTGGGCGCCGTCCTGCTGCGCGAGCGGATCGCGCCGCTGCAATGGGCGGCCATCGCGCTGGTCGCCGTGGCGGTGCTGGTGCTGACGATCGAAAGCGGGGTCGTGCCCTATCTGGCGCTGGCGCTGACGGTCACATGGGGGTTCTACGCCTTTTTCAAGAAATGGCTGCCGGTCGGCCCCAATCAGGGCTTCATGCTCGAGGTGCTGATCCTGCTGATCCCGGCGCTGGCCTATCTGGGCTATCTGACAACCCAGGGGCAGGGCCACTTCGGCGGCTCGCCGCGCGACATCGGCCTGCTCCTGGGCTGCGGCGTTGTCACGGCTGTGCCGCTGATGCTCTATGCCAACGGGGCCAAGGGGCTGCGGCTGACCACCATCGCGATCCTGCAATACATCTCGCCCACGATGATCTTTCTGGTGGCGGTATTCCTGTTTGACGAACCCTTCGGCCGCGCGCGCGCGATCGCCTTTCCGATGATCTGGGCTGCGGTCGCGGTCTACCTGCTCTCGGTCTACAGGCAGCGCCGATGATCGGGGATACCTACAGCCCGCCACAAGACCCGCTGGTCATCCTGCATGCCGACCACGAGGTCCTGCTGGTGGACAAGCCCTCGGGGCTGCTCTCCGTGCCGGGCAAGGGCGAACACCTCGCCGATTGCCTGATCGCGCGGGTGCAGGCGGTCTTTCCGCAGGCGCTGCTGGTGCACCGGCTCGACCGTGACACCTCGGGCGTGATGGTCTTTGCCCTGACGCCCCATGCCCAGCGCCACCTCGGCCTGCAATTCGAGAACCGGCAGACCAAAAAGACCTATGTCGCGCGTGTATGGGGCGAAATGGCCGCGCGCAGCGGCACTGTCGATCTGCCGCTGATCGTGGACTGGCCGAACCGGCCCTTGCAGATGGTGGACCCGGTCAACGGCCGCCCCGCCCAGACCGACTGGCGCGTGGTGCGCGCGCGGGATGGCGAGACGCGCGTGCGGCTGATGCCGCGCACCGGCCGGTCCCACCAGTTGCGCGTGCATATGCTCGCGCTGGGCCATCCGATTCTGGGCGACCCGTTCTACGCCACCGGCCCCGCCCGCGACCATCCAAGGCTGATGCTGCACAGCGAGGTGCTGCAATTCCGCCATCCCGATGGCGGACAGGGAATGAAGATCACGGCGCCCTGTCCTTTCTGACAGAACAGGTCCGGCGCCCCGCCCCGGCTTCATCTTGCCCCAAATATCCCGGGGGGCAGCCAAAGGCTGCGGGGGCAGCGCCCCCTCTGCCCGTCCCACCTGCGCGCGGGATGAGGGCGCGGAGCCTCCGGCGGGAGTATTTGAGGCACAAAGAAGTCAAAGCGGCGCGAGAGAGGCCTCCAGCCTGGTGCGCAGGTGCTCGTGCCGCGCGGGGAGCTTGAGCGCCTCGCCCAGATGGGCCGTATCCTCGTCATGGTCAAAGCCGGGCTCGTTGGTGGCCACTTCGAACAACACGCCGCCGGGGGTGCGGAAATAGATCGCCCAGAAATACTGCCGGTCGATCACCGGCGTTACTTGCCAGCCGGTATCGCGCAGCGCTTCGCGCACTTCGAGCTGGCGGGCGCGGTTGGCTACGGCAAAGGCAAGGTGGTGGACCGATCCCGCGCCCTGGGTGGCGGGCGCGGCGCCGGGCAGGGTTTCGACGTCGATCACCGTCGCCGCGCTGCCCTCGGGCAGGGCAAAGCGGGTTGTGGCGCCATCCTGCGCGACCGCGTCATAGCCCATGAAGCGCAGCAGTTCGGCCGTGGCGCCGCTGTCGCGCAGGCGCATGGCGGCGGAATGGAAGCCGCGGATCGCCATGTCGGCGCTGATGCCGGCGCCGTCCCACGGGCTGCGGGGGTCATCCGCCTCGACCAGCGCAAAGCGGTCGCCGTCGGGGCCGTCGAACAAGACGCGCGCCGCACCAAAGCTGCTATCACGGGCGATGTTGGCCGTGTCATGCGCGGCGAGGCGGTCGGCCCAGGCGCTGGCCGTGCCGGTGGGGATGGCAAAGGCTGTGCTCGCGACCTCGCCGGTGCCGCGCTTGCCACGGGCGGCGTGAGGAAAGGGGAAATAGGTCATCACCGAACCCGGCGTGCCGGAGGCGTCGCCGTAATAGAGGTGATAGACATCGGGCGCGTCGAAATTGACGGTCTTTTTCACCCGCCGCAGGCCAAGCACCTGCGTGAAGAAGGCATTGTTCGCCCGCGCGTCGCTGGCGAGCGAGGTGACGTGGTGCAGGCCTTGGATCTGGGTCAGCATGGCGGTTCCTTTCGCTGTTGACCCCGATATAGGTCCTCTGCACGCGCACGAAAGGGCGTCGCGCGCAGAGGTTCTGTGCGCGGGTGCCGCTAGTTGGCGTCGCTCGCCCAGCCCGAGATCGCCTTGACCTCGAGAAACTCCTCGATGCCCCAGACGCCGCCTTCGCGCGCACGGCCCGAGGATTTGACCCCGCCAAAGGGCGAGCCACGGCCGCGCGACTTGCCGTTCATCTCGACCATACCGGCGCGCAGCGCACGCGCCAGCCGGTTGCGGCGGGGGCCATCGGCGGACTGGACATAGTTCGTCAGCCCGTAGGGCGTGTCATTGGCGATGCGCACCGCTTCCTCCTCTGTATCGAAGGGGATGATCGACAGGACCGGGCCAAAGATCTCTTCGCGTTCGATCGTCATGCCGGGGACCACATCGGCAAAGACGGTGGGGCGCACGAAATAGCCCTTGTTCAGCCCCTCGGGCCGGCCAAGGCCACCGGCGACAAGGCGTGCGCCCTCACTGATGCCCTTTTCGATATGGCCCTGGATCTGCGCCCATTGCCGTGCGTTCACCACCGGGCCGATATGGCGGCCGGGCAGCGAGGCGGGGCCGACGCCGGTGCCCTCGGCCACTTCACGCGCGATCTCGACCGCGGTGTCGTAATAGCTGCGTTCCACCAGCATCCGGGTGGGCGCGTTGCAGGACTGGCCGGAATTGGCAAAGCAGTGCCGCACGCCGCGTTTGACCGCATTGGCATCGGCATCGGCAAAGACCAGGTTCGCGCCCTTGCCGCCGAGTTCCAGCGTCACGCGCTTGAGCGTCTCGGCCGCGGCCCTGGAAATCGCGCGCCCGGCGCGGGTCGAGCCGGTGAAGGAGATCATCTCGACATCGGGATGGGTGGACAACTGGCTGCCGACGCCGGCGCCATCGCCGTTCACGAGGTTGAACACACCCGCAGGAAAGCCCGCGTCATGCACGAATTCCGCGAACAGCAGCGACGACAGTGGCGCCTCTTCCGAGGGTTTCAGCACCACGGTGCAGCCGGCCAGCAGTGCCGGGATCACCTTGAGCGTGACCTGGTTCATCGGCCAGTTCCACGGCGTGATCAGACCGACGACGCCGATGGGTTCCAGCGCGATGCGGTCGTCGGGGGCATGCGGGCCCAGCGGGCGGATCCAGTCGATCTGGTCAAAGGCGGTGAGAAAGTTCTCCAGGTGCCAGGACAGGCAGGGCGCCTGATCGGACCGCGCCATGTCGATCGGCGCGCCCATCTCGGTGCTGATCGCCTGCGCCATCTCCTCGACCCGCGCGTGATACTGCGCGAGGATCCCCGCGACCAGCGCGCGGCGCGTCGCCGGTGCGGTGGCGGCCCAGGCGGGAAAGGCGGATCTGGCGGCGGCGACGGCGGCATCGGTGTCGGCCTGCCCGCCCAGCGAGATGACCGCGCAGGGCTCTTCGGTCGAGGGGTCGATGACGGTGTAATCCTGCCCCGCCAGCGGCGCCGTCCAGCGCCCGTTGATGTAGAAATCGCGTTTGCTGATCATTCTGGTCCCGCCGGTTTCTGGGTGCGGCATGACCGCCGCCGGTTCTGGCGGGCGCCGCGTCTCATCCCTATATAGCGGTCAGGCGAGCCCGGCAAACGCCGCGCCGCGACATGGACATAAGGAACACCGACATGGGCCTGCGTATCAACGACACCATCCCCAATCTGACCGTCACCACCGACGAGGGCACCGTCACCCTGCATGACTGGATCGGCGACAGCTGGGCGATCCTGTTTTCACACCCCAAGGATTTCACCCCCGTCTGCACGACCGAATTCGGCGCCGTGGCGCAGCTTGCCGAGGAATGGGCCAAGCGCGGGACCAAGGTCATGGGCATCTCGGTCGATGGCGTCGAAGAGCACCTGCGCTGGAAGAAGGACATCGAGACCGCGGGCGGTGCCAAACCCGCCTTTCCCATCGTGGCCGACAAGGATCTGACGCTGTCCAAGGCCTTTGACATGCTGCCGGCCGAGGCCTATCTGCCCGAGGGGGCGACGCCCAACGACACCGCCACCGTGCGCGTGGTGTTCATCATCGGGCCGGACAAGAAGCTCAAGCTGTCGATGACCTATCCGATGAACGTGGGCCGCAACTTTGCCGAGGTGCTGCGCGCGCTCGACGCGCTCCAGACCGCGAACGGGCGGGGCGTGGCGACGCCGGCGAACTGGACCGTGGGCGAGGATGTCATCATCCCGCTCTCGCTCAACGATGCGCAGGCCGAAGAGAAATTCGGCCCCTTTACCACCGTGCTGCCCTATCTGCGCAAGGTCGGCCTCAAGGGCTGATCTGCCCCCACCGACCGGCAAAAGGCCCCGCGCGCGGGGCCTTTTTCAATCCTGTCAGGACACGACCACCTGCGTGCCCAGCGGGACACGGTCATAAAGGTCGATGGCATGTTCGTTGATCAGCCGGATGCAGCCCGACGAAAACGACTGCCCGATGGTCCAGGGCTGCGGCGTGCCGTGGATGCGGTAATAGGTGTCGCGGTTGCCCACATAGAGGTAGAGCGCGCGCGCACCGAGCGGGTTGCGTTCATGTCCGCCGGGCAGGCCGCTGCGATAGGGGCCATAGACCTCGGGCTCGATCCGGATCATGCTCGCCGTCGGCACCCAGCTTGGCCATTCGGCCTTGCGGCGCACGGTCGCCTGACCCTGGAAATTGCGCCCCGCATCGCCCACGGCGACGGTGTAGCGGATCGCGCGGGCATTGCCGAGCGTCCAGTAAAGCCGGTGATCGGCGGTCTGAACATAGATCGTGCCGGCGGGCAGATCGGGGTTCACATCAACCTCTGTCGGCAGATATTCACGCGGGATCCGCACGATGGTCTGCGACACCGCAGGTGCTGCCAGCAGGGTCGCGGCGGCGGCTGTGGTCAGGAAATGGCGGCGCGTTGTCATCGGCCCTGTCCTTCTTTTCTGGATATCTGCGCGCAGCATAGCACAAGGGCCCCGTGTCGAAGGGGCTGTTCGGGGACAATCCGGCAGTTTCGGCGGGATTGTTGCGCGGCTGCGTCGTCAATAAGCGTAGAAGGTCGTGCCCAGCGCCACGCGATCATAGAGATCGGTCACATGGCCGTTGTACATGCGGAAACAGCCATTGGATGCGGAGGAGCCGATGGTGGCCGGCTCTGTCGTGCCATGCACGCGGATATAGGTGTCCACATTGCCCTGAAACACATAAAGCGCACGCGCGCCCAGCGGGTTGGTCGGCCCGCCCGGCATCCCGTCCTTGTAGCGCTCATAGGCGGCGGGGTTGCGCGCGATCATCTCGTCGGTGGGCCGCCAGCTAGGCCATTCGACCTTGCGCGCAATGGTGCCCTGGCCACGCCAGAGCAGCCCCTCGCGACCGACCGCGACGCCGTAGCGGATCGCGAGACCCTCGCCCAGAGTGTAATAGAGGTTGTAGCTCGCCGGCAGGATGTGGATCTGGCCGGCCGCAAATTCGGGCCGCACATTCACGATCTGCGCATGGAACCGCTCGGGTATCGCATAATTGCCCTCGCGCACGGGGGGCAGGGTGATGGCGGGCAGCGCGGGTGCCGCGACCTGAATGGCCTGCGCCAGCAGCGGGCCGGTCTGGGCGGCAGACAGCGCCATGGCAGAGGTCCAGATGAAATGGCGGCGCGTCAGCATGTCGTGTTTCCCCGATAATCACATAACGAATCGGGCCCTGGAAAGGGGCCCGTGACAGAGTAGCACCATAAAAAACAGTGACTGGCCAATCAACATAACGCGAAGGGCCCCGGCACTTCTGCCGGAGCCCTGTGTCTTTTGAGGACCGCAGCGCCTATTCGGCGGCGGCCTCTTCCGTCATTTCCTTGCCGGTGGCCTGGTCGATCATCTTCATCGACAGGCGCACCTTGCCACGGTCGTCAAAGCCCAGAAGCTTGACCCAGACCTCCTGACCTTCCTTGAGCGCATCGCTGGGATGGTTCAGGCGGCGGTTTTCGATCTGGCTGACATGCACGAGGCCGTCACGCTTGCCAAAGAAGTTCACGAAGGCACCGAAGTCCACGATCTTGACGACCGTGCCCTTGTAGATGCCGCCTTCTTCGGGTTCGGCCACGATCGACCAGATCATGTCATAGGCCTTCTTGATCGAATCGCCGTTGGGCGAGGCGATCTTGATGATGCCGTCGTCGTTGATATCGACCTTGGCCCCCGAAAGCTCCACGATCTCGCGGATCACCTTGCCGCCCGACCCGATCACTTCGCGGATCTTGTCGGTCGGGATCTGCATCGTTTCGATGCGCGGCGCATGGATCGAGAAGTCATTGGCGCCGGTCAGCGCCTTGGCCATCTCGCCCAGGATGTGCAGTCGGCCGGCCTTGGCCTGTGCCAGCGCCTTTTCCATGATCGCCGGCGTGATGCCCGCGACCTTGATGTCCATCTGCAGCGAGGTGATGCCGTTTTCGGTGCCCGCCACCTTGAAGTCCATGTCGCCGAGGTGATCCTCGTCGCCCAGGATATCGGTCAGCACGGCGTAGGACCCGTCCTCTTCCAGAACGAGGCCCATCGCCACGCCGGCCACCGGCGCCTTGAGCGGCACGCCCGCGTCCATCATCGACAGCGACCCGCCACAGACCGACGCCATGGAGGAAGAGCCGTTCGATTCCGTGATCTCGGACACCAGACGGATGGTGTAGGGGAAGTCGGTCGCGGGCGGCAGCACCGCCTGCAAAGCCCGCCAGGCAAGCTTGCCATGGCCGATCTCGCGCCGGCCCGGCCCGGCCACACGGCCCACCTCGCCCACCGAATAGGGGGGGAAGTTGTAGTGCAGCAGGAAGTTCGATTTGAAGTTGCCATGCAGCGCGTCGATGAACTGTTCGTCATCGCCGGTGCCCAGCGTGGTGACGACCAGGCCCTGCGTCTCGCCACGGGTGAACAGGGCCGAGCCATGCGTGCGCGGCAGAAGGCCGGTCTGGCAGACGATCGGGCGCACCACGTCGAGCCCGCGCCCGTCGATCCGGCGGCCATGCTTGACCACGTCGCCGCGCAGCACGGCGGATTCGAGCTTTTTGAGCGCCGGGCCGAGGTTGCTGTCGGCCAGTTGCTCTTCGCTCAGCGCGGCCTTGATCGCGTCCTTGGCAGCGGCGACCGCATGGGTGCGCTCCTGCTTGTCGGTGATCGCATAGGCGGCGCGCATCGCGTCCTCGCCCGCAGCCTTGACCGCGGCGTAAAGCGCGGAATAGTCCGGCGGGGTGAAGTCGAGCGGCTCCTTGGCGCATTCCTCGGCCAGAGCGACGATCAGGTCGATCACCGGCTGGATCTGCTCATGCGCAAAGACGACGGCGCCCAGCATTTCGGCTTCGGACAGCTCATAGGCCTCGGATTCCACCATCATGACGGCATCCTTGGTCCCGGCGACAACCAGATCGAGCCGCTGCTCGGGGTTGTTGCGCAGGTTGTGCATGTCGTCGATGGTCGGGTTCAGCACATAGGCGCCGTTTGCATAGCCCACACGCGCGGCCGCAATCGGCCCCATGAAGGGCGCGCCCGAGATCGTCAGCGCGGCAGAGGCCGCGATCATCGCCACGATGTCGGGATCGTTGACGAGGTCATGCGACAGAACGGTGCACATCACCAGCACTTCGTTCTTGAAGCCGGGGACGAACAGCGGGCGGATCGGACGGTCGATCAGGCGCGAGGTCAGCGTTTCCTTTTCGGTCGGCCGCGCTTCGCGCTTGAAGAACCCGCCGGGGATCTTGCCGGCGGCGTAGTATTTTTCCTGGTAATGCACGGTCAGCGGAAAGAAATCCTGCCCCGGCTTTTGCTCGCGGGCGTAGGTCACGTTCGCCATGACGCTGGTTTCGCCCAGCGTGGCAATCACGGACCCGTCCGCCTGACGGGCAATCTTGCCCGTTTCCAGTGTCAGCGTTTCCTCGCCCCACTGGATCGACTTTTTCACTTCATTGAACATCAAAGCATCCTGTCTGGGGTTACCCGGCCTTCCGGGCCCCCGTTTCTCTGGCGGCCCCATTGCCGCCGACCCCAATCCTAAGCACAACGCCGGGGTCAGGGCGTCACGTCACAGATTTCGGGGCAATACAACAGAACGTGCGTCTTGGAAAGTGGCGCCTCAGCCCGCCCGGCGCACCATCTCGGCAATCCAGAGCGGGGCAAAGGGCGATGTGCAGCCCTTGGGCGTGGGATAGTCGCGATAGATGCCCATCGCCTCGCCCATCGCGATCGCGCGGGCGCGCTGCGCGGGGTGGTGGATGCCGATGGCGGCGAGCGTGGTGTTCATCGTCCATTGCACCTCGGGCAAGGCGGCCGGCATTTCGGCCTCGAGCCGGTCGAGCAGGGCGGGCAGGTCCAGCCCCTCTGGCGTCTTTTCCACCCGCTCGGCCGTCAGGCTCCATCCGGCGCGCGCCAGCATCGGGTGGTCGGACACCATCCAGCGCAGCCGCAACGCCTCCTTGTCCGGATGCAGCCTGACGATATAGGGGGTGAGCCAGTCCGACACCGAGACCAGCGCATTGCCGCGCACCATCTCTTCGACCTCATCCGCCGAAAGCGCGGCGGGTTTAAGCAGCAGCACCGCCATCAGCCGCGCATCGGCATTGCCCGTCTGCCACAGGTGCAGGCCCAGCCCATGGTCGCGCCTGGCCGCCTTGGCGATCTTGCGAATGTCACCCATCCTGACGCCAAACTGCGCGGTCCCGGCAGCCATGCGATAGGCCGAGCGGCGCACAGAGTCCTGCCCTGCGGCCTCAAGCTGCGCCATCGCTTCTTCCAGCGTCATGCCCCGCCCTCCGTGAAACAGGACGATCCTGCCACCGACCGGCCTGGGCGCACAAACAAAAACGCCCGCGCCTTGCGGCACGGGCGTCTGTGTCTCGCGGCAGGTGCCGTTACCGGCGCAGGCCCAGACGGGCGATGAGCGCCTGGTAGCGCGCCTCGTCCTTGCGCTTGACATAGTCGAGCAGCTTGCGACGGGTGGCGACCATCACCAGAAGGCCACGGCGGCCGTGGTTGTCCTTCTTGTGGGTCTTGAAATGCTCGGTCAGCGTCGCGATGCGCGACGACAGAATCGCCACTTGCACTTCGGGCGAACCGGTGTCGCCGGGTTTGGTGGCGAATTCGCCAATCAGCCGGGCTTTTTCCTCAACAGTAATCGACATCGGGGTCTCCTTTTGGATCAGAGGGTTATGGCGCAGGCCGGGATGTCGTCCAGCAAGGCCCGTGGAGGCGCCCGCCAGCCAGAGCCGTCGGGATGCGTGCGCTTAGAGCAGTTTCGCGCAAAAGGAAAGCGGGGAATCGCGGGTCAGGCCGCGACCAGCCGCACCGTGGCAAGGTCGATCTCTGTCAGCCCGGTCAGTTCGGCCAGCGCCAGCCCGTCACCCAGCAGCGTGAGCCCGGTTTCGGTCGCCACGACGCTGAGCACCGGCGCCGGGCCGTTGCTGTCGTAAAGGACCACCAGCGTGTCCTCGGCCGCGTCATAATCCTGCACCGTGGCCGCGCCGGCATGCGCCTGCGTCATCGCCAGCGTGAATATGTCGGCCCCGCTGTCGCCATGCAGCGTATCAAAGGCGCCGCCGATCAGGATGTCATCACCGGCGCCGCCGTTCAGATAGTCCGCCTCGGCCACGTTGCCGGGCTCGACCCCGTCGATCACGTCATTGCCCGACCCGCCATGCAGCACATCGCGGCCCAGGCCGCCCGTCAGCGTGTCATCGCCCAGATAGCCCAGCAGGCTGTCGTCGCCCTCGCCGCCGTCGAGCCAGTCATTGCCGTCGCCGCCCACGAGTTCGTCATCGCCGGCCTCGCCTGCAAGGCTGTCGTCGCCGACATGGCCAAAGAGCGTGTCATCGCCCTCGCCGCCCGCCAGCCCGTCATCGCCACGCCCGCCGTGCAGGATGTCGCGGCCCGCGCCCCCAAAGAGGCTGTCGTCGCCATCCTCGCCGGTCAGGTAATCGTCGCCCGCATCACCCGAAAGGGTATCATCGCCGCCTTCGGTCCCGAGGAAATCATCGTCATCGGTGCCGTCAAGGACCCTGTCGATCGGCACGGTCTCACCCTCGCCGGTGTCGGTATTGCCGCCCTCGTCGCTCTCGGTGGCAGCGGCTGTCATCGGCATGAACGCCGCCCCGGCAAGGGCGATGCCCAGCAAACCCAGAATCATCAACATGTCCGACCACCTTCACAACAGGCCCGGCCCCGCGCCGGCCGCCGCCACCCCAGACCATGAATATCACAGGGCCGATGGGAACAGATCGGGAAAATGAATCAAAGGTTAACGATCTGCTTACCCTGTTTGTGGCGCCCAGGGCACCGGCTGCCGGTCGTAGCCGATGTAAAGCGGATGCTGCGGATGCCCGGCCTGCGTCAGGCCCAGCACATGCAGCGGCCGCCCGGTGGCGCGCAGCAGCCGCTCGACCTGCGCGCCGCGCCCCAGATGCGCGCCATGCGTGCCCCAGGCGGCAACGATCATGTCGGCCCAGCCGACGCTTTCGCGGATCGCGGTGTCATTGAGCGGCCCCACGGGGTCGGCCGCCGCCCGCATCGCGCGCGGATCGGTGTCGCGCCAGGCAAAGATGTTGGTGACGCGGAAGGCACCAAAGCCCAGCGCCCGCGCCCGCCTCTCGCAGCGCTCGACCGTGGGGTCGTTCTGCGTCTCGGTTGCGGTCGAGGGGTTGAGCATCACGAACAGCGCCCGCCGGCCCCCTGCATCCCAGACCCGCGTGAGCAGATAGCGGTAGCGGTCGCAATCGGAATAGACCGCCTCTGACGCGGCATCGCCCTTGAGATGGCGGCGGGTGATCGTGGGCTCGGTCGTCATGGCTGATCGGATAGCCCGCCGCCCGGGGCAAAGTCACCCCGTCCCGGCTTCATCTTGCCCCAAATATCCTCGCCGAAGGCAAAAAATCCCTTCCGGAGCACCCGGCGTCGGCCGCAGGCCAAAGATGGATATTTATAGCCAAAAGATGAGGAGGGGTCAGTGCCCGGCAATCACACGGGCGGGATGCAATTCGCCGCTCAGATAGCGGCCCACGGCGATCGCCTCGCCATTGTGGCTGGCCCAGCAGATGTCGCCAAAGCCCACATCGCCGGGAAAGACCATGGCCGGGTTGCCGTTGCGCAGGCGCGGCACGCTGTCGGTGGGGCAGGTGACCTGCGGCAGGTCGGCCAGCCCTTCCTCGAGCGGGCGCAGCCAGGTGTCGAGGGCGGGCGTGCGAGCGAGAGCCTCGAGCGTCGGCAGGTCGATGCCGTCAGCCGCATCGAAGGGGCCCGACCAGAGCCGGCGCAGCCAGAGCACATGGCCATGGCAGCCCAGCGCCGCGCCGAGGTCGCGCGCGATGGCGCGCACGTAGCCGCCCTTGCCGCAGGTCATCTCGAGCGTGACATGGTCGGCGTCGGGGCGGCCGGTCATCACCAGCTCCTCGACCCAGAGCGGGCGCGCGGCGATATCCATCTCCTCGCCCGCGCGGGCCAGCGCATAGGCGCGCGCGCCGTCGATCTTGACCGCGGAAAATTGCGGCGGCACCTGCATGATCTCGCCCACGAAGGCGCCGAGCGCGGCCTTGATCTGCGCATCCGTCGGGCGCGCATCGCTTTGGGCGGTCACCTCGCCTTCGGCATCGTCGGTGTTGGTCGCCTGCCCCAGCCGCACGCAAAAGCTGTAGCATTTCAGCGCGTCGGTGATGTAGGGCACGGTCTTGGTCGCCTCGCCCAGCGCCACGGCGAGCACGCCTGTCGCGGCCGGGTCGAGCGTGCCGGCATGGCCCGCCTTTTTCGCCTCAAGGGCCCATTTGACCTTGTTCACCACGGCCGTCGAGGTGATGCCGGCGGGCTTGTCCACCACCAGCCAGCCCGAAACCTCGCGCCCCTTGCGTGTGCGTGCCATCCCTGATGCCCCTCTCGCGCCCCGTCGAAGCGCTGCGGTTAGTCCGCCCGCGCGCCCCGGTCAACCGGGTTCGAGCACGCCCACCATCGGCCCCATCCGCACCCCGCCATCCGCCCGGCCCAGCGCCGGCGCGTAGAGCCGCGACACCCGCCCGTCGAAATAGAGCGCCTGCGGCAGGCCCAGCGCATCGCGGAAAAAGCGGGCGAACTGGTGGAATGTCACCGGCTGGTCCGAGATCACGAACACGGCGCGGTCGCCCGCGTTGGTGGTGCCGACCCCGTTGCGGATATGGCGCGAGGTGCTATCGGGCAGAAAGCGCGGATGCAGCGCGCCGTCGATCACCAGCATCGGGCCGGATTGCGTGGCGTCGCGGCAGGCGGGGGCGCGGGCGGCGAAATCGAGGGTCTCATAGACCCGCGCCGTGCCCGCAGCGATGCAGAACACGCCATTGGGCAGCAGGCCGAAATTGCCGGGGCTCGCGGCGGTCAGCAGGCGCATCAGCTCGCGCCCGCCCTCGACGAAATGGCCCACCGGCGCGCGGTCCTCGTGATACATGCCCGCGTTCATCGCAAAGGCGAGGCGCTGGCCCGGATGCGCGGCCTCGATCGCGGCAAAGCTGCCCAGCGGCGCCCCGTCCGGGCCGTTCAGGAACAGCCGCAGGTCGTCGCGGGCGGGATCGACCGTGCAGACGGTATAGTCCAGACCCTCATAGCGCTGAGTGCCGCAGTCTGCCGCCGCCAGTTCGGACGCGGCAAGCAGGCCGAACAGGACCGCCAGGGCGCGCATCAGTCGTCGAGGTCCTGCCGCACATGGTCATCCGCGAACAGGCGGCGCGTGGCCTCCATCCGGTCAAAGGTGTCGTCAAGCTCGAAGCGCAGTTCGGGCGCGAACTTGAGGCTGATGCCCTTGACCACCAGATGCCGCAGCGGGACGGTGTTGCGCCGCATCGCGGCGAGCGCCTCGTCCTTGCCCTGACCGCCGAGCGGCAGGATATAGGCCGTCGCGACCCGCAGGTCGGGCGAGACGCGGACCTCGCCCACGGTGATCACCATGCGCTGCAGTTCGGGGTCGTGGACATCGCCGCGCGTGAGGACTTCGGACAGGCTGCGGCGCAGCAATTCGCCCACGCGCAACTGGCGTTGCGACGGGCCATGGCTGTCGGATGTGCGGGATTTGCTCATGATCCTCATCTAGGGCTTTCGCGCCCCCTTGCCAAGCGGAGGCTTTGCCAAGTGTCCTGCCGGCGGGTAAGGACGAGACAAAGTGATGCCGCGTGAGCGCAAGGAGAACCGCAATGTCCGATCAGCAGGGGCAAGACCTGACGGGGCAAGACCTGACGGGGCAAGACCTGACGGGGCAAGATCTGCCGGGAATCGTCGTCACCGGCGCCTCTGGCCGGATGGGACAGACGCTGTTGCGCCTGATCGCGGCATCCGGTTCGGCGCGCCTTGTGGGCGCGGTCGAGCGTGAGGGCCACCCCTGGGTCGGGCAGGATGCCGGCGTGGCGATGGGGGGTGGGCCGCTCGGCGTGACGGTCACGGATGACGCGCTTGCCGCCTTTGCGCAGGCGCAGGCGGTGATCGACTTTACCGGGCCGGCGGCGACCGTGGGCTTTGCCGCGCTCGCGGCGCAGGCGCGGGCTGTGCATGTGATCGGCACCACGGGGCTGGGCGAGGATGACCTGGCCCGCATCTCTGCCGCCGCGCGGCATGCGGTCATCGTGCGGGCGGGCAACATGTCGCTGGGGGTCAATCTGCTGGTGGGGATCACGCGGCAGGTGGCGGCGGCGCTCGATGTCGAGTTCGACATCGAGATTGTCGAGGCGCACCACGCGCGCAAGGTCGATGCGCCCTCTGGCACCGCGCTGATGCTGGGCGAGGCTGCGGCGGCGGGGCGCGGCGTGCGGCTGGCGGACGTGGCCGCGCGCGGGCGCGACGGCGTCACCGGGCCGCGCCGGGCAGGCGACATCGGCTTTGCCGTGCTGCGTGGCGGCGATATCGTGGGAGAGCATGAGGTGCTCTTTGCCGGGCCGGGCGAGCGGATCGCGCTGCGCCATGTCGCCACCGACCGCAGCATATTTGCGCGCGGCGCGCTGCGGGCGGCGCTCTGGGGGCAGGGACAGGCGCCGGGAGAGTATGATATGATGGATGTGCTAGGCTTTTGACAGTGCCGGCGCCGCGACAGTGAACCGGGCGGCGTCCTGCTGCGTAGAATGCGGGACCACTGCGGGAGGCTGTGATGAAACCTTTGCTATTGGCATCGGCCCTTTGCGCCCTGCCGGTGATGTCTGCGGCCTTTGAGCCGGTGAACGCGCTGGAAGAGTTCATCGAGGTGATCGAAGAGCGCGAATTGCGGCTGGGCCTGTTCGGCATCTCGCTGGTGATCTCGCCCGAGGGCACGATCGAGGGGTCGGCGTCGGGCTGGCCCGTGACGGGCACATGGGAGTGGCAGGACGGTTTCTTTTGCCGCGAGATGGATTGGGGCGGCACCGAGATCCCCTACAACTGCCAGTTGGTCGAGGTGCGCGGCGACAGCGAGATCCGCTTTACCGTGGACCGTGGCGCGGGCGAATCGGCGGCGTTCAACCTGCGCTGACCACTCTGGGCGCGCGGCGGTGCGCGCAGTGCCGTGAGTATTTGGGGCACAGAGAAGCTGCGCGGGCTGCGTCAGAAGTCGATGGCGATGCCCTTTTTCTCCCAGTCGCCAAAGCGCACGGGCTCGGGCCCGTCGCGGCCGCCAAGTTCGAGCGGCGGCCGGGCGCGCGCTGCTTCGGCCCCGGCGCGGCGGGCGGCGGCCTCGGCCAGTGCGCGGCGGGCGGCGGCAGGCAGGTCGGGCGCGGGCGCGCCGTCGGGGTTGGCCTGCGGGTCGCTGGATGGTGCGGTCATCGGGCCGGTTCCTTGTGCAACTCTGGCTGGTGATATACGCCGCCGGGGTTCACCATCAAGAGGTTCATGCCCCATGACATCCCCGCAGATATCGGCCAGCCTCGATCCGCGCCGCGCCGCGCTGCGGCTGATCGGGCAGGTGACGGGCGAGGGGCGGTTGCTGAGCGAAGCGCTGGGCGAGGGGGCTCTGGCAGCGCTCGACGGGGCGGACCGGGCGCGGGCGCAGCGTCTGGCGACCGAAGTGCTGCGTGGCATGGACCGCGCCGACCGGATGCTGCGGCCGCTTTTGCAAAAGCTGCCGCCGCTTGCCGTGCGCAATGTGCTGCGGCTGGGCGTGGTCGAACTGGCGCAGGGGGCGGCCGCGCATGGGGTCGTCAACGACATGGTGGAGATCGTGGCTTCGGGCAAGCGCACGGCGAGCTTCAAGGGGCTGGTGAACGCGGTGCTGCGCAAGGTCGCCGATGACACGCCCGCCCGCTGGGCCGGCCTGCCGGTGCCGCAATTGCCCGGCTGGCTGCGCGCGCCGCTGGTCGCGGCCTGGGGGCGAGGGGCGGTCGTGGCGATGGAGGCTGCGCATCTTGCCGGAGCGCCGCTCGACCTCACGGCCAAGGGCGACCCGGCGGCTGTGGCCGAAGCGGTAGGGGGCGAGGTGCTGCCCACGGGCAGCGTGCGCGTGACGGGGGCGGGGCAGGTGTCGCAATTGCCGGGCTATGCCGAGGGGCACTGGTGGGTGCAGGACGCTGCGGCCGCGATCCCGGTCCGGGTTCTGGCGCCGCAGCCGGGCGAGCGGGTCATCGACCTGTGTGCTGCGCCGGGCGGCAAGACGATGCAGCTTGCCGCGGCGGGCGCGGATGTCACCGCGCTCGACCTGTCGGGCGCACGGATCGGGCGGATCGCCGAGAACCTCGCGCGCACCGGACTTGCCGCGCGGGTTCTGGAGGGGGATGCGCTGAGCTTTGCCGAGGGCGGCTTTGACGCGGTGCTGCTCGACGCGCCCTGCTCGGCCACCGGCACGATCCGCCGCCATCCCGACCTGCCCCATGCCAAGGACGGGGCCGAGTTTGCGGCCCTGATCGACCAGCAGGGTGCGATGATCGACCATGCGCTCACGCTGTTGCGGCCCGGCGGGCGGCTTGTCTATTGCACCTGTTCGCTTTTGCCCGATGAGGGCGAGGTGCAGGCCGAAGCCGCGCTGGCCCGCCATCCCGGCCTGCGCGCCGACCGCGCGGCGCTGGCGCGGCCCGGCATCGACCCCGCATGGATCACGCCCGAGGGCGGGCTGCGGCTGCGCCCTGACTACTGGGCCGGGCATGGCGGTATGGACGGATTCTACATCATCGCCCTGCAAAAGCCCGCCTGACCCTGCCCTTGCCGCCAAAGCCCGCGTGACTCATGGCGTCGCGCCCGGTATCATTGCGCCAACAAGAAGAGGCCCGCAACGCGGGTGAGGCAGTCGAGGAACCGGTGACGCAGCAGCAGACATGGGCCGCGCGACGCATGCGCCTGATGAACCGGCTGCATGCGCGGCTGGCGGCGCGGGCGCGGCCCGCCGCCGGCTTTGTCTCGACGCCCGAGCCGCGCAGCATCGGCCATTTCGCCCGCGGCCGGCAGCTCGTCGCAGGCAATTTCCTCTTTTCGGGGCATCTGATCGAGGCGCCGGGTGTGCCGATCTGGGACATCGGCGGGGAGGATGCGCCTTTTGCCGCGGAATTGCAGGGCTTTGGCTGGCTCGATGACCTTGCCGCCGTGGGCGATGCCAAGGCGCGGGCGCGGGCGCAGGACTGGGTGTTTGGCTGGATCGACCGCTACGGCAATGGCTCTGGCCCCGGCTGGACGCCCGACCTCACCGGGCGGCGGCTGATCCGCTGGATCAGCCATGCGCTGTTCCTGTTGCGTGGCCGCGATGCGCAGGCCTCAGAGGCATTCTACCGCGCGCTCGCCCGCCAGACGATCTTTCTGTCGCGCCGCTGGGCCGCCACGCGCCCCGGCCTCGCGCGGTTCGAGGCGGTGACGGGGATGATCTATGCCGGCCTGTCGCTGCAGGGGATGGAGCGGCATGTGGAGCCGGCGCTGCGCGCGCTCGCCCGCGACTGTGCGTCGCAGATCGACGCCGCGGGCGGCATCGCCACGCGCAACCCCGAAGAACTGCTCGAGGTGTTCACGCTGCTCAACTGGGCGGCGCTGGCGCTGACCGAGAATGACCGGACGCCGCCGCAGCCGCAGCTTGCCGCGATCCACCGCATCGCGCCGACGCTGCGCGCGCTGCGCCATGCCGATGGCGGGCTGGCGCGGTTTCATGGCGGGGGGCGGGGGCTTGACGGGCGGCTGGATCAGGCGCTGGCGACGGCGGGCGTGCGCGAGCGGCCGCATGTCGGGCTGCACATGGGCTTTGCCCGGCTGGCGGCGGGGCGCACCACGGTCATCCTCGATGCTGCGCCGCCGCCGCGCGGGGCGGCGTCGGTGCAGGGCCATGCCTCGACCCTCGCGTTCGAGCTGACATCGGGGCGCCGCCCGGTGGTGGTCAACTGTGGTTCGGGCGCGAGCTTTGGTCCGGACTGGCGGCGCGCCGGGCGGGCGACGCCCAGCCATTCGACGCTGTGCCTCGACGGCTATTCATCCTCGCGCTTTGGCTCCGAGGGGACGGCGGGCGCGGGTGAGCAACTGGTCGATACCCCTGCACAGGTGCTGTTCGAGCATACGCCCGGCGAGGAGTCCAGCCGGATCGAGGCCGCGCATGACGGCTGGCAGGTGACGCATGGCCTGACCCATGCGCGCACGCTCGACCTGACCCCGGATGGCCGCGCGCTTGCGGGCGAGGACCTGCTCACCACGCTGACCAAGGGCGACCGCGCGCGGTTTGACCGGGCGATGGATGCCACCAGCCTGCAGGGCATCGCATTCACGATCCGGTTCCACCTGCACCCCGAGGTCGAGGCCACCGTCGATCTGGGCGGCGCGGCGGTGTCGCTCGCGCTGAAAAGCGGCGAGATCTGGATCTTCCGGCAGGACGGCCACGCGGAAATGACGCTCGAGCGGTCGGTTTACCTCGAAAACGGGCGATTAAACCCGCGTGCGACACAGCAGGTGGTTTTAACGGCGCGCGCGATGTCCTATGCGACGCGCATCCGCTGGTCGCTGGCCAAGGCGCAGGACACGCCGAACGCCTTGCGCGACCTTGCACCAATTGACAGCGCGACGGAGAACTAGCGTGACCAGGACCGAACCCATGACATCGACCGACCTGCAACCCCTGCGCCGCGCGCTCTTGTCGGTGTCGGACAAATCGGGCCTGCTGCAACTGGGGCACGCGCTCGCCGCGCGCGGGGTCGAGCTGCTGTCCACCGGCGGCACGGCGGCTGCGCTGCGCGAGGGTGGTCTGCGGGTGATCGACGTGGCCGATGTCACCGGCTTTCCAGAGATGATGGACGGCCGGGTCAAGACGCTGCATCCGCGTGTGCATGGCGGCCTGCTTGCCGTGCGCGACGATGCCGCGCATATCGCGGCGCTGCAGGAGCATGCGATCCTGCCGATCGACCTGCTGGTGGTCAACCTCTACCCTTTCGAGGCCACGGTCGCCGCCGGGCGCGACTATGACACCTGTGTCGAGAATATCGACATCGGCGGCCCCGCGATGATCCGCGCTGCGGCCAAGAATCACGCCTATGTCGCCGTGGTCGTCGATACGTCGGATTATGCGCCGCTGCTGGCCGAGCTTGACGCCAATGGCGGGCAGACCACGCAGGCCTTCCGCCAGATGCTCGCGCAGGCGGCCTATGCCCGCACGGCGGCCTATGACGCGGCGGTCAGCACCTGGATGGCGGGCGCCATCGGCGAGGATGCGCCGCGCCGGCGCGCCTTTGCCGGCACGCTCGCCCAGACGCTGCGCTATGGCGAGAACCCGCATCAGTCGGCGGCCTTCTACACCGACGGCTCTGCCCGCCCCGGCGTCGCCACGGCCCGCCAGCATCAGGGCAAGGAGCTGTCCTACAACAACATCAACGACACCGATGCCGCGTTCGAGCTGGTGTCCGAATTCGACCCCGCCGAGGGCCCCGCCTGTGCGATCATCAAACACGCCAACCCCTGTGGCGTCGCGCGCGGGGCGACGCTGCTCGACGCCTATCGCGCGGCGTTCGACTGCGACCGCACCAGTGCCTTTGGCGGGATCGTGGCGCTGAACATGCCCCTCGAGGAGGCGACCGCGCGTGAAATCGCCGGGATCTTTACCGAGGTCGTGATCGCCCCGGGCGCCAGCCCCGAGGCGATGGCGGTGTTCTCGGCCAAGAAGAGCCTGCGCCTGCTCACCACCGACGGCCTGCCGGACCCGCGCGCGGACGGTCTGATGATGCGGCAGGTGGCGGGCGGGTTTCTGGTGCAGGACCGCGACAATGGCCGGCTCGACCCCGCCCATGTCCGTGTGGTGACGGCCAAACACCCCACCGCCGCGCAGATGGCCGACCTGTATTTCGCCTGGACCGTGGCCAAACACGTGAAGTCGAACGCGATCGTCTATGTCAAGGACGGCGCGACCGTGGGCGTCGGCGCAGGGCAGATGAGCCGGGTGGACAGCACCCGCATCGCCGCGCGCAAGTCACAGGACATGGCCGAGGCGCTGGGCCTGTCCGCCCCGCTCACCAAAGGCGCGGTCGTGGCGTCGGATGCGTTCTTTCCCTTTGCCGATGGCCTGCTGGCCGCAGCCGAGGCGGGCGCCGTGGCGGTCATCCAGCCCGGCGGGTCGATCAAGGATGCCGAGGTGATCGCCGCCGCCGATGCGGCCGGCATCGCCATGGTGTTCACCGGCATGCGCCATTTCCGGCACTAGGCACGAGGCACGAGGCACGGGGCACGAGGCACGGGGCACGAGGCACGGGGCACGAGGCACGGGGCACGAGGCACGAGGCACGAGGCGCAAAGGCGCAAAGGCGGGCGAGGCATGGCGATGCGGTTGGTGTTCTGGACGGGGTTTTGGGTTTTTCTCGCCGATCAGGCGACGAAATACGTTGTTGTCCAATGGCTTGACCTCGCCGCGCGGCTGCGCATCGACGTGCTGCCGCCCTATCTCAGCTTTCGGATGGCGTGGAACCGGGGGGTCAATTTTGGCCTCTTTTCCGGTGCCGACATGCGCTGGGTGCTGATCGGCGTGGCGCTCGCCATTTCGGCTGTGGTGCTCTATTGGGTCTGGCGCGACGGCGGGTCGCGCTGGGCCCAGGCATCGGCGGGCCTGCTGATCGGCGGCGCGCTGGGCAATGTGGTGGACCGGCTTCTTTACGGTGCGGTCGCCGATTTCCTCAACATGACATGTTGCGGGATCGAGAACCCCTATGCCTTCAACATCGCCGATATCGCGATTTTTGCCGGCGCGATCGGGCTCATCGTCTTTACCGGCGACGGCAAGAGCAAAAGGCCCGCCCGGCGCCGCCCCGCCGGTCGCGGCAAACCCGCGAACAAGACCCCGTGACGCGGGCGCGCGGGCAGGCTAGTCTGCGGTCGAGGGTTTGGGAAATGTCCGGGATGCGCAAGGTTATACTCGCTCTGCTGGTCGCAGGACCGCTCGCCGCCTGTTCGGGGGGCGACCGGGGGCTGCACCGTTTTGGTGCCGATGCAACCGGGCCGGACGAGTTTTCGGTGATGCCGATGCGCCCCTTGCAGATGCCCGAGACCTTTGCCTTGGCCGACCCCACGCCTGGCGGCAGCAACCGCGCCGACCCCAACCCGGTCGGCGATGCCATCGCCACGCTGGGCGGATCGCAGGCGGCGGGCAATGTGGGCGGCGTGCCGGCCTCTGACGTGGCCCTTGTGGCGGTCGCCGGTCGCGCCGGCATCGACCCCGCGATCCGCGCCACGCTGGCGGCCGAGGATGCGGCATTCCGCCGCCGCGCATCGGTCATCAACGCGCTCAACTGGGCCGGGCGCGACCGCTATTTCCGCGCCTATGCCGGCCAGGCGCTTGATGCCTATGCCGAACTGGCCCGCTTCCGCGCGCTGGGCGTGGCCGTGCCATCCGCCCCACCGGGGAACTGAGCGGCTCACTTCCGCGTCATGGGCCTTGCTGCTGCGCCGTTCCGGCGTAACTCTGCGGCGTGGCCACTCCAAAGGAACTGTCGATGTTGCGCGCCTCTGTCCTGTCCCTCGCCCTGCTCATCGCCGCGCCTGTCGCGCAGGCCGACACGGTCTCGACCTTTACCCTCGACAACGGGATGGAGGTCGTGGTGATCGAGGATCACCGCGCGCCGGTCGTGGTGCATATGGTCTGGTATCGGATCGGGTCGGCGGATGAACCCGTGGGCGCCTCGGGTGTCGCGCATTTTCTCGAACACCTGCTGTTCAAGGGGACCGAAACCCTTGCCCCGGGCGAGTTTTCGGCCACGGTGGCCGCCAATGGCGGCGACGACAACGCCTTTACCAGCTTTGACTACACCGCCTATTTCCAGCGCATCGCGGCTGACCGGCTCGACATCATGATGCGGATGGAAAGCGACCGGATGAAGAACCTGCTGCTGCTCGACGAGGATATCGCGACCGAGCGTCAGGTCATCATCGAAGAGCGCAACCAGCGGGTGGAAAACAACCCCGGCGCGCTGGCCCGCGAACAGATCCGCGCCGCGCAATACCTCAACCACCGCTACGGCGTGCCGATCATCGGCTGGATGCACGAGATGGAGGAGTTGAGCCGCGAGGATGCGGTCGGGTTCTACGATCTCTACTATTCGCCCAACAACGCCATCCTGATCGTCGCGGGTGACGTGCAACCCGATGATGTTCTGGCCCTCGCGCAGACCCATTACGGCGTGATCCCCGCCGAACCCGCCCTGCCGGACCGCCTGCGCCCCGCCGAGCCGCCGCAGCGCGCCGAACGGCGGCTGATCTACGAGGACCCGCGCGTGTCGCAGCCCTATGTCAGCCGCAGCTACCTCGCCCCGGAACGCGACAGTGGCGCGCAGGAGACCGCGGCGGCGCTGGTCTATCTGGCCGAAATCCTCGGCGGGTCCTCTGCCACGTCGGTGCTGGGCAGCGCGCTGACCTATGACACGCAGACGGCGGTCTATGCCGGCGCGGGCTATGACGGCCTGTCGCTCGACAGCACGACCTTCACCCTCTCCGTCGCGCCGGCCGAGGGCGTGAGCCTGCAACAGGCCGAGGATGCGATGGACGCGGCCATCGCCGGCTTCTTGGAGGCCGGGCCCGACCCCGACCAGCTTGACCGGATCAGGACGCAATTGCGCGCCTCCGAGATCTATGCCCGCGACAATGTCGAGGGGCTGGCGCGCAGCTATGGCGCCGCGCTGACCTCGGGCCTGACGGTGCAGGATGTGCAGGACTGGCCCGCCGTGCTGCAGGCCGTCACCGCCGCCGACATCATGGCTGCCGCAGCGCAGGTGCTCGACCGCAATCAGGCGGTCACCGCCTGGGTGCTCGCCAGCCGCGAGGAGTTGACCCAATGACCCGTATCCTCTGCGCCCTGGCGCTGATCCTGACCGCGACATTCGCCCGCGCCGAGGTGGCGATCCAGCAAATCACCACGCCCGGCGGCATCGACGCCTGGCTGGTCGAGGAACATTCGATCCCCTTTACCGCGCTCGAAATCCGCATCCGGGGCGGTGCCTCTCTTGACGCGCCGGGCAAACGGGGCGCGGTCAACCTGATGGTGGCGACGCTCGAGGAAGGCGCCGGCGACATGGACGCGCGCGCCTTTGCCGCCGCGCGCGAGGCGCTGGCGGCGAGCTATGGCTTTGACGTCTATGACGACAGCTTCAGCGTCTCGGCCCGGTTCCTGACCGAGAACCGCGACGAGGCGGTCGCGCTGTTGCGCCTCGCGCTGACCGAGCCGCGCTTTGACCAGGACGCCATCGACCGCGTGCGCGGTCAGGTGCTGTCGATCATCGCGTCGGACGCCAAGACGCCCAACCGCATCGCGAGCCAGACGCTCTATGCCGCGGCCTTTGGCGACCACCCCTACGGCTCGTCCCTCAACGGCACCGAGCAGAGCGTGCAGGCGCTGACCCGCGACGACATTCTCGCCGCGCATCGTGCGGTGCTGACACGCGACCGCGTCTATGTCAGCGCCGTGGGCGATATCGACGCGACAGAGCTGGCCGCGTTGATCGACGACCTGCTGGGCGACCTGCCGGCCGATGGCCCGCCGCTGCCCGCGCGGGCCACATTCGGCCTGGCCGGCGGGCTGACGGTCGTGGATTTCCCGACGCCGCAGTCGGTCGCGCTGTTCGCCCACAGCGGGATAAAGCGCGATGACGAGGATTTCTTTGCCGCCTATATCCTCAACCATATCTTCGGCAGCGGCGGGTTCGAAAGCCGCCTGATGCAGGAGGTGCGCGAGAAACGCGGCCTGACCTATGGCATCGCGACCTATCTGGTCCCGCGCGACCATGCCGAGCTGGTGATCGGCTCGGTCGCCTCGGGCAACGATGCGATCGCGCAGGCGATCGAGGTGATCCGCGCCGAGTGGGCGCGCATGGCCGAAAGCGGCGTGACCGCAGAGGAACTCGCCACCGCCAAGACCTACCTCACCGGGGAATATCCGCTGCGCTTTGACGGCAATGGCGAGATTGCAGACATCATGGTGGGGATGCAGATGATCGGCCTGCCGCCCGATTATGTGATCCACCGTAACGATTACATCGAGGCGGTGACGCTGGCGGATGTGAACCGCGTGGCGGGCGCGCTGTTGCAGCCCGAGGCGCTGCACTTTGTGGTGGTGGGGCAGCCTTCGGGGCTCGACGCCGCGCAATAACGCCCCTGCCGAATCGCGCGCGGTCATGCTAGATATAGTTGCATGACCGCGCATTCCCCCAACATACCCCCCGACAGACCCCAGGCCCAGCCCGTGATCCGCCAGCTTGACGAGGCGGCGATCAACCGCATCGCAGCCGGTGAGGTGGTGGAACGCCCCGCCAGCGCGGTCAAGGAACTGGTGGAAAACGCGCTCGACGCCGGGGCGCGGCGGATCGAGGTCGTGATGGCCGATGGCGGCAAGAGCCTGATCCGCGTCACCGACGATGGCTGCGGCATCGCGGCCGCCGACCTGCCGCTGGCGATGGCACGTCACGCCACGTCCAAGATCGACGGGACCGATCTGCTCGACATCCGCTCCTTCGGGTTTCGCGGCGAGGCGTTGCCGTCGCTCGGTGCGGTCGGCCGGCTCTCGATCACCAGCCGGGTCGCCGGTGCGCCCGCGGCCAGCATTGCGGTGAACGGCGGGCTGATGGGCCCGGTGCGCCCCGCCGCACTCAGCGCCGGCACGGTCGTGGAATTGCGCGACCTCTTTTACGCCACGCCCGCGCGGCTCAAGTTCCTGCGCGGCGACCGCGCAGAGGCGCAGGCGCTGGCCGAAGTCGTGCGCAGACTGGCGATGGCAGAGCCCTTTGTCACCTTCATCCTGCGCGACGCGACCGGCGGCGAGGACCGCACGGTGTTTCGTGCCGAGGCGCAGAGCGGTGATCTGTTCGACGCGCTGCACGGGCGGCTGAGCACGGTGCTGGGCCGCGACTTTGCCGACAACGCGCTGCGGCTCGATCTCGACCGTGACGGGCTGCACCTGTCGGGCTATGCCGCGCTGCCTACCTATTCGCGCGGCTCTGCGGTGGCGCAGCACCTGTTCGTCAATGGCCGCCCGGTGCGCGACAAGCTGCTGATCGGCGCGCTGCGCGGCGCCTATGCCGATGTGCTGTCGCGCGACCGGCATCCGGCGGCCGCGCTGTTCATCGACTGCGACCCGCATCTGGTGGATGTGAACGTGCACCCGGCCAAGGCCGAGGTCCGCTTTCGCGACCCGGCGGCGGTGCGCGCGCTGATCGTGTCGGGGCTGCGCCAGGCGCTGGCGGGGGCGGGGCATCGCGCGTCGTCCACCGTGGGGGCGCAAACGCTGGGCGCGCTCCTGCCCGAGCGGCCACGCATCTACCAGATGGACCGCCCCAGCCTCGGCGCGCGCGGTGCCGCCTATGCCGCGCAGGCGCCGGGCTTTGCCGAGATGGCCGCACCTTCGGCCCGCTTTGACGTGCCGCAAGAGACCGGGCCAGAGACCGGGCCAGAGACGGGGCCAGAGACGGGGCCAGAGACGGGACAAGAAACCGGGCAAGCGGCGTTGCCGCTGGGCGCCGCCCGCGCGCAGGTGCATGAGAACTACATCATCGCCCAGACCGCGACCGGGATCGTCATCGTGGACCAGCACGCCGCGCATGAACGGCTGGTCTATGAGCGCCTGCAACGCGAGATGGCGGCGAACGGCGTCGCCGCGCAGGCGCTGCTGATCCCCGAGATCGTGGAGATGACCGACCATGAGGCGGCGGTTCTCTGCGACATGGCGGCTGACCTCGCGCGGCTGGGGCTGGGGGTCGAACCCTTTGGCCGCGGCGCGGTCGCGGTGCGCGAGACCCCCGCCGCGCTGGGCGAGGTCGCGGCAGGGCCGCTGTTGCGCGACATCCTTGACGAGCTGGCCGAGGGCGGCGCGACCCGCACGCTCGAGGCGCGGCTGCTCGCCATTCTCAGCCGCATGGCCTGCCATGGCTCGATCCGGTCGGGCCGCAGGATGCTGCCCGCCGAGATGAACGCGCTCTTGCGCGAGATGGAGGCGACGCCGCGCGCGGGCCAGTGCAACCACGGCCGCCCCACCTATGTGGAACTGCGCCTGTCCGACATCGAAAAACTGTTCGGCCGCCGATGATCCGGATCGGGGGCACCGACTATGCGCTCGACGATCCGCAGGTGCTGGCCGCGCTTGGCGCGCTGGCGCTGGTCCTGCTGGTGCTGGTCCTGCTCATCGCCACCCTGCGCCGCACCGGCCGGTCCGCGCTGGTGGCCGAGGTGCTGGCGGCACAGATGGGCGGGCTGGGGCAACGGGTGCAGGCGCTGTCGGACGGGCAGCAGCAGCTTGCCGGCGGGCTCACCCATGTGTCAGAGGCGCAGGCGGTGGCCCAGACGCAGATGCTGCGGCTGATGGAGCAGCGGCTTGCGGCGGTGTCCGAGGCGATGACGCAGAACCTGTCGTCCTCGGCGCGCAACACGGCGGCGAGCCTGGGCGAGTTGCAGCAGCGGCTGAAAACCATCGACCGCGCGCAGGAAAACATCACCAGACTGTCGGGCGATGTGCTGTCGCTCCAGGACATCCTGTCGAACAAGCAGACGCGCGGCGCCTTTGGCGAGATCCAGTTGCATGACATCGTGTCAAAGGCCCTGCCGCGCGACAGCTACGCGATGCAGCACACGCTGTCGAACGGGCGGCGGGCCGATTGCCTGATCCACCTGCCCAATCCGCCGGGGCCGATCGTGATCGACAGCAAATTCCCGCTCGAAGCCTACGAGCGCCTGCGCGCCGCCACGACCGAGGCCGAGGCGACCGAGGCCGCGCGCGGCCTGCGCACGGCCGTGCGCGCGCATATCAAGGCGATATCGGAGCGCTACATCATCGACGGCGAAACCGCCGATGGCGCGCTGATGTTCCTGCCCTCCGAGGCGGTCTATGCCGAGTTGCACGCCAATTTCCCCGAAGTGGTGCGCGACGGCTTTGCCGCGCGGGTCTGGATCGTGTCGCCCACCACCTGCATGGCGACCCTGAACACCATGCGCGCGATCCTCAAGGACGCGCGGATGCGCGAACAGGCGGGCGCGATCCGCACCACCCTGCGCCAGCTTCACCGCGATGTGGAAATCGTGGTGGAACGGGTGGAGCGGCTCAACACCCATTTCGCCCAGGCCCGCGCCGACCTTGACGGGATCGGCACGGCGGCAGAGCGCGCAGGTAAACGCGCGGCGCGGCTCGACAATTTCGATTTTGAAGAGGTGGCGGGTGAGGTCGGCAGCGACCCCGGCGCCGTTGTCGTGCCGCTGAACAAGGGCTGAGGCGCGCCTTTTCGGGTCGTGCCCCGCTGCCCCTCTTCCCCGTTGCCCCGTTGCCCCGTTGCCATGTCACCTCTCAGGGGCTATCTTTCCGCCATCCGGTCAACGAGGGTGATGCGATGCGGCGCGCGGTAATGGCGATACTCGGTCTGGCCGCGCTTGCGGCATGCGATTCCATCGAAATCGACCCTGGCCAGCTTGAATATGCCAACCTCTCGGCCGAGACGCGCCGCGCCTATGACGCGGCCTATCGCACCATCCCTTTTGCCCAGGGTCCGGTGTCGGTCCTCGCCACCGAAGGCGGCGAATTGCGCACCTTTGCGCTGGTGCCCTGTCGGGGCGGGGCACGCATCTGTGCAGGTTCTGCGCGCGGGCGGGCGGGCAATCTGACCGTCACGCCCGACTTCTGGATCGTCACGGGCCTTTATGGCAACCGTCAGTTCCACCTTTCGCCGGGGGGCGACGGGATGATCGTGCGGGGCGGCCGGCAGAACGGGCTCGCCTGGAACTGACCCTCAGATCCGCATGATCGACTGCGCCACACGCGGCAGCAGCCCCTTGAACCGCAGTGGCGAATCGGTCGCGGCAAGGCAGATGCAATCCTCGCCGGGCTCTGCGACAGGCGTGTGCACCATCGCATCATCCGCGACCTCGACATCGCCCGCGGCAAAACGGTCGCTTTCGTCGCGAAACGCGCCTTGCAGCACCAGCGTCAGCTCCATCCCCTTGTGGCCATGGTCGGGCACCGCCACGCCACCGGGAATGCGCAGCAACCGCACGGTCGATTTCCCGGCGGTCTGAAGCACCGCCTGCG
>JAACUH010000192.1 GCA_009993005.1 Rhodobacterales bacterium
GGGCGATGACGGCGGGGCGGAGCGATGGCGCCGCATCCCCCGACTGTCACGCGCCAACCCGTGCGGGGCATCCCGCCCCGCCCCTGTTGGCCGTCATGCCCCGGCTTGACCGGGGCATCCCGCGCCGCCGTCACTCTTCGGAGAAGAAGTTCTCGTCGATCTCCTGAAGCGTGATGGTGTGCGTCGTGCGCACGCCAACGCCATGCGCGATCATCAGGCTTGCAAAACGCCTGCCGTCGATCAGGACGATGCGTTGCGCAATCCTGTCGACATAGCGCTCGGCATCCTTGGTGAAGCTGGAAGTGGTGACGAACACGCCTTTCGCGGCGCCTTCGCCGGTCAGCGAACCGACGAATTGCTGGATGGCGGGGCGGCCTATGGTGTTTTCGGGCGCATAGCGCTTCGCCTGCACATAGACGGCGTCAAGGCCAAGCGCGTCCTCGTTGATGATCCCGTCAATGCCGCCGTCGCCAGGTTTGCCGGTCAGTTGCTCAGCGCCCTTGCGACCGCGTCCGTAGCCCATCGCCAGCAGCAGTTCGAGCACTGCGTCTTCAAAGAACCGGGGTGATCCGGTCATCAGGCGGTCGAGCAATTCGTCGGCCAGTATGGCGTTGATTTCTTTGTGCGCCGCTTCGATGCGCTCCTGCGGCGTTTCAGTCGGCGAGGACGCGGACGCGGGTCGCGGCGCGTCAGTCGTCGCCGTGTCGTCCTTGTCGCCCGCTGCGCGCCACTGCCGGTAAGCATCAAACCGTTCGAGAAAACGCATGTCGATCCGCTCGGGCTTTTCTGCGAGCACGCGGGCGCCGTCTTCGGACGCTTCGAACACGCCGCGTTTGACCATCCTTAGCAAACCCGCCTTGGCGAGATAGGTGCGCGCCCAGTGCAGGCGGTTAACTATGGTGAGCTGGCGTCGGCTCGGCAGCATTTCCGACAATTCTTCATCGGACAGCGCGAATTGCCCCGCGATCTCGGGGACGCACTCCGGCACTGTTTTCTTCCCGCTAGCCGCCAGCGACAGAAGCGGCAGCATCAAGGTCTGAAAATCAGGAATCGCCATTCTTGACCCCCATCACCCCCGCCACCGTCG
>JAACUH010000074.1 GCA_009993005.1 Rhodobacterales bacterium
GACCTCTATGGCGGGTTCTGTCGCAGCGGCAGGAGCGGCGGCCACGCTCAACCCCATCGCCTCGGCGAGCGCCAGTTCGATGGCATCGGCGCCCACGCCGGCAATCGCGGGCTCATCGAGCGGGCCGGGGCGGGACGGGGGGCGCATCGCCTGTGCCATCGCGCCCGACACCCGGATGGTGCGGCCCGCATGGCCGGGCTGATCGGGCGCTGCGTTGCTGCTCACCAGCACTTCGGCCGGGGCAGGGGGCGGCGGGGCGTCATTGCGTGGCACCGTGACCGAGGGCACGGCAGGTTCGCGCACATTGGCGCGGGCGGGCGCGCGGGCAAAGCCCATGTCGAGCAGTTCGCTCACCCGTGCATTGCGGTTCGCCGTGGAGGTCCCGCCAAAGACGGTGGCGATGATCCGCACCTGCCCGCGCTCTGCGGAGGCCACGATGTTGTAACCGGCCGCATTGGTAAAGCCGGTCTTGATGCCGTCGGCACCGGGATAGCTGTCGAGGAACCGGCGGTTGGTATTGGCGACCTCGGCGATGCCCGCATCGGCGGTGCGGCGCGAAAAGAGGTTATAATATTGCGGATAGTCATAGATCATGTGCCGCCCGAGGATCGTCATGTCGCGGGCGGAGGAATAATGCCCTTGGACCGTCAGCCCGTGCATGTTCACGAAATGCGTGTCGCGCAGGCCCATCGCCTGCGCCGTGGCATTCATCCGCGCGGCAAAGGCGGGTTGCGAGCCGCTGATCGCGATGCCGATGGCAGTGGCCGCGTCATTGGCTGATTTGACTGCCGCCGCGCGCAGCAGATAGCGCAGGCGGATCCGCTGGCCGGCGCGCAGGCCGAGCTTTGACGGGGGTTCATTCGCGGCCTCGGCGGTGATCGTCACCTCGGTGTCGAGCGAAATCTCGCCGCGCTGGATCGCCTGGAACGCGACATAGAGCGTCATCATCTTGGTCAGCGAGGCAGGGTGCAGGCGGGTGTCGGCGTTTTGCGAATGGATGATCTCGCCGGTGCGCGCATCCATCACCATCGCGGCAAAGGGGGCGGAATAACCGGCCTTGGGCACGAAGGCCCACGCCAGAATGATGAATAGAAATAACAGCCCGATACGGGCCGACTGTCCCAGTCGACTTGCCACGGTCGTTGCCCTTTTACTGCCTCATGGCGCCGGTTTTTTGGTGGCACCTTATGATTTCCAAAAGCGTAGCACGAACATGCCGAGGCGGAAACACACTAATTTCAAGTGGTTTTCGGTGATTCCCTAGGCCCCGGTGGTATATCTGGGGGGCGGGCGCAGAGTGCCTACGAGATAGGCGAATGTGGCAGCATTGTGGCGGCAGCTTGTCGGCCGATTGTTGCCATCAGGACACAGGTCACGACAGCGCCTCGACCAGGGCGGGCAGGGCGCCCAGCGTCGCGATCTCGCGAAAGCGGGGGTGCGCGCGCGGCGCTTCGGCATGCTCGAACGCCCAGGTCAGGCCATGGGGCACATGGACCCCGTAGCCGCCGGCCTCGATCGCCGGGATCACATCGGACTTGAGCGAATTGCCCACCATCAGCGATTGCGCCGCGCCGTGGCGGGCAAAGATGCGGGTATAGGTGGCCACCGTCTTGTCGCTGACGATCTCGACCGCGTCAAAGAGGTCGCCCAGCCCCGATTGCGCCAGCTTGCGCTCCTGATCGAGCAGGTCGCCCTTGGTGATGAGCACCAGCGCGCCGTGCCCCGACAGCGCCTCGACCGCCGCGCGGGCGCCGGGCAGCAGCTCGATCGGATGCGCCAGCATCTCGCGCCCGGCTGCGAGCAATTCGGCGATGATCGGTGCGGGCACGGCGCCGTCCGTGACCTCGAGGGCGGTTTCGATCATCGAGAGCACGAAGCCCTTGATCCCAAAGCCATAATGGCCAAGGTTGCGGCGTTCGACCGCGACCAGCCGGTCAAGCAGATGGTCGGCGTCCGCGTGATCGCGCAGCAGTTCGGCAAAGCGGGTCTGCGTCAGTTGGAAAAAGCGTTCGTTATGCCAGAGCGTGTCATCCGCATCAAAGCCGATCGTCCATCCCGCCCTGTTGCTCACCCGGCCAATCCCCCCTTATTGCGGCCTTTCCATGGCCCGCGCGCCTCTTATATATAGACCCATTGACCCGCCGCGTGCGGGAAAAACAAGGGGCGACATGCGCAGCGACTTCACCATGATGGCCGACCGACCCGACGACGATGACAACGTCGGCGTCAAGCTCGAGACGCGCACGCGGACGAAGCGGCCGCCTCTTTACAAGGTGTTGATTCTCAACGACGATTACACACCGATGGAGTTCGTCGTGCATGTGCTCGAGCGGTTCTTCGGGATGACCCATGCCCAAGCGTTCGAGCTGATGCTGACCGTCCACAAGAAGGGAATCGCCGTCGTCGGCGTGTTTTCCTACGAGATCGCCGAGACCAAGGTCGCGCTGGTGATGGATTTTGCGCAGCGCCATCAGCACCCGCTGCAATGCACGATGGAAAAGGAATAGGCGCGCCCGCGCGTCTTTGGCCAGCCCATGTCAACATCCCGTCTTGAGACCGCCCTGACCCAAGGGCTGCTGGCCATTCCGCCCGGTCCGATCACGCTGATGCGGCCTCAGGCGGGATATGACCTCGCCGGTCTGCCACGCGACAGGCTCGCGGTCTGCCACAGCTTCCGCCCCGATTGCGCACATTGGGAGGCGATGGGCCTGCCTGTCAGCCAGACCCCGCGCCCCGCGGTGGCCGCCGTTGTCGTGGTGCCCCGGTCCAAGGCGCTCGCCCGCGGGCTGATCGCGCAGGCCTGCGCGATTGCGCCGCTGGTCGTTGTGGACGGGCAAAGAACCGACGGCATCGACAGCCTCTGGCGTGAGGTCCGGGCCGCTCTCGGCGACCTGCCCGGCGTGACCAAGGCCCATGGCCGCTTGTTCTGGTTCGCCGCGACCGGGGCCTTTGCCGATTGGGCCGTCCCTGCGCCAGTGCAGGGGCCAGACGGATATTTTACCCAGCCCGGCGTGTTCTCGGAGGGCGGGCAGGATCGCGGGTCGCTGCTGCTCGCGCAGGCGCTGCCGCCGAAGCTGCCCGCCCGACTGGCCGACCTGGGTGCCGGCTGGGGCTATCTGAGCGCCGCGGCGCTGACGCGCACCGGCGTGCAAAGCGTCGATCTGATCGAGGCCGAGGCGCTCGCCCTCGATTGCGCGCGGCGCAACGTGACTGATCCGCGCGCGGGCTTCGTCTGGGCCGATGCCACGCAGCATGCGCCGGCAACACCCTATGACGGCATCATCATGAACCCGCCGTTCCACGCCGGCCGCGCCGCCGATCCCGCACTGGGGCGCGCCTTCATCGCCGCCGCAGCGCGGATGCTGGCGCCATCGGGGCAGCTCTGGATGGTGGCCAACCGGCACCTGCCCTACGAGGCCACCCTGCGCGAAACCTTCCGCAACGTGGCTGACGCCGGCGGCGACGGGGCGTTCAAGGTCTTTCATGCCACTCGCCCCCTGCGCTGAACTGGGTTAGTCTGTCCGCCTCGGGGGCAGCCACAGGAGACCTGCATGTCATTTTCGATCAGCGGCAAGACAGCCATCGTGACGGGGGCCGCGCATGGTGTCGGCCTCGCGATCGGCCGGCACTTCCACGACGAAGGCGCCAATGTTGTCTTTGCCGACATCGACGAAGAGGCGCTGGAACGCGAGGTCGGGCAGATCTGTGGTGAGGGGCGCACGGCCCGGCTCTTTGCCGGCGACATCCGGCAGCGGCTGACGATCACCAACCTGCTGTCGCTGACCATAGACGCCTTCGAGCGGATCGACATTCTGGTGAACGCCTCGCGCCAGATCGTGCCCTCCGACCCGCTCGACCTCGAGGACACCTCGGTCGAACAGATGCTCGAACAGAATCTGATGACCGCGCTGCGCCTGTCCCAGGCGACGGCCAGGCGGATGATCAAACTCTCCGGCGGGGGTGACGACGCGGGGCCGCTGGGCTCGATCATCAACCTGTCGTCGATCGCGGCACGCCGGGCGCATCCTGATCTGCTGGGCTATTCGATCAGCACCGCCGCACTCGACCAGATGACGCGCTCGCTCGCCGTGGCGCTGGCGCCAAAGCGGATCAGGGTCAATGCCGTGGCCTTCGGATCGGTGATGAGCGCGAGCCTGCGCGGCGCGCTCAAGGACCATGAGGAGTTCCGCGACCAGATCCTCAGCCACACCCCGCTGAACCGGATCGCGAGCCCGGGCGAGGTGTCGGACGCGGTGCAATACCTCGCCTCGGACGCCTCGGGTTTCGTCACCGGTCAGGTGATCACGGTCGATGGCGGCCGGACCCTGATTGACCCGGCCTGCGTCGCGGCACATTAGACCCCCCCCGTTCATCTTTTGGCCCCAAATATCCCGGGGGGAGGTCCGCAGGACCGGGGGGCAGAGCCCCCCATTCTCGTGCAGCGCGCTACTCGGGATAGGCGGCGATGCATTGCTGCATCACGGCGCTGGTCTGGCTTTCCATCTGGCGCTGGCGTTCGAGAAGCGAGGTGAGCTTGGCCCGCTCTGCATTGAGGTCGATGGCAACTGGCACCTGCACGGTGGTCACTTCGGTCTTTTCGCAGCGCACGGTGATCGGCGCGCCGGTGGCATCGGTGCCGGTGCACAGGTCGGGGCGGGTGCGGACCTCTTGCTGGTCGGCCAGACCATAGCCGCGCGCGATATTGGCGCGGGTGGTCTCGACCAGCGCATTGAGCGTGCGCTGTTCGCGCATGGCGTTGTTGATGCAGGCCTCGCGCGGGGTTTCGCAGGCGGCGAGAAACAGCAGGGGGACGAGAAAGAGGGCGCGGCGCATGATGGGTTCCTTCTGGTGGCAGCAGGCAGAAAAGGGTGCTAGATCACCCCGATAGTCAATAACACGGGGACGCCCCATATGACGACAGAGGTTTTCGGGCCGCAAAAGGCCGTCGCGGCCGCCTGGTTCCGGCAGTTGCGCGACAGCATCGTGGCGGAATTCGAGGCGCTGGAGGACCGCCAGAGCGACGGGTCCACAGCCGGCCTGGCGGCCGGCCGCTTCGAAGTGACGCAGACAAGGCGGCACTCTGACGACGGGTCGGATGCCGGTGGCGGGCTGATGAGCGTCATGCGCGGCGGCCGGGTGTTCGAAAAGGTCGGCGTGAACATCTCGACCGTGCACGGCACGCTGGGCGAACGGGCACAGCGCGCGATGGCCGCGCGCGGTGTGCCGGGGATGGCCGACGATCCGCGCTTCTGGGCCTCGGGCATCTCTCTGGTGGCGCATATGCACAACCCGCATGCACCGGCCGTGCACATGAACACGCGGCTCTTCTGGACGCCGGGGGCCTGGTGGTTCGGGGGGGGATCCGACCTCAACCCCTGCATCGAATATGCCGAGGATACCGCGCATTTCCACGCCACGCAGAAGGCGCATCTGGACCCGCATGGCGCGGACCTCTATCCCCGGCTCAAGGCCTGGGCGGATGAGTATTTCTTTGTGCCGCATCGCGGCCGGGCGCGGGGTGTCGGCGGAATCTTCATGGATGATCATTGCACCGGCGATTTCGAGGCTGACCTTGCGCTGACGCAGGATATCGGGCGGGCCTTCCTTCCGGCCTATGTGCCACTGGTGGACCGCCGCCGGGACACGGTCTGGAGTGAGGCCGACAAGGATGTGCAGCTCGTCCATCGCGGGCTTTATGCGGAATACAACCTCGTCTATGACCGGGGCACGAAATTCGGGCTCGAGACCGGGCATGATGCCAATGCGGTGCTGATGAGCCTGCCGCCGCTCGCGAAATGGGTGTGATCCGGCGGAGCGCCTGCGGCGCGCTGTCGTTTGGGTAGAGGGGGGCTCTGCCCCCCGTCTGCTGCGCAGACGCCCCCCGGGATACTTCTGGCCAAAAGATGGGGAGAGGCGGCGGCGCTCAGCCTTCGCGGACCGTGTCGATCATGCGCTGGACATTGTCGGGGTCGGCGTCGGGCGTGATGCCGTGCCCGAGGTTGAAGATATGCGGGCCCTTGGCAAAGGCATCGCGCACGCGGCGGGTTTCCGCGATCAGCGCGTCGCCGCCTGTGACCATGTGGTAAGAGGCGAGGTTGCCCTGCACACAGCCGCCGGTCTGGACGTTGGCCGCGGCCCATTCCGCGCTGACGCCGTCGTCGATGGCGATGCAATCGGCGCCTGTGGCCGCATGGGAGCCGGCAAAGCGGGGGCCCGCGCCGCGCGGAAAGACGATTACGGGCAGGCCCGGGTGGCGGGATTTGAGCGCGGCGGTGATCTTTTGCATCGGGGCGAGGGAAAAATCCGCGAAATCGGCGCCTTGCAGGGTGCCGGCCCAGCTGTCGAAGAGCTTCACGACTTCGGCGCCGGCCTGAACCTGCATCGAGAGGTATTCGACGGTAGCCTCGGTCAGCAGGTCGATGATCCCCTCAAAGAGGGCGCGGTCGGTGGATTTGAGCGCATGTGCCGGGCCCTGGTCGGGGGTGCCGCGCCCGGCGATCATGTAGGAGGCGACGGTCCAGGGCGCGCCGGCAAAGCCGATCAGCGCGGTCTCGCGCGGGAGGGCGCGCGACAGGATGCGCACGGTCTCGTAGATCGGCGCGAGGTGGTCGTGGATGGCGTCGGCGGGTTTCAGTGCGGCGAGGTCGGCGGCGGTGGTGATGGTCGAGAGGCGCGGGCCCTCGCCGGTTTCGAACCACAGGTCCATCCCCAGCGCCTGCGGCAGCAGCAGGATGTCGGCAAAGACGATGGCCGCGTCGAAGCCATAGCGGCGGATCGGCTGCAATGTGACCTCGGCGGCCAGTTCGGAATTGTAGCACAAGGACAGGAAATCGCCCGCCTGTGCCCGCGTGGCGCGGTATTCGGGGAGGAACCGCCCCGCCTGCCGCATCATCCAGATCGGCGGGATGGGCAGGGTTTCGCCCGCAAGCGCGCGCAGCAGTGTCTTGGTCTCGGCCATGTCTTGTCCTTTTGCGTTGCGTTGTCGTCCCAACTGGACAGGGCAATGTCAAGATGGTTGTCTGCCGCCACGCACCTGCTAGAAGGCTGAAATGACTGCATCGCTCCCCTCTCCCGCCCGCCCGCTCGTCATTGGAACCCGTGGATCGCCGCTCGCGCTCGCGCAGGCGCATGAGACGCGCGCGCGGTTGATGGCGGCGTTCGGCTTGCCCGAGGATGCCTTTCGCATCGCCGTCATCAAGGTGACGGGCGACGCGGTGCAGGATCGGCCGCTCAAGGAGATCGGGGGCAAGGGGCTTTTTACCCGCGAGATCGAGGAGGCCTTGCTCGCCGGTGAGATCGACATCGCGGTACATTCGATGAAGGACATGCCGGTAGAACAGCCCGCCGGGCTGATCCTCGACACCTATCTGCCGCGCGAGGATGTGCGCGATGCCTTTGTGGCGCTGACCCCCGGCGGGCTGGCGGATCTGCCGCAGGGGGCGGTGGTGGGCACCTCGTCGCTGCGCCGCCGCGCGCAACTGCTGCACCGGCGGCCTGACCTGCGGATCGTGGAGTTTCGCGGCAATGTGCAGACGCGCCTGCGCAAGCTGGGCGACGGGGAAGCGCAGGCGACCTTCCTTGCCATGGCGGGGCTCAACCGGCTGGCGATGCACGATGTGCCGCGCGTGCCGATCGCGGTGGACGACATGCTGCCCGCCGTCGCGCAGGGCGCCATCGGGATCGAGCGGCGGCTGGATGATTCCAGGGTGGCCGATCTGCTCGCTGCGATCCATCACGGGCCGACGGGCCAGCGGCTTGCGGCGGAGCGGGCCTTTCTCGCGGCACTCGACGGGTCCTGCGAGACGCCCATCGGCGGGCTGGCGGAGCTTGACGGTGGCACGCTGCGGCTGAGGGGCGAGATCCTGCGCACGGACGGCTCGCAGGTGCTGAGCGATGATGCCAGCGCGCCGGTGGAGGATGGCGCGGCGCTGGGTCGCGCGATGGCGGTGCGGCTGCTGGAGCGGGCCGGGCCCGGGTTCTTTGGCTAGGACGCTGGTCGCGCCCGGTCGAGCCACATCAGCCAGGACACCGCCAACCCCATCAGGATGCCGCCCAGCACCGGCACCAGCCCATAGCCGCTGGCCCATGTGCCAAAGCCGAAGGTCAGCGCCGCGAGCCCGTCCGAGGCGATGCGTTGCAGCGCCAGCAGCGAGGCCCCCGCGCCCGCCCGCGCGCCCATCAGGTCCTGCAGATAGCCGATGGCGAGCGCGTAGATGAAACCACCGCCAATGCCGGCCGGCAGCACCAGCAGCCAGACCGCATCGCCGGGCGCCAGCACCGGCAGCAGGATCAGGAAGGCGGCGTAGATAAAGGTGCCCAGCGCGATCACATGCAGCCGGCGCAGGTAGGCCAGCAGGCGGAAGGCGTTGAGCGAGGTCATGATCTCGACCGCGACGAACAGGCCAAAGAACAGGCCCACCGCCCCCGGACCATGCCCGGCCCCGGCAAAGATCAGCCCCGTGACCGCCCCCGCCAGCGCCCCGCCCAGATGGATCGCGCCGATCAGCATCACCCGGCCTACGATCGTCGGGGCCAGCATCTCGGCCAGGGCGCTGCGAAAGCCAAGGCCCGATTTCTGCTCGACCCAGGGCGCCGCCGCATCGCGCGGCCAGCCGCGCAGCACGAGGAGCAGCGTGAGCCCGCCAAAGGCCGCGAGCGCGGGATAGAGCCGCAGCAGCGGCACTTCGCCCGCGAGCGCCAGCCCCCAGAGCGGCAGGACCGTCACGAAGGGCAAGGCAAAGAACGACCGGATGATCGCGATGATGCCATCGCGGTCCTGCGCGGGCAGGGGGGCCAGCACAAGCCGCGCCACGGCAAAGATCTGGCCCAGAAGCGAGGCGCTGACCGGCAGGAGCAGCGCATGGGCGAGGACAAAGGCCGCGGGCGTGTTGCCCAGCCAGACAATCAGCGCACCGGAGGTCATCGCCACGCTCGCCAGCAGCGCCATCAGCCAGCGGCTGGGACGCTGATCGGTCAGGATGCCGATGCCCACCGCCGCACCCACGCCCACGGCCAGCGCGACCATGAGCAGCAGCGCATAGGCCGCGTCCGACAGGCCAAAGACGGTGATCGCGACCAGCGACTGATAGGGGCCGATCGTGCTGACATGCGCGCCGAACAGGAACACGGCCAGGCAGAGCATCCGCAGCACCGGCGTTTGCCAGATATGGTGCAACTGGTTCAGCATCGCCTAGTCGGCTCCCGGCAGGACCTTGCCCGGATTGAGGATGCCGCGCGGATCGAGCGCGGCCTTGAGCGCGTGCATCGCCGCGATGGCAACGGGGTCCTTGTGGCGCTGCATCGAGCCGAGCTTGGTCAGGCCGATCCCGTGTTCGGCGGAAAACGATCCGCCGAGGTCCGCGACCACCGCATCGACCGCCGCGCGCATCCGGTCATTCAGGGCGGGGTCCGGGTCGGCGGGATAGACGGTGTAATGCACATTGCCGTCGCCCAGATGCGCCACGCAGAAATCCTGCGCGCCGGGGTCGAGCGCGCGCATCCGCGCCCCGGCGATGTCGAGGAAATCGGCCACCCGGTCGAGCGGCACGGCAATGTCGCAATCCACGAAAGGCCGCCGCCAGAGCGTGATCTCGGCCGCGGCCTCGCGCCGGGCCCACATCTCGGCCCGCTGGGCGGCGTTCTGCGCCACCACCGCGTCCAGCAGCGTGCCATCGTCGAGCATCGCGGCGAGCGTGTCCTCGAGCAGCGTCACCACCGGCACGGACCCGTCGGGCAGCGGCGTGGCATCGCGCGGCGCGGTGGCGCCGACCTCGATCAGGATGTTGACCTCGTGGCGCGTGGCAAAGGGCGGCCGCGCCCCCGCGACCCGCGTCAGATGCACGTCGATGTAGCGTCCCGGCATGTATTCGAACGCCTCGACAGCACCACCCGTCGCGTCCTGCACCCGGTTGAGCAGCGACAGCGCATCGGCCAGCGCCGGCACCGCCACCATCGCGGTCGCATAGGCGCGCGGGCGCGGCCGCAGCTTGAGCACGGCGGCGGTGATGATGCCCAGCGTCCCCTCGGCCCCGATCATCAGGTGGCGCAGGTTGTAGCCGGCGTTGTCCTTGTGCAATTCGCTCATCAGGTCCATGACGCGGCCGTCGGCGAGCACCACCTCGAGCCCCAGGCACAGGTCGCGCGTATTGCCGTAGCGCAGCACGTTGGACCCGCCCGCATTGGTCGAAAGCACGCCCCCGATCATCGCAGAGCCGCGCGCGCCAAAGGTCAGCGGAAAGATCAGGTCATGCGCGGCCGCCGCCTCGTGCAGCGCCGAGAGCACCACGCCGGCCTCCACGATGGCGATGCGGCCGGCCTCGCGGATCTCGCGGATGCGGTTCATCCGGTCGAGCGACAGCATCAGCCCGCCGGTGGTCATGGTGCCGCCGACAAGGCCCGTGTTGCCCGACACCGGCACCACCGGCGTGCCGGTCTCATGCGCGATGCGCAGGGCGGCGGCGACCTCGGCCGTGGTTGCGGGGCGCAGCACGGCCAGCGGCGCGGCGGTGTATTTGCCGGTCCAGTCCTCCTGCCATTTCGCGGTCGCGGCACCGGTCAGGACATGGTCCGCGCCAAGGACGGCGCGCAGGCGGTCGAGGATGTCCATGGTGGCTCCGGCGGCTTGGGGTGAACGGTGTCAGTGATGGCGCAAATTCCGACCGGGTGAAAGGGGCCGCACCCTGTGCCGGCCCCTCTATTTCCGGGTTGACGCGCGCGGGGCGCTGGCTTAGGCAGCGCGCTGATGGCGAGGTAGCTCAGCTGGTTAGAGCACACGACTCATAATCGTGGGGTCGGGGGTTCGAGTCCCCCCCTCGCCACCATCGGCTTTCCGCGGATTTCCGGCCCGTCCCCTAGCGCAACCGCGCCAGCAATTCGCGCGATGGCGCGCCTGTCACCGCCAGCCCGTTGCGGGTCTGGTAGGCGGTGATGGCGGCGCGGGTGTTGGGGCCGATCACGCCGTCGCTGCCCTGCGTGTCAAAGCCTGCGGCGGTCAGGCGGCGTTGCACCTCTTGCCGGTCCGCGAGCGTCATGCCCTGCGCGTCGGGGGGAAAGGTGCCGCGCACCGGGCCGCCGCCGCGCAGGCGGTCGGACAGGTGGCCGACGCCGATCACGTAATTCTCGGAATTGTTGTAGCGGGTGATGACGGTGAAATTGCGGAAGGTCATGAAGGCCGGCCCCGACGCGCCTGCCGGGATGATGACCGAGGCCGCACCGAAGTCACCCACCGGGCGGCCGTCCATGTCGCGCACGCCCTGCGCGGTCCAGTCGGCGACCGGGCGCGCGCTGCCGCGCCCGGTCTGGCCCATGGCAAAGCCCGCAGGCAGCCGCACCTCGACCCCCCAGGGCTGGCCCCGCGTCCAGCCCGCGCGTTGCAGATAGGCCGCGGCCGAGGCGAGCGCGTCGGTGGGGTCGTCGCTCCAGATGTCGCGGCGGCCGTCGCCGCGGAAATCGACCGCATAGGCGAGGTAGGAGGTCGGGATGAACTGCGTATGCCCCATCGCGCCCGCCCAGCTTCCCACCATCCGCTCGGGCGTGGTGTCGCCGTTCTGCAGGATGCGCAGCGCCGCGACGAGCTGTTGTTCAAAGAACGCGCCACGCCGCCCGTCATAGGCCAGCGTTGCCAGCGCCGAAACCACCGGCACGCTGCCGCGCCGCTCGCCGAAAAAGCTTTCGAGCCCCCAGACGGCGGCGACGACCTGGCGTTCGACGCCGAACCGCGCCTCGACCTCGGCCAGCACGCCCGCGTATTGCGCCATCGCGGCGCGGCCCTTGGACAAACGCTCCTCGGAGGCAGCGATGGCGAGGTAATCCTCGAGCGTGCGGGTGAACTCGGTCTGGTTGCGGTCGCGTTCGATCACGCCGGGCAGGAACCCCGCGCCGCGCAGCGCGCTGTCGAGAGTGCCCGCGCTGATCCCTTGCCCGGCCGCGCGGCCGCGAAACCCCGCGACCCAGGCGTCAAAGCCCGCATTGGGCACGGCGGGAAATTGCGCCTCGGCCGCGCGGGGCCGGCTGCCGCCCATCGCGCGCGGTGCGACACCCGCCCCGCAGGCCGAGAGCATGAGGGCCCCAAGGGCCGAAATCACATGTCGTCGCTGCATCCCGCCCGCCATTCTCTTGCTGCTCTTTGGCGGGCAGATTAACCCAGACGGGCCAGCGGCAACAGCGGCGATACGGCGCGCGGCGATCACAAAGACGCAGCACCCGGTCAGCCGAACAGGAAATCCTCGGCCGCCATCGTGCTGACCCAGCGGAATGACACCATCATGTCGGTCGCGCCGTCGCCGTTGCCGTCGATGCGCAGATAGGTGCCGTCATAATAGCAGGAGGCCTGCCCGCCGCCGAGATAGTCGAGCTGCGCCAGTGCCATCGGCCCGTAGGCGCGCAGGTCGATCTTGTCCGACCCGCTGCGGAACCCCTCGACGACGTCGATCGTGTCGGCGGTCATGCCGCTGTCGCCCGCGCGGAACACCAGCGTGTCGGTGCCGCGCTTGTTCTCCCACAGGTAGAACCGGTCGAGACCGCCGCCGCCGGTCAGCACATCGCGCCCTTCACCGGCATAGAGGCTGTCCGTGCCGTCGCCGCCCTCGAGCCGGTCCGCGCCGTCGCCGCCATAAAGCGTATCGTTGCCAGCATCGCCGGACAGCCGGTCGTTGCCCCTGTCGCCGTGCATCCGGTCATTGCCCTCGCCGCCGTAAAGCCGGTCCTTGCCGTTGCCGGCGCCCTGCACGTCGTCTCCGAGCCCGCCATAGAGCCAGTCGCCGCCGTCATCGCCCCAGAGCGTGTCGTCGCCGGATTCGCCGAAAAGCGTGTCGCGCCCGTCTCCGCCGCCGGCGGTATCTTTGCCGGTGCCCGCGCGCACGGTGTCATTGCCGTCACTGGCCCAGACGCGGTCATTGCCGCCGCCGGCAAGGAAGGTTTCGTTGCGGGCGGACTTGAAGTAGCTGGAATAGCTGCCGCTGCCGAGCGTATCGGCCCCCTCGGACCCGTGCACGACATTGACGCCGTTGAGAAAGAAGTTGAGCCATCCGGCGACGTCCGCCGTGGTCTCGTTGCTCGCACCGTCCTCGTTCACATAGCGCCCGTTGGCCACGTCAAAGCCATAGTGATAGATCGCGTCGGCAACGGTATTGATGAAATTGCGGCCCTTGAACTGCATCGACCCGCCATCGTTCTGCACGAGGTGAAAGCCGGTCTCGACGCTGCCGTTGTCATTGCCGTGGCCGAGAATGAACTGCTGCCAGGCGGCCGGGTTGCGGAACACGGCGTGCGACACCTGCTCCATGTCAGCACCGGTGAGCAACCCGTCGTCATTGACGCCGCTGGCGGCAATCGCCTCGAGCAGGACGCGGTTGAGAGTGGTGGCAGCCGCAAGCCCGCCACGAATGTCGGCGGCGCTGGTCTGCGCGCGCAACCCGGGGTCGGCACCGACGGCGGCGACAAGGTTCTCGAGAGTGGTCGGCATCGGTCGTTCCTCCGAAATGGCTCCGCGCCCTTTTGCGGCGAGGTCTTGCGCACGATCCGGGCCTTTTCACGGCAAGGTTGCGGCCTTGCCATGACAGCGGCTGGCGGGCGTTCCCTGTCAGGGGGTGACTTCAGGGGATCACGTCAGGGTTGCGCGGGCAAGTCCGCCGCGCGGGCCTGCGCAGAAACCCGCCACCGGGCCGGGGCGGATCGGCGGGTGTCAGCCGGTGATGGTGACGGGGCTGGCGAGGCGGTGTTCCTGCAGGTTCGCCCCCGGCCCGATCCGGTCGATGACGGCAAAGAGGCCCGGTTCCGCCAGCGGCGTGAGCACACCGTGCCAGGTATTGCGCAACAGGTTGATGCCCTGACCCGGCGCGGTGAGAAAGGCGCGGATGCGGGCCGGGGTGCCGTCGTCATCCTCGGCCACGATCACCAGAAAAGGGTGCAGCGTCATCGGCACAAAGGCCTGGCTTGCGTCGGGGTGACGTTCGAGCAGGTCGAGGACATGGGGCAGGCTGCGCGGCGTGGCGTGAAAGAGCGATAGGCCCGCGCGCCCATCGGGCCCGAAGTCGAGCCGCGCCCGGTCGTGCCAGCGGCCGCAAAGCCCGGCATTGATCAGCCGGTCGGGCGCGCCGGCGGTGTCAAGGACGTCGCCGAAGGGGGCGAAGGCATCGGGCGTGAGCGGCGTGGCGCGGATCATCGGTATCGGCCTTGTGGCTGGGCGGGCTAGGGGGGCTGTCTGCCCCCCTGTCCCTGCGGGACACCCCCCCGAGGATATTTGGGGCAAGATGAAGCCGGTCAGAGGGTCAGGGCAGGATGGCGGTTCACATCCTTGTAGAGCAGGTAGCGGAAGGCCGTGTCACCTGTGGCGATGCAGGCCTGCGGGCAGAAGGCGCGCAGCCACATGAAATCGCCCGGGCCGACATCGACCCAGTCGGTGTTGAGCAGGTAGCGCGCGGTGCCCTGAAGGACGTAGAGGCCATGCTCCATCACATGGGTTTCGGCAAAGGGGATGCGCCCGCCGGGGCGGAAGGTGACGATATTGACATGCATGTCGTGGCGCAGGTCGGCAGGATCGACAAAGCGCGACGTGCCCCAGGATCTGCTTGCGGGCATCCAGCTGATCGGCGTCACCCGGTCGGCTGTCAGCACGGCGCCGGGCAGTTCGAGGCCTGGCGCGCGCTGGTGGCGCTTGCGGATCCAGTGCAGTCGGGCGGGGACCACGCCGCCGTTGCGCAGGGTCCAGCGCGCGCCGGGCGGGATGAAGGCATAGCTGCCGGTGCTCAGCCGGTGGAGCTTGCCATCGAGCACGAGGTCAAGCGCACCGCTGGCGAGAAAGAGGCCCGCCTCGGCCTGCGCGTCGGGTTCGGGCATGTCGCTGCCGCCGCCCGGCGAAATCTCGACCGCGTATTGGGCAAAGGTTTCGGCAAAGCCCGAGAGCGGGCGCGCGATGATCCAGGCGCGGGTGGCCTGCCAGCCGGGCAGCAGGCTCGCCGTGATGTCACGCATCGTGCCGGCGGGGATGAAGGCATAGGCGGTGGTGAATATGGCGCGGTTGGCGGCGGGGTCGTCGGTCAGCGGCGGCAGGCCGCCGGGCGGAAAGGCGTAGCCGGTTATGAGGTCGTCGGTCATGGCAGGATCGCTTTCAGACGGTGATGGGCGATGCGTTCGACCTGTGCACAGGCGGTCGTGATCTCGGTCGCTGTGTCATGGGCGAGGCGGGTTTCAAAGGCGGCGAGGATCGACGCCTTGGTATTGTCGCGCACGGCGATGATGAAGGGAAATCCGTGGCGTTCGACATAGGCGGCGTTGAGCGCCGTGAACTGCGCGCGCTCTGCATCGGTGAGCGCGTCGAGCCCGGCGCTGGCCTGTTCCTGCGTGCTTTCGGCCGTCAGCCGCCGGGCCTGCGCCAGTTTGCCCGCAAGGTCGGGGTGCGCGCAGAGCACGGCGAGCCTTTCGTCCGGGCTGGCGCTGCGAAACACGCGGGCCATGGCTGCGTGCAGGCCGGTGGCGCTGTCATGGGCGGGGCCGAGTTCAAGCGCAAAGGCGCGCTCGGCCACCCAGGGCGAGTGTTCGAAGATGCCGCCGAAACGCGCGACGAATGCTGCGCGGTCCATCTGGCTGGGCCGGTCGTGGCGCCGGTGCGGGTGGGTCGCCGCCCAATGGGCCGCGATCTGCCCGCGCGTGGCGAACCAGGCCGCGCCGCTGGACTGCGCATGGTCGAGAAAGCGCATGAGCCCCGCGATCTTGCCCGGACGGCCGATCAGGCGGCAATGCAGGCCGATCGAGAACATCCGCCCGCCCTCAGTCACCAGCGTGTCGAAGGTGTCGATCAGGTAGTCGCCGAACTGCCGTCCGGTGATATAGCCGGGCGCGGTGGCAAAGCGCATGTCATTGGCTTCGAGCGTGTAGGGGATGACAAGCTGGTCGCGCGCGCCCACCTCGCGCCAATAGGGCAGGTCGTCATCGTAAGTGTCTGATATCCAGTCGAATTGCCCGGTCTCGGCGGTCAGCTGCACGGTGTTTTCCGAACAGCGCCCGGTGTACCAGCCGCGCGGCGCGCTCCCCGTCACCTCGGTATGCAGGCGGATCGCCTCGGTGATGGCGGCGCGCTCCTCCTCCTCGGGCATGGCGCGGTGTTCGACCCATTTCAGCCCGTGCGAGGCGACCTCCCACCCCGCTGATTGCATCGCCGCGACCTGTTCGGGCGCGCGGGCGAGCGCCGTTGCCACGCCAAAGATCGTCACCGGCAGGGCGCGGCCGGTGAACAGGCGGTGAAGCCGCCAGAACCCCGCCCGCGCGCCGTAGTCATAGAGCGATTCCATGTTCCAGTGGCGCTGTCCCGGCCAGGGCGCGGCGCCGGCGATGTCGGACAGAAAGGCCTCGGACGCGGCATCGCCGTGCAGGACAGAGTTTTCGCCACCCTCCTCGTAGTTCAGCACAAGGCTGACCGCCACGCGCGCGCCGCCCGGCCAGCGCGGGTCGGGGGGCGTGGCGCCATGGCCGGTCATGTCGCGCGGATAGCGGGGCGGTGACGGATCGGGCATCTGGGTCTCCGGTGCTTGCGAAATCACTATGCGGGTCAGGGCGGGGGTTGCAAGCGGCGCGCGGCCACGCATGATAGCAGATAACAGGGGAGCAAGTGATGAGCGACGGATTCTTGACGACCCATGTGCTGGATACAGCGCGCGGGGTGCCGGCGGCGGGCCTGCGGGTCATGCTCTATGAGGTGACGGGCAACAGCCACCGCAAGATCGCCGAGGCGGTGACCAATGCCGACGGGCGCACCGATGCGCCGATTCTTCCCGCCGCGAAATTCGTGCCGGGCACCTATGAGCTGGTGTTTTGCGCGGGCGACTACCTGCGCGCGACCGGTCAGGCGGGTGGCGAGCAGGCGGGGGCAGAGCCGCTGTTTCTCGACGAGGTGCCGATCCGCTTTGGCATGGCCGAGGCGGATGCACATTACCATGTGCCGCTGCTGCTGTCTGCCTACGGCTATTCGACCTACCGGGGCAGTTGATGGAACCCACACTGCTCCTCCACTGGGCCGAATTCGCCGTGCGCTGGCTGCATGTGATCACGGCCATCGCCTGGATCGGGTCGTCCTTCTATTTCATCGCGCTCGACCTTGGCCTGCACCGCGACCGCGCTCTGGCCTCCGGGGCGGATGGGGAGGAATGGCAGGTGCATGGCGGCGGGTTCTACCATGTGCAGAAATACCTCGTGGCGCCCGACCGGATGCCCGATGACCTGATCTGGTTCAAATGGGAAAGCTACTGGACATGGCTCAGCGGCTTTGCCCTGCTGGTGCTGGTCTATTATCTGGGCGCCGAGCTTTTCCTCATCGACCCCAATGTGCTCGATATCGCGGTCTGGCAGGGGGTGGCGATCTCGCTCGCCTCGCTGGCCTTTGGCTGGGGGGTCTATACCACGCTGTGCAAGGTTTTCGTGGCCAGCAACCCGACGCTGCTGATGGTGGCGCTGTTCGGCGTTCTGGTGGCGATGGCGCTGTTCTACACGAATGTCTTTTCCGGCCGCGCGGCGCTGTTGCATCTGGGGGCCTTCACCGCCTCGATCATGACCGGCAACGTGTTCTTTGTCATCATGCCGAACCAGCGCATCGTCGTGGCTGACCTCAAGGCCGGGCGGGTGCCGGATGCCAAATACGGCAAGATCGCCAAGCAGCGCAGCACGCATAACAATTACCTCACGCTGCCGGTGATCTTCCTGATGCTGTCGAACCATTATCCGCTGGCCTTTGCCAGCGACTGGAACTGGCTGATCGCGAGCCTGGTGTTCCTGATGGGGGTCAGTATCCGGCATTTCTTCAACTCCATGCATATGCGCAAGGGGCGGCTGTGGTGGACATGGGGGGTGACGGCGGCGCTGTTCGCGGCCATCGTCTGGCTGTCCTGGCCCTCGCCCTATGCCTATGGCGAGGAAGAGGCGGCGATGGCCCCGGCCGCACAGCGCTATGCGCAGGCGGCGGGGTTCGAGGCGGTGCATGACATCGTGCTGGGGCGCTGTTCGATGTGCCACGCGGCCGAGCCCTATTTTGGCGACATGCTTTGGCCGCCCAAGGGCGTGATGCTGGAAACCCCCGGCCAGATCGCCGCGCAGGCGCGGTCGATCTATCTGCAAGCCGGGGCGAGCCATGCGATGCCGCCGGCCAATATCAGCTATATGGAACCCGCCGAGCGCGCGACGATCGTGGCCTGGTTCGAAGGCGCGCGCTGACTCTCACCACCCCGGCCGCGCCCCCGGACTGATCGTCGCGCCGTGAGTATTTGGGGCGCAAAGAAGCCATGAGTGCTGCGCATCGGCCCCCGCCGGGGGATTTTCGCCGGGCAGGGGGACTTGGCAAGGCAAGGGCGCGCGTCCCCCCCTTCATCTTGCCAAAAATATCCTCGCCGAAGGCTCCGCACCCGGCCATCCCGCGCTGGCGGATGGGTCAGCGGATGCGCATCTCGGTCTTGGCGTCGAACACATAGGCGCGCGCGGGATCGACGATCAGGCCGACGCGGGTGCCCTCGTCGCTGCGGGTCTCGCCGCGTTCCTCGACCACGATCCGTTCGCCCGAGGGCGCGATGAGATAGGCGTAGGACACGCCGCCGAGGCTTTCCACGAGGTCAACGCGGTGGGTGTCGCCGGGGCCGAGCGCGAGATGTTCGGGGCGCAGGCCAACCGTCACCGCGTGGCCCTGATGCGCGGGTGCGAGCGGTTTGGCCAGGGTGGCGGCGAGGCCGGGCACCTCGATGCCGCCGGCCACGGCCTTGCCGGCGAGGAAATTCATCGCGGGCGAGCCGATGAAGCCCGCCACGAACCTGTTGTCGGGGTCGCGGTAGAGGTCCATCGGGCGGCCGGCCTGTTCGATCCGGCCAGAGCGCAGCACGACGATCTTGTCCGCCAGCGTCATCGCTTCGACCTGGTCATGGGTGACGTAGATCATCGTCGCGCCGATTTCCTTGTGCAGGCGCGCGATCTCGACCCGCATCTCGACGCGCAACTCGGCGTCGAGGTTCGAGAGCGGCTCGTCGAACAGGAACACCTCGGGCCCGCGCACGATGGCGCGCCCGATCGACACGCGCTGGCGCTGGCCGCCCGACAGTGCGGCGGGCTTGCGTTTGAGGTAGTCGTCGAGCTTGAGGATGCGGCTCGCCTCGGCCACCTTGGCCCTGATCTCGGGCTTGGGGTGGCCGTTCATCCGCAGGCCAAAGCCCATGTTTTCCTCGACCGTCATGTGCGGGTAGAGCGCGTAGGTCTGGAACACCATCGCCACGCCGCGTTCCGACGGGTCGAGCCGGGTGACATCGCGGCTGCCGATGCGGATCGCGCCGCCGGTGGTTTCCTCGAGCCCCGCGACCATGCGCAGGAGCGTGGATTTGCCGCAGCCGGACGGCCCGACGAACACGCAGAACTCACCGTCCTCGACCGTCAGGTCCACCCCGTGGATCACCTGGGTCTCGCCGTATTTCTTGACGACCTTCTGCAGTGTCACGCCAGTCATGCGAATTTCTCCTTGAGCGGGGCGGCGGTCGCGGCCCCCGATGTGTCTGGAATACCGGTGTCGGGAAAGCGCCAGTCCTGCGCGTCACGCGCGATCTGCCGGGCGGTGTCGCGCAAGAGCGGCACAAGCAGCTCGAGCCCGGAGAGCGACGTGCGGCGCAGCGTGCTCGTGACCGAGAGCGCGCCGAGCAGGCGGTCGCCGGTGGTCAGGATCGGCAGCGCCACGCAGATGATGCCGGGCTCGTGCTCTTCGCGGTCAAAGCCGTAGCCGGCGGCGCGGATCTGGACCAGCTCGGCACGCAGGCTCGCTGCGTCGCGCAGGGTGTGCGCGGTGAAGGGGTGGAAGGACTGTTGCGCCAGCGCGGCCTCTTGCGCGGGGTCGTCGAGAAAGGCCAGCATCACCTTGCCCACGCCGGTGCAATAGGCCGGGCCGATCTTGCCCGCCTGGCTGAACATCTCGATCGGGCGGGTGGCGTTGCGCTTGTCCACATAGAGAACCTGCGCGTGGTCGAGCTGCGCGAGGTGCACCGTTTCGCCGACCGAGGCGGAGAGCCGGTCGAGGTAGGGGCGCGCGACCGGGGCCAGCGTGCTTTGCGCCCAGGCGGCATGGGCGAGGCGCACGAGGCGGACGCCGGGGGCATAGCTCTGCCGGTCGGGGTCAAAGGCGAGCATTCCCTGATGCGTGAGCGTCTGCACCAGCCGGTAAAGCGTCGCCTTGGGATAGGGCGAAGCGTCGAGCAGTTCGGAAAAGCGCACGGGCCGGCCGAAAGCCGCGATCTGGTCGAGCACGTCCAGAGCCTTGCCTACGGTGCCGTCGCCGGTCGCCGCCATCTGCTGTTTCCCCTCCCTCGGGCCGGACCGCGTCTGGCCTGTTGACAAGCATAGGCGCTTTGCGGTTATGATTTCAATATTCAAAACACGGTTCCATATAATGAAACTACGGTTTTGACGCATCTCAGGGAGGACTTCATGATGCAACTCACCAAAAGCGCCCCGCTGGCGCTTGCCATTGCCTTGCTGGCCACGACCAGCGCGATGGCACAGCAGCGCACGCTCAACTATTACGCCGACTATGACCCGATCCCGCTCGCCGCGATGGAAGCGCTGATCGCTGATTTCGAAGCGGAAAATCCCGATATCGACGTGGTGCTCCAGAACTTTGACCACGAAGGTTACAAGACCGCGATCCGCAACTTCCTGACCACCGACGCCCCCGATGTGGCGAACTGGTATGCCGGGAACCGGATGGCGCCCTTTGTCAACTCGGGTCAGTTCATGGATGTGTCCGACGTCTGGGCCGACAACGGCCTGGCCGATTCGCTCGGCTCGGCGCTCGCCTCGATGACCATCGACGGCAAGCAGTGGGGCGTGCCCTATACCTATTACCAGTGGGGCATCTACTACAACAAGGACGTCTATGCCCAGGTCGGGGCCGAAGTGCCCACCACCTATGACGAATTCGTCGCCAACTGCGCGCTGTTCAAGGCCGCCGGCATCGACTGCCTGACCACCGGCACGTCGGCGCTGTGGCCGGGGGCCGGCATTTTCGACTATATGAACCTGCGGACCAACGGCTATGATTTCCACATGGCCCTGACCAATGGCGAGGTCGAATGGACCAGCCAGGGCGTGCGCGACACCTTTGCGCAATGGGCCCGTCTGGTCGAGCCCGGCTATATCACCGCCAACCATGCTGCCATCGACTGGCAGGATGCGGCCGCGCTGATGGTGCAGGGCAAGGCCGCGAATTACGTCATGGGCAACTTTGCCGTGGGCGTGCTCAAGGAAGGCGGGATGACCGACGATACGCTCGGCTTCATGCCCTTCCCGACGATCAACCCCGATGTGCCGCGCGCCGAAGAAGCGCCGACCGACACCATGCACATCCCCTCGGGCGCGACCAACGTCGAGGACGCCAAGACCTTCCTCGCCTTCGTGGCGCGGGCGGATGTGCAGACCAAGCTCAACGCCGCCATCGGCCAGCTGCCGATGAATGCGGGCTCTTCGGTGGGCGATGACCCGTTCATCCAGGCCGGTTTCGAGCTCTTGTCAACCACGCCGGGCGGCATCGCGCAGTTCTTTGACCGCGATGCGCCGGCCGAGATGGCCAAGATCGGGATGGAAGGGTTCCAGGAGTTCATGGTGATCCCCGGCAACCTCGATGACATCCTCGCACGGCTGGAGCAGGCGCGTCAGCGCATCTACCAGTAACCATACCAGGCGCGGCGGCCGGGCCACCGGCCGCCGCGCGCATGTCAGAAGGGGGGGGCGGCCATGGCCATGACGTCAACAGAGTTGCGCAGCCGGTCGTGGTGGCGGTCGAACCAGCAATGGCTCACGCCATGGCTGTTCCTGACGCCGGGCCTGATCATGTTCGCGCTCTATGTGGTCTGGCCGATTTTCGAGAGCTTTCGCATTTCGTTCTACAACTGGGACGGGCTGGGAGAAAAGCGCTGGCTGGGCTGGGGCAATTATGTCGAGCTGTTCGGCGACCGGGCGTTCAAGACCTCGCTGCGCAACAATGTCATCTGGCTGCTGCTCTACATGCTGGCGGTGCCCATCGGGCTGGGACTTGCGATTTTCCTCAACCAGACGGTGCGCGGCATCCGGATCTACAAATCGCTGTTCTTTTTCCCTTTTGTCATCAGCCAGGTCGTCGTCGGCCTGATGTTCTCGTGGTTCTACGCGCCCAATTTCGGGCTGCTCTACAACCTGATCGAATGGGTGACGGGCAAGGGGATCGCCATTCTGGCCGACCCGACGCTGGCCACATACGGGATCATCGCCGCCGGCCTCTGGCCGCAGATCGCCTATTGCATGATCCTCTACCTCACCGGCCTCAACAACGTCGCCCCCGACCAGATCGAGGCCGCGCGGCTCGACGGGGCCAAGGGGCTCAAGATGCTGTGGTTCGTGATCCTGCCGCAGCTTCGCCCGGCGACCTTCATCGCGGTGGTGGTGACGGTGATCGGGGCGCTGCGGTCGTTCGACCTGGTGTCGATCATGACCAATGGCGGGCCTTTCGGGTCGTCACGGGTGCTGTCCTATTACATGTATGAACAGGCGCTGTCGGAATATGGCTATCGCATGGGCTATGGCGCGGCCATCGCGGTGGTGCTGTTTCTCATCATGATGGTGTTCATCTCGGGCTTCATCTGGAAGATGATGCGCGACGAGCGGGGGGATCGCTGATGTTTCCAAGGCCCATCGCCACGCGCGGCCCTGGTGCGCGCGCGCTCTACCAGATCGCGCTGCCCGTCGCGCTCATCATCTGGCTGTTTCCGCTGCTGGGCGTCGCGCTGACCTCGGTGCGGCCGGCCTCCGACCTCGCGGCGGGCAACTACTTCGGGATGCCCTCGTCGATTGCCTTCAGCAATTATGTCGATGTGTTCCAGAACTCGCCGATCGGGCGCTATATCTTGAACAGCTTCAAGGTGACGATCCCCACGGTGATCGGCACGCTGGTCTTGTCCTGCATGACCGGCTTTGCGCTGGGCGTTTACCGGTTCCGCGGCAATATCCTGATCTTTTTCCTGTTTGTGGCGGGCAACTTTGTGCCGTTCCAGATCCTGATGATCCCGGTGCGCGACATCACGGTGCAGATGGGGCTCTACAACTCGACCGCCGGGCTGGCGCTGTTCCATATCGCGTTCCAGACCGGGTTCTGCACGCTCTTCATGCGCAATTTCATCGGCGCCCTGCCGCGCGAGCTGATCGAGGCGGCGCGGGTCGAAGGCGTCGCGGAATGGCGGATCTTCTGGTTCATCGTGCTGCCGCTGATGCGTCCCGCCATCGCGGCGCTGTCGGTGCTGGTGTTCACCTTCATCTGGAACGACTTCTTCTGGGCCACGGTGCTGACCACCTCGGCCAGCACGCAGCCGGTGACGGCGGGCCTGTCGTCGCTGAACGGGCAATGGATCGCCGCCTGGCACCTGGTCTCGGCCGGATCGATCATCGCGGCGCTGCCGCCGGTGGCGATGTTCTTTCTGATGCAGAAGCATTTCATCGCGGGCCTGACCATGGGCGCGGTCAAATAGGGCAGGAGCGCCGAGGGTGACGATGACGTGGCGGGTTGACGCGGGACAGCAGACGCTGGCGCTCGCGAGTGCGGGCGCGGGCGCGGGCGCGGGTGCGGGCGGAATGCCGCGCGCGATCTATTGGGGCCCGCGATTGCCTGCAACCGAGGATCTGGCCGCGCTCGACCGGGCCGGCGACATGGACCTGACGGGCGGGATGCTCGACACCCTGCCGCCGCTCACGCTCTGCCCGTTGCCGGGGGATGCCTGGCAAGGGCAGGCGGGGCTGCGGCTGAGCCGCGAGGGCGCGGCGCTGTGGCCACGGTTCAGTGGCTGCGCCGGCGGCTGGGAGGACGGCGCGCTCGTGCTGCGCGTGGCGGATGCGGCGCTGGGCCTCGCGCTTGCCTTCCGCTTTGCCGTGGCGGGCGATGTGATCACCGCCAGCACCACGCTCACCGCCGATGCGCCCGTCACCGTCCACTGGCTCGCCGCGCCGGCCCTGCCTGGCCCGCAACTGGCGGATGCGATGATCGACGTCTCCGGCCGCTGGACGCGCGAGTTTGCGCTGAGCGAGGTCCCCTGGACCCCCGGCATCCGCCTGCGCGAGGCGCGCACGGGTCGGTCGGGGCACGAACACCCGCCCTATGCGCTGTTTCCCGAACGCTGCGCGACCAACACCCAAGGCACGGTGTTCGCGCTGCATTACGGCTGGTCCGGTGGCCACCGCATGATCGCCGAAGAGCTGCCCGACGGTCGCCGCCAGATCCAGTGGGGCCATGCGACCGACAGCCTTCGCCCCGGCACGCATCACGCCACGGCACCCTTGCTGCTGACCTTTTCCACCGCCGGGCTGAACGGCTGCGGCGTGGCGATGCAGCGCCATATCCGCGACCATGTGGTGACCTGGCCCAGGCCCGCCCGACCGCGCCCGTCCCGTCACCGCCCCGTGCATTACAATTGCTGGGAGGCGATCTATTTCGACCATGACCTTGCCGCGCTCTGCGACATCGCCGACCGCGCGGCGGCGCTCGGGGCCGAGCGTTTCGTGCTCGACGATGGCTGGTTCGGGCGGCGCGACAATGATCTGACGAGCCTTGGCGACTGGACCATCGACCGGCGCAAATGGCCCGACGGGCTTGGGCCGCTGATCGACCATGTGCACGCGCGCGGCATGACCTTTGGCCTGTGGTTCGAGCCAGAGATGGTCAACCCCGACAGCGACCTCTACCGCGCGCATCCCGACTGGGCGCTGGGCCCGGTCGATCAGGTGCTCGGGCGCAACCAGATGGTGCTCGACATGGGCCGGGCCGACGTGCGCGATGCCCTCTTTGCCGCGGTGGCCGCGGTGCTGGCCGGCCACGCGATCGACTATGTGAAATGGGACCACAACCGCCTGCTGCCGGTGGTGGACGCCGCGCAGACCGATGGCGCCTATGCGCTCTTTGACCGCTTGCGCGCGGCCTTTCCGGCGGTGGAGTTCGAAAGCTGCGCCTCGGGCGGCGGGCGGATCGACGCGGGCATCCTCGCGCGCACCAGCCGGGTCTGGCTCTCTGACAGCAATGACGCGGTGGAACGGTTGCGCATGCAGCATGACGCGGCGCTGTTCCTGCCCTCGGCCGTCACCGGCAGCCATGTCGGCCCGCGCAAGTCCCACACCACCGGCCGCATCCTGCCGATGGCATTCCGCGCCTGGGTCGCGGCGCAGCGGCACATGGGGTTCGAGATGGACCTGCGCGAGCTGAGCGATGACGAGGCGGCCACGCTGCGCGAGGTCACGCATTGGTATCGCGCGAACCGCGACTGGATGATGGCGGGCGATATCCTGCGCCTCGACGCCGCCGACCCTGCGGTGACGGCCGAAATGCAGGTCGCCGCCGATGGCGGGCGGTTCGTGCTCTTTGCCGGGCAGGCAGAGACCAGCACGCAGATATTGCCGCGCCCGCTGCGGCTCACCGGGCTTGACCCGCAGGCGCGCTACCGGCTTACCTTGCGTAATCCCGGCGACATCCCGCCGCAAAGCCGCGGGCCGCTGGCCCTGCGCGAGGGCGCGGTGGAATTGAGCGGGCAGGCTCTGATGGCGCGGGGGCTGCAACTGCCCGTGGTCTGGCCCGCGACACTCTGGGTGGTAGAAGGAGAACGTGTATGACCGAGCCTCTAGCGACATTCCCCGATCTGCGCGATGCGGCGGTGTTCATCACCGGCGGCGGCAGCGGCATCGGCGCCGCGCTGACCGAGGCGTTTCTCGAACAGGGCGCGCGTGTGGCCTTTGTCGGTCGCAGCGATGCAGGCGCCTTTGTCGAGGAGATGGCGGCGAAACACGCCCAACGGCCGCTGTTCATCCCCTGCGACATCACCGATGTGGCGGCGCTGCACGCCGCGATGGACGCGGCCGCGGCTGCCCACGGGCCGCTGCGCGTGCTGGTCAACAATGCCGCCAACGACACCCGTTATGCCGCGTCGGACGTGACCGAGGCGGTCTGGGACCAGATGCAGGCGGTCAACCTCAAGGCCTATTTCTTTGCCTGCCAGCGTGCCGCGGCCCAGATGCAGGCCAGCGGGCTGGGCGGCAGCATCATCAACTTTTCCTCGATCAGCTACATGATGGGGATCGCGGGGCTTTCGACCTATATCTCGGCCAATGCGGGGATCATGGGCCTCACCCGGAGCCTCGCGCGCGAATGGGGGCCGGACCGCATCAGGGTCAATGCGGTTGCGCCCGGCTGGGTGCTGACCGAGCGGCAGCGCAGGCTCTGGGCCACGCCCGAGGCGCTGTCGGCACATGTGGACAAACAATGCCTCAAGGATGTGATGGAACCGCGTGACATTGCTGGCACGGTGTTGTTTCTGGCGTCGAACCTGTCGCGGATGATGACGGGGCAAAGCCTTGTGATTGACGCGGGTGTGGTGGGGACGGGGTGATGGCAGAGGCGGAAGCGGCACCCGACTGGATCGCGCTCGACTGGGGCACAACGCATCTGCGCGGCTGGGCGATGGCGGCGGATGGGCGTGTGCTGGCGCAGGCGACGTCGGATCAGGGCATGGGCAGGCTGACGCGCGACGGCTATGAGGCCGCGCTGCTGGCTCTGGCGGGCGACTGGCTGGCCCGGCCGATCACAGCCATCGCCTGCGGCATGGTGGGGTCGCGGCAGGGCTGGGTCGAGGCGCCCTATGCCAGCGTCCCCTGCGCCGCGCTGCCCGAGGGGCTGGCGCTGGCGCCGACGGTGACGCCCGGCCTGCGCGTGCTGGTGATCCCCGGCATCCGGCAGGACCGCCCCGCCGATGTGATGCGCGGCGAGGAGACGCAGATCGCAGGCTTCCTCGCGCTCAACCCCGGCTGGGACGGGGTGCTCTGCCTGCCCGGCACGCATACGAAATGGGCGCAGGTGAGCGCGGGCGAGGTCGTGAGCTTTCAGACCTGCATGACCGGCGACATGTTCGCGGCCCTCAGCACCCAGACCGTGCTGCGCCACACGGTCGGGGCCGAGGGCTGGGACGATGCCGCCTTTGGCACGGCGCTGACCGATGCCATCGCGCGGCCCGAAAAGCTCGCCGCGCGGCTGTTTTCGCTGCGCGCCGAGCATTTGCTGCACGGGCTGGGGCCCGATACGGCGCGCGCGCGGCTGTCGGGCCTGCTGATCGGGGCAGAGCTTGCCGCGACGCGGCCCTATTGGCTGGGCCAGCAGATCGCCGTGATCGGCGCGGGCTTTGTCTCCGGGGTCTATGTCAAGGCGCTCGCCGCGCAATCCGCCACCGCCGTGCAGGCGGACGGCACCGCCGTCACGCTCGCGGGCCTCACCGCCGCGTGGCACCGATTGAGGGAGCAAGAGACATGAGCCGCAAGCTGATCGCCATCCTGCGCGGGATCTCCCCGCCCGAGGCCGTGGCCGCCGCCGCCGTGCTGATCGAGGCCGGCATCGACCGGATCGAGGTGCCGCTGAATTCGCCCGACCCCTTCGACAGCATCGCCGCGATGGCGGCCGCGCATGGGCGGGCGGCGCTGATCGGCGCGGGCACGGTGCTGAGCCTTGCCGATGTCGCGCGCGTCGCGGAGGCGGGCGGGCGGCTTGTCGTGTCGCCCAATTGCGACACCGCCGTGATCGCGGCGACCAAGGCCGCCGGCATGCAAAGCTGGCCCGGCGTGCTCACCCCCACCGAGTGTTTCGCCGCGCTGGGCGCGGGGGCGGACGGGCTCAAGATATTCCCGGCGAGCCTGCTGGGCCCTGACGGGCTGCGCGCCATTCGCGCGGTGCTGCCTGCGGGCTGTCAGGTCTATGCGGTGGGCGGTGCGGGCCCCGAGAACTTTGCCGCCTGGATCGCGGCGAGCGCGGATGGCTTTGGCATCGGGTCGGCGATCTACAAACCGGGGATGACGACCGCCGACATCGCCGCGCGGGCGCGCGACATCGTGGCGGCCTATGATGCGGCAACAGGGGGGGCCCGCGCATGATCCATGACGACACCATCTGCCTGCTGGGCGAGGGCCCGCTCTGGCACCCCGAGCGGGGCGAGCTTTTCTGGTTCGACATTCTGGGCCGCACGCTGCACCGCAAGGGGCAGCACTGGCGCTTTGACGGGTTCGTCTCGGCGGCGGGCTGGATCGACCGCGACACGCTGCTGATCGCCTCGGACAGCGCATTGTCGCGCTTTGACCTCGCGAGCGGCACGCGCGAGGTGCTCTGCCCGCTCGAGGCCGACAACCCCGCCACGCGCTGCAATGACGGGCGCGCGGACCCGTTCGGCGGGTTCTGGATCGGCACCATGGGGCTGGGGGCAGAGGATGGCGCGGGGGCCATCTGGCGCTATTATCGCGGCGAATTGCGCAAGCTCTATCCCGGCCTCTCGATCCCCAATGCGATCTGTTTCGCGCCGGACGGCACAACCGCCTATTTCACCGATACCCGGACGCAACAGGTGATGCGCCAGCGGCTCGACCCCGCGCATGGCTGGCCCGAGGGCGACCCGGAGGTCGCGGTTGACCTGCGCGGCACCGGGTTCTCGCCCGATGGCGCGGTGGTCGATGCGGCGGGCAATATCTGGAACGCGCAATGGGGGGCCGGGCGCGTCGCCTGTTATGCGCCGGACGGGACGTTCCTGACTGCCGTCAGCTTTCCCGCCGCGCAGACCACCTGCCCGGCCTTCGGCGGGCCGGACCTGCGCCGGCTCTTCTGCACATCTGCGGCCGCCGGTATCGCGCAGCTTGACCTCGCCCATAATCCCGAAACCGGGCGCACCTTTGCCGTGACGGTCGATGCCATCGGGCAGGCCGAGCACCGCGTGGTCGTGTGAGCCACGGCGCCGCCATCCCGCCCGTGCGCTAGCACGGGCAGCGCCCGACCGCCCCCGCGGGCGGGCGCGCCGCTTCCCGCCCGCGGCCCGTCGCTGCCCGAACGATGCGGCCGCCGCACCGAAACGCCGCACCGAAACGCCGGACCGAAACCGCGGACCGAAACCCCGGACCGAAACCCCGGACCGAAACCGCGGACCGAAACCCCGGACCCAAAGGACCATGCCCATGAAACGCACGCTCGGCGTCTGCTACTACCCCGAACACTGGCCCGAGGCGCAATGGGCCGAGGATGCCGCCCGCATGGCCGAGGCTGGCCTCACCTGGGTGCGCATCGGCGAATTCGCCTGGTCGCGGATGGAGCCGCGCCCCGGGGTGCTGACCTTTGACTGGCTCGACCGGGCCATCGCCACACTGGGTGCCGCCGGGCTCAGGGTGGTGCTGGGCACGCCCACCGCGACGCCGCCGAAATGGGTGGTCGAGAAACACCCCGACATGCTGGCCGTCGATGCGCAGGGCCGCCCGCGCGGCTTTGGCTCGCGGCGGCATTATTGCTTCAGCCATCAGGGCTACCGCGAGGAAAGCCGCCGCATCACCCGCCTGCTGGCCGAACGCTATGGCCGCAACCCGCATGTCGCCGCCTGGCAGACCGACAATGAATACGCCTGCCACGACACCGTGCTGAGCTATTCCGACGCCGCGCGGCGCGGGTTCCGGGACTGGCTGGCGCAGCGCTACCAGTCGCCCGATGCGCTCAACCGCGCCTGGGGCAATGTGTTCTGGTCGATGGAATACGACGATTTCAGCCAGATCGACCTGCCCAACCTCACCGTGACCGAACCCAACCACCCGCATATCCTCGCCTTTCGCCGCTACAGCTCGGATCAGGTCGTGGCCTTCAACCGGGTGCAGACGGACGAGATCCGCAAATGCTCGGACGCGCCGATCATCCACAACTACATGGGCCGCGTGACCGATTTCGACCATTACGCGGTGGGCGCCGACCTCGACATCGCGAGCTGGGACAGCTATCCGATCGGCTTTCTGTCGGACCGGATCGAAGTCAGCGACGCGTTCAAGCTGCGGTTCTTGCGGCAGGGGCACCCGGACAATCAGGCCTTTCACCATGACCTCTACCGCGCGGTGGGCGCGATGCGCGGCGGGCTGACGCCCTCGACCGGGCGCTGGTGGATCATGGAGCAGCAGCCCGGCCCGGTGAACTGGGCGCCCTTCAACCCCGCGCCGCTGCCCGGCATGGCCCGCCTCTGGGCCTGGGAGGCGTTCGCCCATGGCGCGGAAACGGTGAGCTATTTCCGCTGGCGCCAGGCGCCTTTCGCGCAGGAGCAGATGCATGCGGGCCTGTTGCGCCCTGACAGCGCCCCCGCCCCGGCGCTGGCCGAGGCCGCGCAGGTCGCCGCCGAAATCGAGACCCTGCCCGAGGTCGGCACCGCGCAGGCGCGTGTCGCGCTGGTGTTCGACTATGTCAGCGCCTGGGCCTGGGAGGCGCAGCCGCAGGGGCGCGATTTCGACATGTTCCGCCTCGCCTTTGCCGTCTATCGCGCGCTGCGCCGGGCGGGGCTGTCGGTCGATATCCTGCACCCCGACACCGCCGATCTGGGACATTATGCGCTGGTCTTTGCGCCCGGCCTGATGACCGTGTCCGACCCGTTGCGCGCGGCGCTTTCGCGGTTTGGCGGGATCGCGCTGATCGGCCCGCGCAGCGACACCAAGACCGCCGAGCTGTCGATCCCGCTGCCGCTGGGGCCGAATATCCCGGGCCTCGACGTCTCGGTCGTGCTGGCCGAGAGCCTGCCGCCCATCGCCGATGTGCCGCTGGAGGGCGGCGGGCGGTTCCTGCACTGGGTCGAACACCTTGAAGGCAGCGCCCCGGTGCTGCGCCGCACCGCCGCGGGAGAGCCCGCGATCATGGGCGACCGCCTGCGCTATCTCGCCGGCTGGCCAGATGACGACACGCTGTTCGCCATCGTCACCGGGTTGTGCGCCGAGGCCGGGCTGCCCGCGCTCGACCTGCCCGAGGGGCTGCGCATCCGCGACACGGCCACCCACCGCTTTGTGTTCAACTACGCGCCCGAACCACAGGCGTGGAACGGCGTCACCATCCCCGCGGCGGGCGTGCATTGGGAGGCTCTGGCATGAGGATATTCGGCACCACCAGGGACGGGCGCCCTGTCCATGCCGTGACCATCGCGGCAGGCGATCTGACCGTGACGCTGCTGAACTATGGCGCGATCCTGCAGGATGTGCGCCTTGCCGGGGTCGCGCATGGCCTGACGCATGGGTCGGACAGGCTCGCGGATTACGAAGGGCCGATGCAGTATCACGGCGCGCTGGTGGGGCCGGTGGTCAACCGGTTGACCGGCGCGCAGGCGCCCATCGGCGGGGTGATGCACCGATTCGTGCCCAATCAGGACGACCGGCATTTGCTGCATTCCGGTGCGGTGGGCACCCATGCCAAGCTCTGGGAGATCGTTGAACAGGCGCCCGAGGCCGTGACCTTTGGTCTCGTCCTGCCTGCGGGCGAGGGTGGCCACCCCGGCAACCGCCAGGTGCGCGCGCGCTTTTCCGTGACGGCACCTGCGACGCTCACGATGGAGGTGACCGGCGAGACCGACGCGCTGACGCTGCTGAATTTCGCCAATCACAGCTACTGGAACATGGATGGCTCTGCCCGCTGGGACGGCCACAGCCTGCGCGTCGCGGCCGACCGTTATCTGCCCGTGACCGATGATGTCGTGCCGACCGGCGAGGTGGCCGATGTCGCGGGCACGGCCTTTGACCTGCGGGGCGGGCGGGTCATCTCTGTCGGAGACCCCGCGATGGATCACAACTTCTGCCTGTCGGGCGCCCGTGTGCCGCTGCGCGACGTGCTCTGGCTGCGCGGCACCTCGGGGCTGGAGATGACGCTGGCCACGACCGAACCCGGCGTGCAGGTCTATGACGGCCGTGCCGCCGTCCGGCCGGGGCGCGCCGCGCATGAAGGGCTCGCCATCGAGGCGCAGGGCTGGCCGGACGCGCCCAACCATGCTGGCTTTCCCGCGATCACGCTGGCGCCGGGCGAAGTGCTGCGGCAGGTCACGCAGTGGCGCTTTGCAATGGCATGATCGGGGGCGTCACGCCTGGCCCTGATGCGCGCCATAGTAGAGGCCGACGACATGTTCGGCCTCTGCAAAGAACAGCCAGCGCAGGGCGAGCACCCCCGCGAGATGGCTGAGCACGGCCAGTGCGGCCAGCCAATGCGCAAAGGGCAGCAGCAAGAGGACCACCGGCAGCGCAAAGCCGAGGACCAGCGCGATCACCCGCAGCCGCCGGGCATGGCGGCGGCCCACCACATGCACCATCTCGCGCAGCAGATAGTTCGTGCCGGTATGCGGCGGGGCAAAGCTGCGCACCGCGCCGATCTGCCCCAGCCCGGTGGCGGTGGCGAGCGTCGTGCCTGACCGCCGCAGCCGGCTGTCGCCGTCATGCCAGGCCCAGGCCTGCAAGAGGCCCGCCAGCACCAGCAACGGCAGGGCAAAGCGCGTCTGCCCGGCCAGCAGCGCACCGCCGCCGAGCGACAGCGTCAGGAACAGGGCCGGCGTACTCCAGTGACGCCAGCGCGGGACCGTGCGCAACTGGCTGTAGATCATCGCGGTGGTGAATACCGTGGCGATGGAAAGCGCCGCACCCAGCCAGCCCAGCCAGAGGATGCGCTGTCCGGCAAAGACCAGCCCCGCGCCATAGGCGGCCATGACGAGCAGGGCCGCCACCGCCGCGCACCCTTCGCGGCTGAGCCAGCTCGTGCGCCACTGGCTGAAGGCGCGCCAGGCGCGCTCGGGATGGCCGAGGTGGAAGGTCGAGGCCAGAAGCCCGCCCACCGCCAGCAGATAGGCAATGGTGAAAAAGGCGAATGCAGACAGGCCCGTGACGCCGGGCCAGCCCAGCCCGAGCCAGAACAGGAGGCCAAAGCCGAGGCCCGAGAAGGTCGTGAACACGATCACGGAGGGAGCGGGATGCATTCTACTCCGCCCCGCCCGGCAGGGCGCCCAGCGCGCGGTCGAGCCAACCGAGGAAGCCCTTGGGCGTGTCAGCCACGGGCGTGAGGTAGGGGGCGAGGACCGAGGGCGCCTCGACATGGTCGCGCAGGCGGGGGGGGAGGTATTTGTTGGTGGGCCGTGTGGCCTGCTCGGGCATCAGGTCAAAGCCGCCGCGGGCCTCCACGAGCCGGCTGACGGCGCTGTCCGGATCACCGAGGTCGCCGAAATGGCGCGCCCCCGAGGGGCAGGTGCGCACGCAGGCGGGGACGCGGTCCTCCTCGGGCAGGTGCGCATTGTAGATGCGGTCCACGCAGAGGGTGCATTTCTTCATCACCTGCGCCGCGGCGTCCATCTCGCGCGCGCCATAAGGGCAGGCCCAGGCGCAAAGGCCGCAGCCGATGCAGGCGTCTTCGTTGACCAGCACGATCCCGTCCTCTGCGCGCTTGTAGCTTGCGCCGGTGGGGCAGACGGTAACGCAGGGGGCATCAGCGCAATGCAGGCAGGACTTGGGGAAATGCACGATCTGCGCGGGCGCGGCGGGCGGCTGCACCTCGTAGCTGTGCACGCGGTTGAGGAAGGTGCCCGCGGGGGCGGCGCCGTAGGGGTCCTGATCGGAGAGGGGCGCGCCGTAATTCTCGGTGTTCCAGCCCTTGCAACTGATCACGCAGGCCTGGCAGCCCACGCAGGTGTCGAGGTCGATCACCAGGCCGAGCCGGACGGCGGAGGGCGGCGGCAGGGCGGTCACGATCCCGATCCTGTCGCAGCGCGGCCCGGGCGGAGAAAGAATTTTCGTACGAAAATTCTTGCAAGAGTTTTCGTACGAAAACTCTTTGCCTCCGGCGGGGATATTTGGGGCCAAAAGATGGGCAGGGCGGTCATTTGCCGACCGTCCAGGCGAGTGTGGCCGGGCCCTGGGCGACCGGCGCGCCGATGGCGGGGTGGTCGGGTTGGCTGGTGAACTGGGCTGGGCATTTCTCGACGCGCACGCGCAGGTCGAACCAGGCGGCCTGGCCTGTGATCGGGTCGCTGTTGGCCCAGCGCAGATCGTCGCCGCGCGCGGGCAACAGTTCGTGGATCAGGTGGTTGAGCAGGAAGCCCTTGGTCGCCTCGGGTGCGGCGGGGTCGAGCGCCCAGGCGCCCTTGCGCTTGCCGATCGCGTTCCAGGTCCAGACGGTGTTTGCATTCAGCGCGGCCATATGCGCCACCGGCACGGTGATCGACCCGTGTGGCGATGTGACAAGCGCCCAGTCGCCTTCGGCGAAGCCCTGCGTCTCCCAGACCGAGGTGGGCAGGTAGAGCGGGTTGTGCCCGTGGATCTGCCTTAGCCAGGCGTTCTGGCTGCCCCAGCTGTGATACATCGCCATCGGCCGCTGCGTCAGCGCGTGCAGCGGGTAGGAGACAGGGTCGGTGTGCCCGTCCGACAGCGGCGCGTACCAGACCGGCAGCGGGTCCATCGTGGCGATGATCTGGCCGCGCAGGTGGTCGGGGGGCTGGCGCGTCCCTTCGCCCTCGGCGGCGAGCTGGAAGCGGCGCATCGGCTCGGCGTAGAGTTGGAAAATATAAGGTTGCGGCGTGTCGTAGAAGCCCATGCGCACTGCCCAGTCCTGATAGGCCTGCGACCAGGGTTTGTAATAGGCGGCATCTTCGGGGACGTGTTCGATCCAGAAGCTGCCATGGGCGATATAGTTGTCGATCTGCCCCGCGTTGGCTGTGCCTCGGCCGTGCTGCAACCCGCCCTCGCCCATCCGCCAGCCGGCGAGCGGGCCGATGCCGGGGCGGCGGATGTGGTTGGTGATGTAATCGGCATAGTCGGCGTATTTTGCCGTGCCGTCGGTATTCACGAACCCCGGCAGGGCAAGCCTGTGGCCGAGGTCGCAGAGCACCGACTGGAAAGCCCGCACATCCCGGTCGGGTGCCACCACCGGCCAGCGGATCGCATCGGCCACAGCGCCCGCCTCGCAGATCGGCCGGTCGAGCAGCGAGATGCAGTCGTGACGTTCCAGATAGGTGGTGTCGGGCAGGATCAGGTCGGCATAGGCCACCATCTCGGAGCTATAGGCGTCGGAGTAGATGATATGCGGGATCACATAGTCGCCGTTGTCGTCCTGGTCGGTCAGCATCTGCATGGTGCCCGAGGTATTCATCGACGAATTCCACGACATGTTGGCCATATACATGAACAGCGTGTCGATCCGGTAGGGGTCGCCCGCATGGGCGTTCGAGATGACCATATGCATCAGCCCATGCGCCGACATCGGGTTTTCCCAGGAAAACGCCTTGTCGATGCGCGCGGGATTGCCCGCCTCGTCGAGGCAGAGGTCCTCTGGCCCCTGCACATAGCCCAGATGCGGGCCGCCCAGCGGCTGGCCCGGTGTCACCTTGCAATGCGGTTTGGGGTGGGCGGTGGCGGGTTTGGGATAGGGCGGTTTGAACCGCATGCCGCCGGGTGTTTCCACCGCGCCGATCAGGATCTGCAACAGGTGCAGGGCGCGGCAGGTCTGGAAGCCGTTGGCATGGGCCGAGATGCCGCGCATGGCGTGAAAGCTGACCGGGCGGCCGGTCATGGTCGCGTGCTCTACCCCGCGGAAATCGGTCCAGGGCCGGTCGAGCGTGATCGCCTCGTCAAAGGCCGTGCGCGCAATCTCGGCGGCAAGCTGGCGGATCCGGGGCGCGGGAATGCCGGTGAGGCCCGCGACATTCTCGGGGGCGTAGGTATCCGAGAGGTAGCGCTCGACGATCTGGTGGAACACCGGGCGGTGGGTCACGCCAGCGTGGCGATATGTCCCGGCGAGGTCGGGCTCCACCCCCGCGCCGTCCCAGCGGGCCAGCGCGCCGGTGCGCCGGTCGATCACCTGCACATGGCCGTCTTCGTCGCGCAGCAAGAGGCCGTTCTGCGGCGAAGCGGGGTCCTCGTTCACCAGCACCGGCGCGTTGGTATAGCGGGCGAGATAGTCCAGGTCGATCCGCCCGGCCTTGAGCAGCAGATGGATCAGCGACAGGATCAGCAGCCCGTCGGTGCCCGGCGTGATCCCATACCAGTCGTCGGCCACGGCGTTGTAGCCGGTGCGGATCGGGTTCACCCCGATCATCCGTGCGCCGCGTGCCTTGAGCTGGCCGATGCCGATCTTGATCGGGTTGCTGTCATGGTCCTCGGCCACGCCGAAGAGGATGAAGAGCCTGGTCAACTCCCAGTCGGGCTGCCCGAACTCCCAGAATGACCCGCCCATGGTGTAGATGCCCGCCGCCGCCATGTTGACCGAGCAGAAGCCGCCATGCGCGGCGTAGTTGGGTGTGCCGAAGGCCTGCGCCCAGAGCGAGGTGAAGCTTTGCGACTGGTCGCGGCCGGTGAAGAAGGCGAGTTTTTCCGGCGCTGCCGCGCGCAGTGGGGCGAGCCAGGCGGTCGCTTGCGCAAGCGCCTCGTCCCAGGTGATCTCTTCGAACTGGCCCGACCCGCGCGGGCCTGTGCGGCGCAGCGGCGCGCGCAGGCGCGAGGGGGCGTTGACCTGCATGATGCCGGCCGCACCCTTGGCGCAAAGGACGCCCTTGTTGACCGGATGGTCGCGGTTGCCCTCGATATAGGCGACCTTTCCATTCTTGAGATGGACATTGATCCCACAGCGGCAGGCGCACATGTAGCATGTGGTCTGGCGCATCTCGTCCGAGATCCTGGGCGAAAGGTCGATGCGGGGTTGCTGCGTCATGCCGTCCGGTCGTTTGTCATGCCATTCCATGTTAGAGCGGAACAGCGTTTGCGCCACAAGCCGAATATGGGGATTTCGGTTTTGCTGAAACGGCGATCAGGCAACGCGCGTCCCCAGCAGGGCGAGGGCATCGCGGGCGATCTGGCGTTCCTCGTCGGCGGCGATGATGTGCACGGGGACGGGGCCGAGAAAGGCCAGGCCCGCGGTGATCGCATCGCGCACCGGGGCGGCATTCTCGCCAATGCCGCCGGTAAAGGCGATGGCGTCGAGCCCGCCCATCGCCGCGACGGCCGAACCCGCGTGCCGGATCGCCCAGTAGCAGAAATGATCCACTGCAAAGCGCGCCTGCGCGTCGTCGCGCGCAAGGATCGTCGCCATGTCATTGGTGCCGGCGAGCGCGGTCAGGCCGCTCTGGCGGTTGAGCAGCGCACTCGCGCCGTCGATGCCGTGATCCTGCGCCAGCCGCAGCACCGCCATGCCGTCGATGCTGCCGGTGCGGCTGCCCATCACCAGCCCGTCGAGCGGCGAATAGCCCATCGAGGTCGCGACCGAACGGCCGTGATGGATGGCGCAGAGGCTCGCGCCATTGCCCAGGTGAAAGGCCAGCAGGCGGGCGGGGAGCGGGTCTATCGCGCGGATCAGACCGGCGTAGCTGAGCCCGTGAAAGCCGTAGCGGCGCAGGCCCTTGGCCTGCTCGGTCGCGGGCAGGGCGTAGGTGGAGGCGACGTCCGGGTTGGTCGCGTGAAAGGCTGTGTCGAAACTCGCGCATTGCGCAAGGCCGGGCATGAGATGCGCCATGGCGCTGATCCCGGCGAGATTGGCGGGGTTGTGCAGGGGCGCGAGCGGGATGCAGGCGGTGATCTGCGCGATCACATCGACGGTCAGGCGGGCGGGTGCGGTGAGGTCCGCGCCACCATGCACGACACGGTGCGCGCAGGCGGTAAGCCGGTCGAGCGGATGGCCGGCATCGTCGAGCGCGGCGAGGATCAGCGAGAGTGCCGCGTCGTGGTCGGCGGCCTTGGCCGGGCTGCGGGTGGCGTTGCAGCGCAATTCACCGCGGCTGCCGATCTCGGTCACGGCGGCGGTGGCCACGGAGATGAGAGCGGTGTCGAAGAGCTCGGCCTTGAGCGAGGAGGAGCCGGCGTTGAGCACGAGGATCATCGCGGCCGCCTCGTGGTGAAAGGGGAGGGGGGCTCTGCCCCCGCGCGTGCCGCATCGCCATTGTCGCTCGGACCAATGGCGCGACCATGGCGATCCCGGGATATTTCAGGCCAAAAGATGAACAGGGTCATCGCGCCATCCCCGCGACGATCACGCCCAGCGCGGCAGAGGCGATGCGGTCGGGGGCAAGCTGGCTGCGCGAGGTGAGCAGCAGCGGCACGCGCGCGCCCATCACGATGCCGCCCGCGCAGGCGGCCATGCCGAGGCTCATCAGCTTGAACAGCGCATTTCCGGTGGTGACCTCGGGCACCACGATGATGTCTGCGTCGCCCGCGACCTCGGAGGCGTAGTTTTTCGCCAGAGCGGCCGTGCGCGACAGGATCAGGTCGAGCGCCATGGGGCCCTGCACGATGGCTTGCGGCAGGGCGGTCTGCGCCCAGAGCGCGATGGCGGCGGCCTCGCCGGTAGAGGGGATGCCGGGGGTGACATCCTCGGAGGCGGCGAGCAGGCCCGTCTTGGGACGGGCAATGCCGAGCGCCTGCGCCAGGGCCACGGCATGTGCAAGGCAGGCCTGCCGGGTCGCCACATCGGGGGCGGTGTTGAGTGCCGCATCGGTGAGCAGGAGCGGGCGGTCGGAGCCCGGCACGGTGATGTGGAACACATGGCCGCAGATCGTGCCCCTGGCGCGCAGGCCTGCGGCCGAGGGCAGGAGCCCCTTGAGGAAGGTCGAGGTATGGACCTGCCCCTTCATGATGCTGTCGGCCTGTCCGTCACGCGCCAGTTGCGCGGCGGCGCTGCTGGCCATCGCGCCCGGCGCGTCGATCAGCGGCAGGCGGGAGATGTCCCAGCCGATCTGCTCTGCCGCGGCGTGGATCCGTGCCGGATCGCCGACGAGGACGGGTTGGGCGAGGCCCATGTCGGTGGCCTCGCGCAGGCCCTGCAGGGGGGTGGCGGCGCCGGCATTGACCAGCGCCACGCGCGGGATGGGCATGTTCTGCGCCTGCCGCAGCAGCGTGTCGGGGCAGCGGGGGGTGGCGCGGGAGAGGAAGGGGTAGTGATCGGGCATGGCGGGTCCTGTCATCGGTGGGGCAGCGTTGCCGGGCTTGGGCCGCGGGGCAACCCTCTGATTGTAGGTGATGATGACAAGGTGATGACGCGGCGCGTCACAGCAGGCTCCGGCCGAGGCCGAGCAGGGCGAGAATGGCGAGCAGGACGATCGCAAAGCGGCGGAAGCTTTGCGGGTCGGCCGCGAGAAAGCGTTTGCCGCCAAGCCAGACCCCCGCGACCATCAGCGGCAGGCCCATGGCGGTCGCAAGCAGCGTGTCGGTGGTGATCAGGCCGCGCGCGGCCATCAGCGGCAATGTCCACAGGTCGAGCAGGGTGAAATAGGCGATGAGCGTGGCGCGAAAGGCCGCAGCGCTGAGCGGTTGCGCGGCAAAGAACACCGCGACCGGCAGGCCGCCCACGGCCGCGCCATTGGCAAGGCCCGAGACGAGGCCGGTCGCGACATGGGCGGTATCGCCTGTCGCGCGCCGCAGGCGCCAGCCGGTGAGCAGCGCCGCGCACATCACCAGGATGAAAGCCGAGATCAGCGCGCGGGCCAGGTCGATGCCGATGGCGGACAGCGCCCAGAGGCTGATCGGCACGCCGACAAGGCAGCCGGCAAAGAGCGTCAGGACCCGGCGCCACTGGACATGGGGCCGGATGCCGCGGGCCTGCTGTGCGGTCAGGAGGATATCGGCGATGATCACCACCGGCACGATGTGGAGCGGGTTGGTCACCAGCCCCGCGGCCGAGACCACGAGCGCCGCAAATCCGAAGCCTGAGTAGCCGCGCACGAAGGCCGCGCCGAACATGGCGACGGCCATCCAGAGCGTGGCGAGCGGGCCCAGGTCAAAGGGCATCGGGTCAGGCGGGCTGGGCGCGCATGTCGGCGGCGTCGATGCCGGCGACGGGCACGGGTTTCTTCATCGCGTCGCGGCGGAAGGGTTCGCCCAGTTCCTGGTTGATCAGCGCCTCGATCAGCGTGGTCTTGCCGGCCTTCTGGTCGGCCAGCGCGGTGGTGAGCGCGGTGGTGAGGCCCTCCATCGTGCGGGCCTGCACGCCTTGCAACCCGCAGGCGCGGGCGATGGCGGCGTAGCTCACGCCTTCGTCCAGTTCGGTGCCGACGAAATTGTCGTCATACCACAGCGTCGAATTGCGCTTTTCCGCGCCCCATTGGTAGTTGCGGAACACCACCATGGTGATGGCGGGCCAGTCCGGCCGCCCGATCGCGGTCAGCTCTGTCACCGCGATGCCAAAGGCACCGTCGCCGGCAAAGCCCACGACGGGCACGTCCGGGCAGGCGATTTTCGCCCCGACGATGCTGGGCAGGCCATAGCCGCAGGGGCCAAAGAGGCCGGGGGCGAGGTATTTGCGCGGCGCGTCGAAGTTTGGATAGGCATTGCCGATGGCGCAATTGTTGCCGATGTCGCTGCTGATGATCGCCTCGCGCGGCAGCGCGGCCTGGATCGCGCGCCAGGCCATGCGGGGGCTCATCCAGTCGGGACGGGCGTCGCGGGCGCGGGCGTTCCAGGTGGTGCCGGGGTCGTCGTCCTCGTGGTCCATCGAGGAAAGCTGCTGCGCCCAGGCGGATTTTGTCTGCGCGATGGTGGCGGCGCGCGCGGCGCGGCCATCGTCGCCGGCGGTGGGCGCGAGCCGCGCGAGGATCGCCGTCGCGACCTTGGCCGCGTCGCCGGTGATGCCGACGCTCACCGGCTTGGTCAGCGCGATGCGGTCGGGGTTGAGATCGACCTGGATGATCTGCGCGGCGCGCGGCCAGTAGTCGAGCCCATAGCCCGGCAATGTCGAAAACGGATTGAGCCGCGTGCCGAGGCAGAGCACCACATCGGCCTGTGCGATCAGCTCCATCGCGGCCCTGGACCCGTTGTAGCCCAGCGGCCCGGCAAACAGGGGATGCGACCCCGGAAAGGCGTCATTGTGCTGGTAGCCCACGCAGACCGGCGCGGTGAGCCGTTCGGCCAGCGCCATGCTGGCGGGGATCGCATCCGCAAGGATCACGCCCGCGCCGTTGAGGATGACGGGAAAGCGGGCGGAGGAGAGCAGATCGGCCGCCTGCGCGATGGCGGCCTCGCCGCCGGCCGGACGCTCGAAGGTGACGATCTCGGGCAGGGCGATGTCGATCACCTGCGTCCAGAAATCGCGCGGCACGTTGATCTGCGCGGGGGCCGAGGCGCGCCGCGCCTGAAGGATCACACGGTTGAGCACCTCGGCGATGCGCGAGGGGTCGCGGACCTCTTCCTGATAGGCGACCATGTCGGCGAACAGGGCCATCTGTTCGACCTCCTGAAAGCCGCCCATGCCGATGGTCTTGTTCGCGGCCTGCGGCGTGACGAGCAACAGCGGCGAGTGGTTCCAGTAGGCGGTTTTCACAGCGGTGACAAAGTTGGTGATGCCCGGCCCGTTCTGCGCGATCATCATCGACATGCGGCCCGAGGCGCGGGTGTAGCCATCGGCCATCATCCCGCCCGACCCCTCGTGCGCGCAGTCCCAGAAGCGGATGCCGGCGCGCGGAAACAGGTCCGAGATCGGCATGAAGGCCGAGCCGATGATCCCGAAGGCGTCGCGGATGCCATGCATCTGGAGCGTTTTGACAAAGGCTTCTTCGGTGGTCATGCGCATCTGTGGGGTGTCCTGCTGGTGGGTTGCGGCAGGCTAGGAGGATGGCCCTGCGGGGAGTAGGGCCAGATGGGGGTGGGGGATGGGGCCAGTGCTGGTGCATGCTCATATATTTTGCTTGCACCGGCCAAGCCGTCAGTAAATTTGGAATGTGTGGGTCGGAACTGTGACGACACGCTCTTCGTGTATTTCGCGATGCAATCGCGACTGATGCGGCCCCATCCGCTTTTGGTCAGGATGGAGCAACCCCGCACCGCGCCGCCAGATCGCGCAGGACCAACTCACCATACTTGGGATTGCCATGATGCGTATCGTTTTCATCGGCGTTCATCAGGTCCGGCCGCAGAAATCCATCAGGGGCTACATCGGCGGGTGGCGCCACGACGGCAATGCCGAGGGCCGAGATCGCGCCCGCCATCGTCTCGCGCACCAGCGCGTCCAGCATCAATATGTCAGCCTCGCTATGGCCGGACTTGAGCAGTCCGAAACGCCGCGTCGGGGGAGGGGACGACAGCACGGCCAAAGAATGCCCTCGCGCTGCCATGATCTTCAGAAAGGTCAGGGCCTCGGCGTTAAGGTCCAGCACCATCGCCGCAAAAACACCGTCACTCACCGGTGCCCGGTCCGGAAAGGAGGTCGCCCGCCAGTGGCGGTGCGCCTTGAACCGTTGGCTGGACAGTATCGTCGCCGTGTGAAAACCGAACGAGATGAAAGTCATGGTCCCATCTGGCGGTAGAATGTGCCCTTCAGTATCGCACATCTCGCCGGCAAGCCGGTCGCGGATCTTGCCGGGCAAGATGACGATGTCCTCCCCGGCCATTTCAAAGAAGGGCACATAAAATTCGTTCGCCGCAGCCAGCGCAGATACAAAATCGAGCGGCCAGCCACCTTTGGCGAAGTCGGCGGCAAGTTATCGCGAAGCCGCGTTCAGCGCATGGACATGCGAGTCCCCGATGATACGGTAACGGTGAGCGGAAAAGATCATCAATTTTGTTCCAGAACCAGTTCGTCACAGACCGGATCGCGGTCTTCGGCGATTTTCGCGACAGCCGTCGGTCCTGTCCCGACCGGAGGGTGCTGGTCAAAGAAGTGGGTCATGACCACATCAACTCCACGCGGGTGGACCGACCGCATATCCGGCAAATAGAACATGCTGCGCGACGGGATGCCGCAGATGATTTCGTAGGATGGAAAGTAGTCGATAAGCGGGTCCGAGGACTCAAGGTCGCCCGCGACCGCGCGCAGGACCGATTTGGAATAGGTCGTCGAGACAAGCACATGCTGCGGCAGGGCGGTCGCAACCAGTGGCACCGGCGAAACAGTCAGCAGGAACTTTAGACCGGGGTTGACGGCACGTGCCATGGCGATCACCGCCTGCATATCGGCCATGATTTCGGTATAGCCGAAATTCTTGAAGGCGTATTTCTCGGGATCGAATTCGCCCGCAGCAGTGCCGGGGCAGACAGGATAGGTCGTCCCATCACGCCGGTCCACCCACGCTTCGGTCAGACCGAAGGTAAAGATGAAAACCCCGGCCTGTTCGAACATGCGCCGAACGGCACCCAGATGCGCGGCCAACATGGCCTCTGCTTCATCGCGCGACGCAAATCCGCGGGGCTCAACCGATGGTCGCAGCAGATCAAAGACCCGGCCGCGATGTTCGACCAGGTGTTCGACAGGGTCAAACGCCCCGAAGGCCCGCTGGGCAAGCTGCAAAAGCTGTCGCGCAGTATAGACATTTCCAAAGCGCGCGGAATAGAGGCCATAGCCGAATTCTTCCAGCAGACCTGATGGGAATTGTGGCGGGGCGGGTTCGGTGTCGAGGTAGTGATAGCCGCTGTTCTGGAGCCGATGTGCGATATGTTGCGCAAAACAACTGCCTGCCGTAACAATCGGGTCTTGTGGCAAGATATCGAACTTCTTGCTGTAAAGTTCGCGCAGATCAAAAATGCCCACTTCCGCGACGGCACGCTTCCAGAACTGGTGATCAGGAAGGCCTTTGTAGGGATGCGGCGCCATTCTCTTAATCCTGTGGATATGAAGATAAAAATGAGACTGCAAGGGGGCGCATTGCATGTCAAGCAGGTCGCCGGCGCCGGTGAGGTTCCGAGGAAGCACCCGTGATGCTTGCAAACGCAACGCAATGCACCCAGTGCGACGTCGTCCCGGCGCCCAAGTGGACGACCTGACACCTCAGCCAACCAATGCGAGCACAACATCCCTTGTCGTCACGCGGTCGATCAGCCGCAACATGTATGTGCTTGGTCAATTTGCGCACAGCACCCCCACCCCTTCCGCAATCCGCCCTGCGGGGATGGAACTGTACCCCAGCCGGTAGAACTCCCGCGCGCCCGCGTCGGGTGTGGCAAAGAACGGTGCGCCGGGTTCGATCAGCACGCCCTCGGCGCGCAGCCGCAGGGCCAGCGCTTCGGTATCCGCCCCCCGCGCGCGCATCCAGACGGAGGAGCCGCCAAAGGTCGCGGCCCCCGCGACCTCGAGCCCCGTGGCCGCGATGGCGGCATCCAGCACGCGCCGGCGCTCCATATAGGCCCGGCTCATGCGGCGGATCAGGGCGTCGTAATGGCCCAGCGACAGGAAATAGGCGGTCGTGCGCTGCACATGGCCGGGCGGGTGGCGCAGCACCTGCGCCCGCAGCGCGCGGGCCTGCGCGATGAAAGGCGCGGGGCCGACGAGGTAGCCCAGCCGCAGGCCCGGAAAGATCGACTTGGAGAAGGACCCGATATGGATCACCCGCCCGGTCTGGTCGAGCGACTTCAGGGCCGGGGATGGCGGCCGCAGGAACGACATCTCGAATTCGTAGTCATCCTCGACGATCAGGAAATCTTCGGCCTCGGCGCGTGCCAGCAGCGCCAGACGGCGGGGCAGCGGCATGGTGGCCGTCGTCGGGCACTGGTGGCTGGGCGTCACGAACACGAGGTCAGTGCCGGGCGGCACCTGCGCGGGGTCGAGCCCCTCGGCATCCACAGGCAGCGCCGTCACCCGGCCGCGCCCGGCCAGGATCGCGCGCAGCGAGGGGTAGCAGGGGTCCTCGATCACCGCATGGCGCGCGCCCCGCAGCAGCACCTGCGCGGTGAGCCAGAGCGCGTTCTGCGCGCCGAGCGTCAGCAGCACCTCGTCGGGCCCCGCGAGGATGCCGCGCCGGGGCAGGGTCTGGCGGGTGATGTAATCGACCAGCAGCGGGTCGTCGCCGTCATACTGGTCGGCGGTGAGCGCGGCAAAATCCTTTTTCCCCAGCGCCTGCAGCGCGCAGAGCCGCCAGTTGGCCGCATCGAACAGCGTCGGATCGGCCTGCCCGTAGATGAAGTTGTGGCGGTAGCCGGCCCAGTCGGCGGGCTTGTGCAGGCCCAGCGCAGGCAGGGCGGGGCCGAGGTGGCGCGCCCAGTCCACGCTGCTTGCGCGGGCGGGCATGGGGGCAAAGGCGGGCGGCGCGGGCGCATTGGCCGAGACGAAATAGCCCGACCGCCCGCGCGCGGCGAGGTAGTCGTCGGCGACAAGCTCGGTATAGGCGAGCGTCACGGTGATCCGGCTCACCCCCAGATGCCGCGCGAGCGCCCGCGAGGACGGCAGCCGTTCGCCCGCGCGAAACCGGCCCGACAGGATCGCGCCCACCACCATCTGCTGGATCTGGCTTTGCAAGGTGCCCGTGGCCGCGCGGTCGAGCGCGAAGGTTTCGATGGATATCGGCATGTCCGGCTCCGGCACTGGCTCCATGTTCACGCCCAAACTGGCCCTATCAGGCCCCGCGGTCAACGCGTCGGGTCCTGGACTGAGCCAGATCAAGGCGGCGCCCCGCCCGCCCCTCTAGTCTGGCCCGGCCTGCCCCAGGAGGAGCGCCCGATGCCCCCAGACCTGATGACCGCCCCCCACGCTGCGCCCGCCGCCGAGGTCATGGCGGCGCTTGCGACCCGGCCCGAGGGGCTCGACCGGGCCGAGGCGGCGGTCCGGCTGGCGCGATACGGGCCGAACCGCCTGCCCGCGCCGCCCCGGCGCGGACCGCTGATCCGGCTTGTCGCGCAGTTCAACAATGTGCTGATCCATGTGCTGATCGTGGCGGCGGTGGTGACGGCGGCCATGGCGCATTGGGTCGATACCGGGGTGATCGTCGCGGTGGTGCTGGTCAACGCGCTGATCGGCTTTCTGCAGGAGGGACGGGCAGAGAGCGCCATGTCCGCGCTGCGCGACATGCTCGCCCCGCGCGCCGCGGTGCTGCGCGACGGGCAGCGCGTCAGCATCCCCGGCGCCGAGGTCGTGCCCGGCGATATCGTCCTGCTCGAGGCGGGCGACAAGGTGCCCGCCGATCTGCGGCTGATCCATCTGCGCGGCCTTGCGGTGCAGGAGGCGATGCTCACCGGCGAAAGCGTGCCGGTGAACAAGGCCGTCCGCCCCGTGCCCGCCGACGCGGCCTTGGGTGACCGCAAGGGGATGGCCTATAGCGGCACGCTGGTCACGCAGGGCACCGCGCGCGGCGTGGTCGTGGCAACGGGTGCTGCGACCGAGATCGGCCGCATCGGAGGCATGTTGGCAGAGGTCGAGGTGCTGAGCACGCCGCTGGTGCGCCAGATGGACCATTTCGCGCGCTGGCTCAGCCTGCTGATCCTGATCGTGGCGGGGCTGCTGCTCGTCTATGGCTATTTCGTCGAACATCTCGACTTTGCCGACCTGTTCATGACCGTGGTCGGCATCGCCGTCGCCGCGATCCCCGAGGGTTTGCCCGCGGTGATGACCATCACGCTGTCGGTCGGGGTGCAGGCGATGGCGCGGCGCAATGCGATCGTGCGCCGCCTTCCCGCGATCGAGACGGTGGGCGCGGTGTCGGTGATCTGTTCGGACAAGACCGGCACGCTGACCCGCAACGAGATGCAGGTGGCGACTGTGGCCACCGCGCAGGGCGACTTCGCCGTCGCGGGCGCAGGCTATGCGCCGCAGGGCGCGATCACGCCCGCCGGTGACCTGGCCGAGATCGCGCAGGCGGCCGCGCTGTGCAATGACGCCGCTCTGGCCGAGGCAGGCGGCGTCTGGACCGTTTCGGGCGACCCGATGGAGGGGGCGCTGCTGGCCTTTGCCGGCAAAGTCGGGGTCGCCGCCCCGGCGCCGCGTCGCGACGCAGTGCCCTTCGACGCGCGCCACCGCTTCATGGCGGTGCTGGTGGGCGACAACGTCTGGCTCAAGGGCGCGCCAGAGCGGGTGATCGACATGTGCGCCGATGTGCGGCTGGCGGGCGGCGGGGCCGGGCCGCTCGACCGTGCCGGCTGGCAGGCGCGCGCCGGGGCGATTGCCGCGCAGGGACAGCGGGTGCTCGCGCTCGCCATGATGCGCGGGGCCGGCGACAGCATCGACGAAGGCGCGCTGGCGGGCGGGCTCACGCTGCTGGGGCTTGTCGGGCTGATCGACCCGCCCCGGCCCGAGGCGGTGGCGGCTGTCGCCGAATGCCGGCGCGCGGGGATCCGGGTCAAGATGATTACCGGCGATCATGCCGGCACGGCGGCAGCCATCGGCGCCGCCATCGGGCTGGAGAACCCCGGCGCGGTGCTCACCGGCGCCGACCTCGACGGGATGGACGACACGGCGCTCGCGGCGGCGGTAGGGGTGACGGATGTCTTTGCCCGCACCTCGCCCGCGCACAAGCTGCGGCTGGTGATGGCCTTGCAGGCGCATGGGCTGACGGTGGCGATGACCGGCGACGGGGTCAACGACACCCCCGCTCTCAAGCGCGCGGATGCGGGCATCGCCATGGGCATCACCGGGTCAGAGGCGGCAAAGGAGGCGGCGGATCTGGTGCTCGCCGACGACAATTTCGCCTCGATCGTGGCGGCAGTGCGCGAGGGGCGCACGGTCCATGACAACATCCGCAAGGTGATCAGCTGGACCCTGCCCACCAACGCGGGCGAGAGCCTGACGATCATCGCGGCGATCCTGCTGGGCCTCGCGCTGCCGGTCACGGCGGTGCAGATCCTGTGGATCAACCTGATCACCGCGACGACGCTGGGCCTCGCGCTCGCCTTCGAGCCGACCGAGGCGGGGACGATGGCGCGCCCGCCACGCCCGCGCGAAGCGCCGATCCTCACGGGCGCGCTGGTCTGGCATGTGGTGCTGGTGGCGGGGCTGTTTCTGGCGGCTGTGTTCGGCATCTTTGCCTATGCGACCGACCGCGGCTATCCGGTCGAACTGGCGCGCACGATGGCGCTCAACACCATCGTGGTGCTCGAGATCTTTCACCTCTTCTTTATCCGCAACATCCACGGCACCTCGCTCACCTGGGCGGCGGTGCGTGGCACGCGGGTGGTCTGGGCGACGGTTCTGGCGGTGACGGTGGCACAGTTTGCCGTAACCTATGTGCCTGTCTTGCAAAGGGTTTTTGGCACGGCGGCGGTGCCGTTGGCCGACGGGATGCTGATCGTCGGGATCGGCGCGGTGTTCTTTGCGATCATCGAGATCGAAAAGCAGATCCGCCTTGGCCTGCGGGGGCAGGGCTTGCCAAGGGGCGCGTGATCTGTTCGGCTTCGGAGCATGTCAGAGCCCGACCTCGCCACCCTGCGTGCCCGCTATGTGCCCCGCCTGACGGCCGAGCTCGGCGCGCTGCGCGCCGCCTCTGCCGGGACGAGCGCCGACCGCGCGCCGGTAGAGCTCGACCAGCAGAGCGTGGGGCGGCTCGCGCGGATGGACGCGATGCAGGTGCAGGCGATGGCGGCGGCGGTGGATGTGCGGCGCGGCGGGCGGATCGCGGCGATCACGGCGGCCCTGCGGCGGCTGGAGGGCGAGGATTTCGGCTGGTGTGACGCCTGTGGAGAGTTCATCGGGCTGCCTCGCCTCGACCTTGACCCTGTCACCTGCCGCTGCATAGCCTGTGCGCGATGACGATGATCACGCAGATCGACGACTATTTCGCGCGCGGCTGTGGCCGC
>JAACUH010000026.1 GCA_009993005.1 Rhodobacterales bacterium
GATCTGCGGCGCGGTGGGCGTGCCGGGGATGCTGATCTCGTATTGGTTGACGATGGCGGGGCCGCGGATCAGCACGACGGCATTGGTATCGCCGCCGCTGGCATCGACACTGTCCCACAAGACGGCCGCTGCCGTCTGGGTGCCGTTCGCAGCGGCGGGATCGTGGGCGGCGTATTTGCCGGAGGCGGTGATCTTGCCCAGAATGGTGCCGGGTTGCAGGTTGCCGGAGGCCAGGATGACGGTGCTGCGGCAATAATCGCGGAGCGCTTCCCAGACAAGGAAGCCGCCCGCGTGGCGGGTTTCAGTGAGGGTGGTCATGGGGTTATCCTTTCAGACGGAAGGTGCGGGCGATGACATCGCCCCAAGGGCGCGCGCCAGAGGGGCGGCCGGGTTGCGGATGGGCCGCGGAGATTTCGGGTTCCGTCTCGGCGCGGGTGGCCAGAAGGGCGGCGCGGACGTCGTCGAGACCGGTGTCGCGCTCAAGGAACCGGACTGTCATCTGCGGTTGCCCGGCGAGACGGCAGAGATCGACGACGGCTCGGGCATGGGTCAGTGCTTCGACGCGGATGTTGGCGGTATTGGCTGCATCGTTGGCAGCGGTCACGGTGCAAACGGCTTCGGGTGGCGGGTCAGGATCGACAGGCAGAACTGTGTCGGTGCCGAAAGTCTCGGGAGCCCCAAGAGTTTCATTGCCAGTTGCTGCATCGGACGCGGTTTCTTCGTCCTCGTCCTCGGAGTCCGCCGCCGCAGTGTGCCCCAGGTTCGCCTCGTCCGCATCGACAACAACCTCGGCGAGCGCGAGCGGCGCATTACGGAAGCGTCCCACGTCGAAACGTGCGGCGATCCGAACCGGCTCGGCGATGCGGTCGGCAAAGCCGAGATCCAGTGCATCCTTGGCATCAAGCCAGGTTTCCGCCGCCATCAAGGGGGCGATTTCCTCCTGCGGCCGCCCCGATTTGGCGGCATAGCCTTGCAGCAGGCTGCCCTTGATCTTGTCCAGCGCATCGGCCATCGCGCGCATGTCGATGGCGGTGCCCATCACCACCCCCGCAGGATCATGGATCATCAGGAAGGCGTTTTCCGGCATGATCACTTCGTCGCCCGCCATCGCGATGTAGGAGGCGGCGGAGGCGGCAATCCCGTCAATCCAGACCGTCACCGTGCCGGAATGGCGCTTGATCGCGTTGTAGATCGCGACTGCATCGAAGACCGACCCGCCCGGGCTGTTCAGCCGCAAGGCCAGCGGTGTGGCATCGGGAAGTGCTGCCAGTTCCGCCAGAAACCCCTTGGCCGAGACACCGTAGGCCCCGATCTCGTCATAGATCACCACCTCCGCGCCGGTGCTTTGGGCGCGGATCGCGTACCAGCTGTTCATCGGCTTACGCCTCCTGTTCTGTCTCGGTTTCCGGCTTGCGGGTCGGTGTGGCCCGCGCTCCCTGCGTCTCGCCGGGGCTGGTGCGATAGGTGAGACCCATGTCCCCGGCGCGTTTCGCATCCGCGGCGTTCTCGCGGTCGATTTCCTCGACGTCGTAGCCTGTGGCCTCGACCACCTTGCGCCGCGAGATGATCCCCGCCTCCATCGCCAGCACCTGTGCCTGAATGTCCTTCAAGGGATCGACCCAGTCCCAGCGCGGCGGGATCCAGTTCACCGGGCGATAGCGCGCGGGGGACCCGGCGAAGTCCGGCAGGTCCAACGCCCCCGACAATACTGCCGTTTCCAGCCAGCGCGCCCAGACCGGACGGCAAAGCTGATGCGCAATGACCCCGTGCTGCAACTGCTCGACGCGGCGGCGGAACTCGACCAGTTCGGCGCGCAGGCTGGAATAGTTGGCCTGCCGCACATCGCCGGTCACCAGGTGATAGGGCAGCCCCAGCGAGGCCGAGACCGACAGAAGCGTCCGGTACTGGAACGCCTCGTAGCCGCCACCAACATCGGCAGGGCTGGAGAACTTGACGTCTTCACCCGGCAGAAGAACCTGCAAGGTGCCGGGCTCCAGACTGACGGTCGCGCCGTTGTCGTCGGTCGCCTCGATCTCGCCCATCAGCTGTTCTTCGGGCGCGGTCTTGGTGATGAAGCCCGCGAACATCGCCGCCGTCTTCTTCCGGTCGAGTTCGGCGTCGTCGTATTGGTCGAGCAGAAACAGCCGCACCATGGCGGGCGCCACATGCGGCAGGCCCCGGATCTGGCCCGCGTCGATGGGCCGGTAGATGTGCAGGACATCCTCGGCCGGTACGCGCACTGTTTCCGGCGTGACCATGCCCTGATCGGTGCTGTCGCCGGGATGACGGCGGCGAAAGTGATAGGCGACGCGGCGTCCGATGGCATCGAACTCGATGCCGCAGCGGATGCGATTGCCATTGGCGGCGGCTTCGGTCTTTTCGAAGGGCAGCATCTCCGATTGCAGCAGTTGCAACTGGATCGGCACAAGCAAGCCGTCCTCGGCCCGGCGTGGGCGCAGCCGCACGAAGCATTCACCCGCGACGAACATCTCGCGCGCCACCATCGCCTGCAACCCGTAGAAATCGGTCAGCCCATCGGCATCCGCCTCGTCAGTCCAGGCCAGCCACAGCCGCTGCACCTGATCGCGCAGGGCCGGATCCTCGATCAGCGACGAGGGCTTGATCCCGTCGCCGACGAGGTTCGAGGCAAAGGCCTCACAGGCATTGGCGGCATAACCATTGGTCACCACCAACTCCCGCGACCGCGCCAAGAGACGCGGCCCGCCCGAGGCGATCAGCGAGTTGATGTTTTCCAGCGGCGGCTGCCAGCCCCGCAACCGGCGCTGCGACATCGCCCCTTCCAGCCGCGCGCGCACAGCGACAGGACCGCCGGTGCCCCGGCGGCGAAAGGCGTCAAGCCAGCCCATGCGCTACAGTCCCTTGGTGGTGATCACGCGCACCTGCCGGATGATCTTGCGCCCTTCGGCCGTCGCGATCTCGCGGTCCAGGACCTCGATGGCACGGTCGATCTCGGCAAGGCTGCGGTAGTCCACGGTCTTGCCGTCATAGCTGACCCGCGCCACACCGCTGGAGCGCTGCGCTGATAAGGCATCGCGGCGAGTCTTCAGCTCTGCAGTTGTCGGCATGGGATTTTATCCGTTAAGTTTGAGGTGCCGCCGCAGGAAAACAGCACCCGTCATGAACGAACCAGTCGTCCGCATCCGCATCGAACTTGAAGGGACCGACCCGCAGGTCTGGCGCTCGGTCGACGTGCCTCTGTCTTCCACCCTGACAGCGCTGCACGACATCATTCAGGTCACGATGCGCTGGCAGGGCGCGCATATGTTCGAATTTGTCGTCGGCGACCAATTCTATGGCGAACCTTATCCCGACGACAGCGCTTGGGACCGCAAGGTGTTGCAAGCGAAGAGCATCCGTCTCAAGACGCTGGTCGAGCGCGGGGTTGATCGCTTTATTTACGTCTACGATTTCGGCGACAACTGGCGGCATCACATCATCTTGGACGGCGTCCGGCAGGGTGAAGACCAAACTGACTACCCTGCCTTCGTCGGCGGAGCCCGCCGCGCACCGCCCGACGATGTCGGCGGCATCAGCGGATTCGAGGCGTTTCTGGAAGCCGTGACCGATCCCCGGCACGAGGATCACGACCAGATGCTCGAATGGAGTGATGGATCCTTCGATCCCGAAGATATCGATGAGCGCGATATCCGCATGATCATCGGAAACTTTGCCGCCCGCCGTCGCGGCCCACTGCT
>JAACUH010000024.1 GCA_009993005.1 Rhodobacterales bacterium
TTCAGGCGTGGCAAGAGCGACAACCGCGTCCCCGCTTGCTTCCGCAGCGGCGGGCGCAGTCTGGGCCTCTTCGACCGATGCGACCTCGGCCTCAACCGGCTCCGCAGGCGCGATGATCACCGTTCCATCAGACCTGCGCGGCTCCCCGTTCACCAGCGCCGACAGGGACATCAGGCGCGGCACCGTTGCCGGCGCGAGCGACAGGAAGGCCACAAAGCGCCCGTTTGCGTCGGCCAGCACCGTCTCGACCGTCGCCGCGCCAACCTGCACCGCCACCACGCTGCCTGCGGGCGCCTGACCGGCGACGATGCCGCTGCCGTCAGGCTCGATCCGCACGAGGTCGAAACGCAATGCAGGGTCGGTGGCGGGGTCGGTGGCGGGGTCGGTGGCGGGGGCGGTGACGGGGGCGGTGACGGGGGCGGCGTCGGTGGCGGCGGCGGTGGCCGGATCAGGAGCGGGATCGGAAGCGAGGGCGGTGGCAACGGCGGCCGCCTCCTGCGGCGCGTCTGCGGCAGGCTGGTCGGTGACCACGGCGGCCACGCTCCCGGCGGCGTCCGCCTCTTCGACCTCAGCAGCCTCGGGCACGATGGCTTCGGCCGGCGCCTCGGGTGTCTGGACCGCGGGTTCGGGGGCCGGTTCGGGAGGAAGTTCGGGCGCCGGTTCGGGAGTAGGTTCGGGTGTAGGTTCGGGTGTAGGTTCGGGCGCAATCTCCCTGCTCTGTCCGCTTGGCGAAACGGGCATCAGCGCCGTGGCCTCGGCCGGCGCGGCGTCCTGCGGCGCGGGGGCCGGGCGCGGGGCGAGCACAAGCACGACCAGCGCCACGCCAACCGCCGCGACACCCCCCAGCACCAATTGCACCCTGTTGGAAACCGCCACGCAGCCACCCCCCCGCAAGTCCCGTTTTCCCCGACCGGCCGCAGGCTTGACCCGCGTCCGGTTGAGCGAGCATATCAACCAAGCTATGTCTGGTCAAAAGATCATGCAAATCCGGTCCTTGACCGAACCGCGGGAGACATCATGTCGCGCCATCCGAAATCTGTCTGCGTTTTCTGCGGATCGCGCATGGGCGGCAAGACCGCCTATGGCGCGGCGGCGCATGACCTTGGCGCGATGCTGGCGCGCCACGGCTGGCGGCTGGTCTATGGCGCGGGTGATGTCGGGCTGATGGGGGCGGTCGCGCGGGCCATGCAGGCGGCGGGCGGGCAGAACCTGGGGGTCATCCCCGTCCATCTGATGGCGCGCGAGGCAGGCAAGCGCGACCTGAGCACCCTTGTCGTGACCGAGACCATGCATGAGCGCAAGAAGGTCATGTTCATGAATGCCGATGCCATCGTAATGCTGCCCGGCGGGGCCGGGTCGCTCGACGAATTCTTCGAGGTGCTGACATGGCGGCAGCTTGGCCTGCACGCAAAACCCATCGTGCTGCTCGACACGGAGGGCTATTGGCAGCCGCTGCGGGCGCTGCTCGATCATGTGGTGGACGAGGGCTTTGCCGATGCGTCGCTGTTGGACTATGTGTGGCTGGCCGCAGATGTGCCCGCGCTCGAGGCGCGTCTGCGCGCGGCCCTGTCCTGAGCGAGGCTTGCGCCCGAGTAGAGCACGAGGGCTATCCAGATCAGCGGAAAGGCGATCTTGTGCCAGAGCGTGAAGGACTCGGCAAAGACCACCACGGCGCAGAGGAATTGCAGCGTCGGATTGAGGTATTGCACGAGGCCCAGCGTGGACAGCCGCACCCGGCGGGCGGCATAGCTGAACAGGATCAGCGGCAGGGCGGTCATCGGGCCGGAGGCCGCGAGCAGCAGATGCGTGGCGGGCGCGTTGCCGCCGCCCACCCCGCCGCCCACCCCGGTGCCCATCACCGCGATCCACAGCAGCGCGAGCGGTGAGAGCACCAGCACCTCGGCCGTCACCGACACGACCGGGCCCAGCGCGAGTTGTTTCTTGATCAGGCCGTAGGCGCCAAAGGTCACGGCCAGCGACAGCGCGATCCAGGGCGTCACGCCGAGGCCGAGCGTCAGCACCCCAACCGCCAGCGCGGCAAGGCCGATGGCCGCCCATTGCACGCGCCCCAGCCTTTCGCCCAGCACCACCCGGCCCAGCAGCACCGCGACGAGCGGAAAGATGAAATAGCCCAGCGACGATTCGACCGTATGGCCGACCGACACCGCATAGATGAAGCCCAGCCAGTTGGCCGAGATCGACACCGCCGACGCCGTGACGATCAGCACGCCGCGCCGGGTCGAGAGCGCCGCCACCACCGCGCCGATCCGCCCCTGCCAGCCCAGGATCGCGGCAAAGACAACCACCGACCAAAGGCAACGGTAGCTGAGAACCTCGAGCGGGGGCACATGCGAAAGCCATGCATAGAACAGCGGCGACAGGCCCCAGACCGTGCAGGCTGCCACCATCGCCCAGACGCCCTTGCCGCCCTCCGACATCGCCTGCCCCCTGCATGCAAAGCGGCGCCCGCGACGGGGCGCCGCCTTTTGTCATGTCGCGGCCATCACATGCGGCTGGCGACGTTTTCCCAGTTCACCAGATTGTCGAGGAAATTGGTGAGGTAGGCGGGGCGCTTGTTGCGGAAGTCGATGTAGTAGGAATGCTCCCACACGTCGCAGCCCAGGAGCGCGGTCTGGCCAAAGCACAGCGGGTTCACGCCGTTCTCGGTCTTGGTGATCTTGAGGCTGCCGTCCGCATCCTTGACCAGCCAGGCCCAGCCCGACCCGAACTGCCCGGCACCGGCCGCGCCGAACTGCGTCTTGAACTCCGCGACCGAGCCGAACGCCTCGGTCAGCGCCGACTCGACCTCGCCCGGCATCGCGGATGTGCCCGGCCCCATCATCTCCCAGAACTGGTTGTGATTCCACAACTGGCTGATGTTGTTGAAGATCCCGTTCTGCGCGACAGCGGTCGCGTTATAGGTGCCGATGATGATCTCTTCGAGGGTCTTGCCCTCCCATTCGGTGCCGGCGATCAGCTTGTTGCCGTTGTCCACATAGGCCTTGTGGTGCAGGTCGTGGTGATATTCGAGCGTTTCGCGCGACATGCCCTTGGCGGCCAGCGCGTCATGGGCATAGGGAAGGTCGGGCAGGTCGAAAGCCATGGCAATCTCTCTCTTTCATGGGTTTGGAAGATGCCCCATAACAAAGCCCTCCCGCCGCCAAGGTCAATGGCGCGCGGCTGTTTTCCGGGTGGTTTGCGGCCGGTCAGGTCAGAGCCAGGTGACTTTCTCGCGGAAATCGCTGCGCGCGGGAAAGGTCTGCGCGTGCTGGTCGAGCAGGCTGCGCGCATCGGCCTTGCGGCGCAGGGGGCGGCAGAGCATGATCATCCGCTCCAGCGCATCGGGCCGATCCGGCGCGATCTCATGCGCCTTGTCGAGCGCTGAATAGGACGCGTCGAGCTGATCCAGCCGCCGCGCGGCGGTCGCCTCGATCATCAGCACCTCGACATCGGCATCGGCGATGGCGCGATGGGTCGCGCAAATGTCCGAGATTTCCTGAAAACTGCCAAGTTTCAGCATCATGCGCACCGAGGACAGCAGCGCATCGGGCGAGATGGCACCCCTGGCGTCGGGCGCCTGCCCTTCGGCCCCCTCGACGTAATGGGTCAGCACGTTGGACATGATGAGGTTGATCACGTCCTGGCTCACGTGGCGATAATCGCCGCGCGACCAGGCGACGGTCGGGTTGCTCAGCGCCACGAATTCGTAGGAGGGGAAATAATCCACCCCCGGCTTGCCCAGCACGAACTCGTCGAGCGCGGCGCGCTGCACCGATTTCGAATAGGCATTGGCCACCAGCACATCCATGTCGCGGAAGGTGGCCAGCAGCGGCACCGGCGACACCGTCACCAGCATCTTGAGCGGCTTGGTGCGGTGCTTGATCAGCAGGGCGTAAAGCTCTTCGAGGCTCGCCATGATGTCGGCATAGCTCAGCACGCGGAACTCGAAGCGGTCGGGCTCGGCCTTGATGATCTGCGTCGGCGGCACGACGTTGAGGTAGAGCCCCAGCTTGCGGTCATACCACGTCTCCACATAGCCCAGCGTCAGGATGATGACATCGGCCGTGGCCACCGCCGCCATCGCGTCGAGGTAGCGATGGCGAAAGGCGAGGATCTGGTCGAGCGGGTAATCGAGCCGCGCCATGCCAAGCTGCGGGTCGCAGTAGCGCCCCGGCGCGGTCTCGTAGATGATGTCAGCGCCCGGAAATGTGTCACGCTCGAGCGCCCAGCGGATTTCGTTCAGCACCGAGTGGATCGAGTATTTGTTGAAGAAATTCGCGGCATCCTCGAGGCTCGCGCCGATGTCGCCCAGCTCGAACTCGCGCGACAGCACCCGCTTGCCGGCGGCGTGCAGCGCCTTTTCGACGTTGCGGGCAAAACAGGACCCGATGGCAAAGATCGTGTCATCGGCCCCGATCTGGAACGACGGCGTGACCGTGGGCGAGGCCAGCGGATAGAGCCTGTCGCCGTCGCGGTCGGGCGATGGATAGCGGCGCAGGTCGTTCTTGCGCGCGCGGGCCATGGCGGCGTCGGCGCTCAGCCGTTCGATATTGCGGGTCTCGGACATGGGTGTGACCTTCGTGATTTGCCTGACTTCGGGCCTTGTGCCTCTTGCCTCGGGATCAGCCTAAGCGACGACCCATTGGCGTTCAAGTCCGGCTCATGCCAGCCGACTGTGGCGAAATTCGGGACAATGCTGCGGCAGCGTTTGCCTTTGGCCCGGCACGGCCCTAGAGCGTTGCATATCGTCGCAACACCCAAGGCCCGCCTCATGACCGACACCCCCGCCTTTGCCGCCCCCGATATCAGCGGCCCCATCGCCGCCCATATCACCCGTCTGCAAGGCGCCATCGTGGTGCCCCCGGCCAAGGGGCTGGGCAACCAGTCGGTGCAGAAATCGGGCGTGCTGACGGCGGATGGGGAATATGTCGAGAACTCCATCACCTGGCGCGGGCGCAACCCGGTGACCATCAGGCCGGCGATGCCTGCGGCGGGCGAGATCCTGGACCTGCCCGGCCGCTACATGTTTCTCGGGCCGCTCTTTGGCCATTTCGGGCATTTTCTGGTGGAAAGCATCTGCCGCATCTGGGCCTTTGACAGTCTGCGCGACCAGATCGACGGCGTCATCACCGTGCCCAAGTTCCAGAACCGCCCCGAACATGTGGCCGCGGTCTATGGCCCGTTCCTGGAGGCGCTGGGTGTCACGGCGCCGCTGCACAACCTCGCCGACCCCACCCGCGTCGCGGAATTATATGTGCCTCGTCAGGGGTTCGGGATGTTCCAGATGATCGAGGGCGCGCCCGAGTTCCGCGACTTCGTGCGCGCCTACAGCGGCAAGGCGATCGCGCCGCAGGGGGCGGAGAAGATCTATATATCGCGCTCGGCCCTGCCCGCGATCCGGGGCAGCGTGATCGGGGAAAAGCGGCTCGAGGCGTATCTGGAGGCCGAGGGCTATACGGTGTTCCACCCGCAACTGCACAGCTTTGACGCGCAGATCGCCGCCTACAAGGCCGCGACCCATATCATCGGGGTCGATTGCTCGCCGCTGCACCTGCTGGCGCTGGTGGGCCATGCGGGGCAAAAGGTCGGCGTGATCGCGCGGCGCGACGGCGACCTCGACCAGATCTTTGCCCGCCAGATCCGCGCCTTTCAGGGGGCCGAGGCGCATGCCGTCAACGTGCTCGAGCGCAACTGGATCGAAGGTCACGCCAACCGCCCGTCGCGGACAAGCTGGGGGCAGATCAGCTTTGCCCGCCTGCACGCGGCGCTGCATGGCGCGGGGCTGATCGCGGGGGCAACGCCCTGGCCCGACCTCGACAGCGCGACCCTTGCCGCCGAGGTGGCCGCCATCGGCGAGGCGACCAAAACGGTGTTCAAACCCTATGAAGGGCCGGCCGGCAGCGCGCCGGCGCTCGACGACTAGGCGTATCCGACCGGGCCTGCCGCGACAGAAACCCGCAGCAATTCAAGCATGTAGTCTGCGACCGAGCGGAAGCAGACCACAGTCACCGCCCCCCCCTGCGCCATCCAGAAGGCGGCGGCGACCTGCCCCAGATGCGACCGGCGCGCGTCGCCGGGGCCAAAGGCTGTGGGGCGCAGGTCGGTCGGGGTGAGCTTGCCCAGCGCCTCGCGCGCGGCGGGGCCGGTGAGGGTGAAGGCCGCGCGCGCATCCGACACATCGACCGCCAGATGATGCTGGCCCGCCAGCGCCGTGCCGATCTGCGCGAGCGCGCCCGCCACATCCGCAGGCGCGACCAGCAGCAGCACCTCGTCAGACGACATCCAGACGATCCCGCGCCCGCCGGACACTTCGGCCTTGCGCACCCCCGGCATCGCAGCGCCCGTCACCGCCGCGCACACCGGCGCCAGTGCCGCCAGATCGCCGCGCAGGGTGATCATGCCCAGCGGCGCGGCCGGGGCCACCACCACATCCATCGCGCGCGCCTCAGCCATCGAGCCTCTCCCCCGCCTTGTCATAGACCACAGGGTCCACGATCCGCGCCTTGATGATGCTGCCGTCGAGGCGCGGGATGTCGATCACCTCGCCCATCCGCTGCGGCCCGCGCAGCACCAGCCCCATCGCGATGCCACGCCCCAGCGTGGGCGAGTAATAGGTCGAAGTCACGCGCCCGATGGTCACGCGCTGGCCGTTTGCATTGACCCCGTCGCCGACCGCATAGGCGCCATCGGGGATCACCGCCCCGTCAACCGTCTCGAGCCCCACGAGCGTCCAGCGCTCGGGGTCGGCCATATGGCTGCGTTCCTGGGCGCGCTTGCCCAGATAGTCAGCCTTCTTCTTGCTGATCGCCCAGTCGAGGCCGAGGTCTTGTGGAATCACGGTGCCGTCGGTCTCGTCCCCGATCATGATATAGCCCTTTTCGGCGCGCATCACATGCAGCGCCTCGGTGCCATAGGGCATCGCGCCAAGCGCCGCGCCTTCGGCCACCAGCCTGTCCCAGAGCGCGCGGCCCTGCCCGGCGGCAACCGCGACCTCATAGCTGAGCTCGCCCGAGAACGAGATGCGGAAAATGCGCGCCGGGATGCCCGCCAGCGTGCCCTCGGCCCAATGCATGAAGGGCAGCGCCGCCTTGGACACATCCACGCCCCCCAGTTTTTCCAGCAAAGCCCGCGCCTTGGGCCCGACCACGGCGATCTGTGCGAATTGTTCGGTGACATTGGCGACGTAAACCTGCCATTCCCACCATTCGCATTGCAGCCAATCCTCCATATGCGCATGGATCCGGTCCGCGCCGCCGGTGGTGGTATGGCAAAGCCAGGTATCGTCTGACAGCCGCGCCACCACGCCATCGTCGATCAGAAAGCCGTTGTCAGAGCACATCAGCCCGTAGCGGCAGCGCCCGACCGGCAGGCTCGACATCACATTTGTATAGAGCATGTCGAGGAAGCGGCCCGCGTCCGGCCCCTTGACAATGAGCTTGCCCAGCGTGGATGCGTCAAGCAGTCCAATGGCCTGACGGGTGTTCTTGACCTCGCGGATCACCGCGTCATGGGTGCTCTCGCCCGCGCGGGGATAGGCATAGGGGCGGCGCCACTGCCCGACGGGTTCGAACGTGGCGCCATGGGCCTCGTGCCAGTCCTGAAGCGGCGTGCGGCGCAGAGGCTGGAACAGCGCATCGCGCGCGGCCCCGCCGATGGCGCCCATCGAGATCGGCGTGTAAGGCGGGCGGAAGGTCGTCGTGCCCACCTGCGGGATCGGCGTGTTGAGCGCGCTGGAGAGCACGGCCAAACCGTTGATATTGCTCAGTTTACCCTGATCCGTCGCCATGCCCAGCGTGGTGTAGCGTTTGGCGTGTTCGACGCTCTCATAGCCCTCGCGCGCGGCGAGTTGCACGTCCGAGACCTTTACATCGTTCTGAAAATCGAGCCACATTTTCTGCCGCAACTTCAGGCTCGCGCCCTGCGGCATCAGCCAGACCGGCGCCATCGGCGTCTCTTCGGCGTCTTGCGCCACGGGGGCCTCACCGCCGGCGGCATCGGCGGCATCGGCGAGCACGGCGGCATCGGCGGCATCGGCGGCATCGGCGAGCACGGCGCCCGTGCGCAGGTGCCCGTTGGCGGCACCCACCACCTGCACGAAACCCTGCCCATCGGCGCCCAGCGGCGGCCGGGTGGCATCGGGGCGGAACATCGCCTGCTCCTCGTCCCAGATGAGCTTGCCCCCGCAATGCGACCACAGGTGCACGACCGGCGACCAGCCGCCCGACATGGCGACGGCATCGCAGGATATCTCTTCCAATACAGCGCCTTCGCCCGCCTGCGCGCAGATCGCGACGCCGGTGACGCGGCGCCGGCCCTGGACCTTGGCGATGCCGCGCCCCTGTTCGACCCTGATCCCCAGATCACGCGCCTGGCGCACCAGCGGCCCATCCGCCTGCGGCCGCGCGTCGAGGATCGCGGGCACGATCAGCCCCGCCTGCACCAGCGCGATGGCGGTGCGATAGGCGTCGTCATTGTTGGTGACAACCACGGTGCGGTCGCCCGCGCTCACCCCGTAATTGACGATGTAGTCACGCAGGGCAGATGCAAGAAGAACGCCCGGCACGTCATTGCCTGCAAAGGACAAAGGCCGCTCGATTGCACCCGTGGCCGTGATGATGCGCCCGGCGCGGATGCGCCAGAGCCGGTGGCGCGGGCCGGGCGTGGCGGGCGCGTGGTCGGTCAGCCGCTCATGGGCCAGGGCATAGCCATGGTCATAGAGACCCGCCCCCATCATGTGGTTGCGCAAGCGGACATTCGGCATGGATTCAAGTGTTTGCAGCGTGGTCTTGATCCAGTAGGCGGCGGGTGTGCCGTCGATCACCGGGTCATCCACCGCCGCGCGGCCGCCCCAATGGGCGGTCTGTTCGATCAGCAGCACCTCGGCGCCGGTCCGCGCGGCGCTGAGCGCCGCCTGAAGCCCCGCGATACCGCCGCCCACCACCAGCACATCCACATGGGCGTGGAAATGTTCGTAACTGTCCGCGTCACGGTTTTTCGGCGCGCGGCCCAACCCTGCGGACTGTCGGATGAAGGGCTCATAGATGTGTTTCCAGAAGCTGCGCGGGTGGATGAACATCTTGTAATAGAAGCCCGCCGGCAGAAAGCGGGCGAAGGCCGAATTGATGGCGCCGATGTCGAACTCGAGGCTGGGCCAGTGGTTCTGGCTTTCGGCCGTCAGCCCGCCGAAAAGCGCGGTCGTGGTCACGCGGGCGTTCGGCTCGAACGCCGGGCCGAGGCCGAGGTTGACCAGGCCATTGGGCTCTTCGGCGCCGCTCGCCACCACGCCACGCGGGCGGTGGTATTTGAACGAGCGGCCGATCATCATCTGGTCATTGGCCAGGAGCGCGGAGGCGAGTGTATCGCCCGCGAAACCGCGCAGGGTCTTGCCGTTGAAGGTGAAATCGACGGCGCGGGCGCGGTCGATCAGGCGGCCTCCGGTGGCCAGGCGCGTGCTCATGCGAGATCCCTCCAGCCCCAGCCGGGGCGGCGTGCGGTGATGGCGTCGCGGATATGTTGCGGCGGGGCGGAGCTCTGCGCGGGATAGGTGCCGAACACCTCGAGCGTGGCGGTGCAGCGCGCGGCGATGAACCATTTGCCGCAGCCATAGCTGTGGCGCCAGCGTTCGAAATGCACGCCCTTGGGGTTTTCGCGCATGAACAGGTAGCCCTCGAAACTGTCGTCATCAGAACCCGGGCCGAAGCGTTTCAGATGCGCCTCGCCGCCGGCGGTGAGTTCGGTTTCGGCGGCCAGGGTGCCGCAATGGGGGCAGTGAAGGGTCAGCATACGGGCGTTCCAGGATATGAGAAAGGCAGGGGGCTCTGCCCCCCGTCTCCTTCGGAGACTCCCCCCGGGATATTTGGGGCCAAAAGATGGACAGGGCGCGGGGAGAGGATCAATGTGCCACCCCCGCCGCGACGCTTTCGTCGATGAAGCGGCCCGCGCGGAAGCGGTCGAGGCCGAAGGCGGCGGCGAGCGGGCCCGGGGTGCCGCGCGCCATCAGGTCGGCCATGGCCCAGCCCGAGCCGGGGATCGCCTTGAACCCGCCGGTGCCCCAGCCGCAGTTGATGAAGCAATTGCCCAGCGGCGTGGGCGAGATGATCGGCGAGCGGTCGCCGGTCATGTCCACGATGCCGCCCCATTGGCGCAGCATCTTGAGCCGGGAGAGCATCGGGAAGGTCTCGATCAGGGCGCGCACGGTTTCCTCGATATGGTGGAAGGATCCGCGCTGGGTAAAGTTGTTGAAGCCGTCGGTGCCGCCGCCGATCACCATTTCGCCCTTGTCGGACTGCGACATGTAGCCGTGCACGGTATTGGCCATCACGACCACATCCATGCAGGGCTTGATCGGCTCTGACACCAGCGCCTGCAGTGCGAGGCTTTCGACCGGCAGGCGGAAGCCCGCCATCCGCGCAAGCTCGCCCGAATGGCCGGCGACGACGATGCCGAGCTTGTCGCAGGCGATGTCGCCCTTGGTGGTGCTGATGCCGGTGACGCGGCCCTGCGACTGGCGCACGGCCGTCACCTCGCATTGCTGGATGATGTCCATCCCCATGTCGGAACAGGCCCGGGCATAGCCCCATGCGACCGCGTCATGGCGCGCGGTGCCGCCGCGCGGTTGCCAGAGCGCGCCCAGCACCGGGTAGCGCGGCCCGTCGATATGGATGATCGGGCAGAGTTCCTTGACCTTTTGGGGGCCGATATACGCGGTCGCCACGCCTTGCAGCGCATTGGCATGTGCCGTGCGCTGGTAGCCGCGCACCTCGTGCTGGGTCTGGGCCAGCATCATCACGCCGCGGGGGCTGAACATGACGTTGTAGTTGAGCTCCTGGCTCAGCGTCTCGTAGAGGCTGCGGGATTTCTCGTAGATCGCGGCAGAAGGGTCCTGCAGGTAGTTCGAGCGGATGATCGTCGTGTTGCGCCCGGTGTTGCCGCCGCCGAGCCAGCCTTTCTCGACGATCGCCACGTTGCGGATGCCGTGGTTCTTGCCGAGGTAATAGGCGGTAGCGAGGCCATGGCCGCCGGCGCCGACGATGACCACGTCATAGTGCGCCCTGGGTGCGGGTGAGGCCCAGGCGCGGTCCCAGCCGAGGTGGCCGCGCAGCGCCTCGCGGGCGATGGCCAGGACGGAATAGCGTTTCATCGGACGAATCCCCTTCAGGTCTCGGGTGTATCCTGCGGATGAGCTGTAACTGGACCTTGACCGGATTTGAATGGCGACTGGCTGCGGCACAGCGCAGCGCGAATGCGACATGGCCTGCGGCGCGGGCATCAGGGAGTGGGCGGATGGTCGCAGCGGCCTTTCGCTGGCGCGGCCCGCCCGCTACAAGGGCGCGCAACACAGGGGAGGTGCGATGCTGTTCTGGATCATCACTGTCGTCATGGCCGCGTTTGTCGTCGCGGCCCTGCTGGGTCCGTTGCTGCGCGGTGGCAAGGCGGGCGCGGAGGATGCGCAGGCCGTGTCGATCTACCGCGACCAGTTGGCCGAGGTCGAACGGGACCTCGCGCGCGGCGTGCTCGACCCGCAGGACGCGGCGCGCACGCGCACCGAGGTCGCCCGCAGGCTGCTGGCGGCTGACCGGGCGGGGGCGCGGACGCTGGGCCCGGCGCCGGCGGGGCTCACGCGTGTTGCGGCGGTGGTGAGCGCGCTCGTGCTGGGGGGCGGGAGCCTTGCGCTCTACGCTGGTCTGGGCGCGCCGGGCGCCACGGACTTTCCCCGGGCGCAGCGGCTGGCGGACGGCAATGCGCTGCGCGCCGGGCGGATGTCGCAGGCCGAGGCCGAGGTGGCGGCGGCCCAGATGATGGCGGAAGGGGCGGTCGAGGTGCCCGAGGAAATCGCCGCCATTGTCGCCAACCTGCGCGCGGGCCTTGAGACCGAGCCCGATGACATCAGCGGCTGGATGATCCTGACCGATTTCGAGACGCGCACCGGCAATCTGCCCGGAGCGGTCGCGGCGATGCGCGAGGTGGTGCGGCTGCGCGGCGATGAGGCGAGCGTGACCGACCTGACCGGGCTGCTCGACCGGATGGTCTTTGCCGCGGGCGGCTTTGTCTCGCCCGAGGCGGACGGGGTGATCGAGCGGATCCTCGCGGCCGACCCCGCCAACCTTGCCGGGCGCTATTATACCGGGCTGCTTTACGCGCAGACCGACCGGCCCGACCTGGCGCTGGCGCTCTGGCGCGGGGTGATCGAGGAGGGCGGCGAGGGGCTGCATGCGCGGCTCGCGCGCGGGCTGGTCGGCGATATCGCCTTTCTCGCGGGCACCGACTACACGCCGCCACCGCTGCGCGGCCCCACGGCCGAGCAGATGCAGGCCGCGGCCGGGATGGAGGCGGGCGACCGCGAGGCGATGATCCGGGGCATGGTGGGGCAACTCAACGCGCGGCTCGCCGCCGAGGGGGGGCCGGCGGAGGATTGGGCGCGGCTCATCTCCTCCTACGGGGTGCTGGGCGAGACCGAGGCCGCGCGCGCGATCTGGGACGAGGCGCGCGTGGTCTTTGCCGGCGATGCCGGGGCGATGTCGCAGATTGCCGCGGCCGCCGAGAGCGCCGGGGTGGCGGATTGATCTGCGCCACCCCGCAGGAGTTTGCCGCGGCGCTGGCGCCGGGGCGGGCGGTGGCGGGGCTCGACCTGGGCACGGTCACCATCGGCGTGGCGGTGTCGGACCGGATGCTGTCGGTGGCGAGCCCGCTCGAGACCGTCAAGCGGACCAAGTTCACCGCCGATGCCGCGCGGCTGCTGGCGATTGCGCAGGCGCGCGACCTGGCGGGCTTCGTGCTGGGCCTGCCGCTCAACATGGACGGGTCGGAGGGGCCACGCTGCCAATCCACCCGCGCCTTTGCGCGCAACCTCGAACGGCTGACGCCGCTGCCGATCACCTTTTGGGATGAACGGCTGTCCACCGTCGCGGCAGAGCGCGCGCTGCTCGAGGCGGATACGTCACGAAAACGTCGCGCCGAGGTGATCGACCATGTGGCGGCGGGCTATATCCTGCAGGGGCTGCTGGACCGGCTGACACATCTGAGGGCTTCGCATGACCGATGAGATCTGGAAACGCGCCGAGGTGGACAGCCCCTGCATCAAGGTCTGCGTGATCCATCCGGCCACGCGGCTGTGCACCGGCTGCCTGCGCACGATCGACGAGATCAGCGCCTGGTCGCGGATGTCGCCCGAAGCGCGGCGCGATGTGATGGCGACCCTGCCCGCACGCGCGCCGCTCTTGCGCCAGCGGCGCGGCGGGCGCGCGGCGCGGCTGGCGGGGTCGGACCAGGGGTAAGCCAAACGGCACGGGCGCAGCCGGACCGTCAGGGCCGCGCCAGCCAATCGCCGGGGTCGTCACAGAGCGGCCGGAAATAGGCGATCATCCGGCCCTCGGGCGGGGCCTCTGCCCCCGCCTGCCAGGGGGCGACGCCATGGATGGCCATGCGGTGCATCAGCACTGCCTGACCCGGCACCGCAGCAACCACACGCCGCGCGCAGGTGGCAAAGACCCGGGCGCGGGCGGCCTGATAGACCTCGGTCACATCCACATCGCCCCGGCGCGCGGGCGGCACCCCGGCAAAGGCGGCGGACAAGGCGTCGCGGATCAGCACGTCGCTGCCCTCCCACACCACCAGCGGGCTGGCCCCGGCGCCGCAGGCATCGAGCGGCAGGCCCAGGACAAAGGCGTGCGGCTCGCGCAGATGGCGCCGCTTGCCGGCCCCTTCGGCCAGGAGCCCGTCGAGATGCGCGCCGTCACGGTCGCGGCGATAGGCATGGGCGGCGTCGCTTTCGCCCGGATCGCGGCCGGGATAGCCGGGCCGGACGACCGAAAGCTGCGCCCGGTGCCAGCGCGCGGGCGGCGCGACCAGATCGCGCCACGCCCCCGCCAATGGCACGCCGCCGATGCTGCCGTCGGCGGCGTTGGGCAGGACATCGACGCCCGCGAACCATGTGCCCCCGTGCCGATCCCAGCGCGCCCGCAGCGCCGGGTCGGCCAGCGCCTCCAGCGCCGCGCCGCGCGCGGCCTGCACCCAGCGCGCGACCGCTGCGTCAGCGGCAAAGACCCGGACGCTGGCCCCTACCACC
>JAACUH010000193.1 GCA_009993005.1 Rhodobacterales bacterium
CTACGCGCGCCGGATGCTGGCGCTCAACGACGAGGTCATGGCGCGCATGACCGGCGAGGAATGGGAGGGCGAACTGGTGTTGGGCGTGCCGCATGACGCGGTCTATCCCCACATTCCCGGCGTGCTGAGCCAGTTCGCGCGCAGTCATCCGCGCGTGCGGGTGTCGCTGATCTCGTCGGTCACCGAACCGCTCAAGGCCCAGTTCACGCGCGGTGAGGCCGATCTGATCCTGACCACCGAGAACGGCGTGGACCCCGGCGGCGAGACGCTGATCGACAGCCCGATGGTCTGGGTCGGCGCCCATGACGGCCAGGCGTGGCGCAACCGCCCGGTGCCGCTGGCGTTCGAGTATCGCTGCATGTTCCGCGGCATCGCCCAGCGCGCGCTGGAGGCTGCGGGCATCGACTGGGTGATGGCGGTGGAGGCCGACAGCACCCGCACCATCGAAGCCAGCGTCTCCGCCGACCTCGGCGTGATCGCCCTGCTCGACAGCGCGGTGCCGCCCTACATGGCGCGCATCGCGCATGACGGCGCGCTGCCGCCGCTGCCCAGCGTGTCGATCAACCTCTATGAGGCGCAGGGCCCGAAAGCGGCGCTGACCGCACGGCTGGCCGACGCGGTGCGCAAGGCCTATCGCGGACGCGGCGCGGCGCGCGACGCCGCTTGAGCCGCGTTGACGCGACCGCAATCAATCCCCATTATCGTTTCCGAGCCAAGAGATGTTTCATAAGGGGTTCCGCGATGTCTGCGCATGTCCGGCGGGAAGAAGACGACCTCATCTGACTTTGACATCCT
>JAACUH010000025.1 GCA_009993005.1 Rhodobacterales bacterium
CATCAGCCGGGCGGCATCGGCGACATGGATCCAGTCGCGGGTCTCGGACCCGGTGCCAAAGAACAGGCTCTCGCCGCGGTCGATCTTGCGGCAGGCATCCCACAGCAACTGCTTGCGCAACCCGGCGCCATAGACCGAAAACAGTCGCACGATGGCGACCTTGACGCCAAAATGCCGGGCGTATTGGCCGGCCAGCAATTCGCTGATCTTCTTGTTCACGCCATAGGGCGAAATCGGGTTGCAGGGCGCATCGGTGCGGATCGGCAGATCGGTTGCGCAGCCATAGACACCCGCGCTCGACGCGAGCACCACGCGGGTGGACCCGCGCAGCCGCGCGAATTCCAGCACCGTCTGGGTGGTGAGCACATTGCTGTCGAAATCGCGGCGCGGCTGTTCGAGCGACAGCGCGACCGACCCGCTGCCCGCGCAATGGATGATCGTATCGGCGTCACCCGCGACATCGCCCAGCGTCGCCGGGGTGATGCCGCCATCGCTCCAGGCGGCCAGGCCCAGCGCATCGCGCTCGGCGGCGGCCAGCGGCGTGCGCAGCAGCCCCGCCACCTCGACCCCCTGCGCCACCAGCTCGCGCACCACATGCCGGCCGATAAAGCCGGCAGCGCCGGTCACGACAACCCGCCGGGTCACTTCACCACCACAAAGCTGTAGAGCCGCCCCGGCGCGCTGTCGAAATGGTCGCGGATGCGGAACGCAAAGTCGGGCACCTCTTCGGGCCGCACTCCGGCGATGCGGGCGAGCCGGGTGCGTTCTTCCTCGTGCGACGCGGGAAAGACATTGATGACAGAGGCATAGGGCGACAGCAGCGTGACCGAGGCCGGCCCGGGCGCCGAGAGCGCGGCCCGGTATTCTTCGAGCGTATAGGCGTTCTCGCCGCCGTAAAGCGCGTGCAGCGGATGACTGTCCAGAAACGCCTGAAGGTCGGAGCGCCGGGTCAGCACATGCTCGCGGGTGGCGATGAACGTGCCGCCCGGACGCAAGACACGCAGTGCCTCGGCGCACATCTGTTTCAGATCGGCGGCGTGGTGCAGCGCCTGACGGCAATGCACCACGTCGAAATGCCCGTCCTCGAAAGGCAGCGCCTCGGCCTTGCCGCCCTGCACCTCGATCGGCAGGTCGGCGATACGGGCGATTTCCTCGATCGCCGCAGCACCGACCAGTCCGCTGGCATCGGGTTCGACCGCAACAACGTCCCAGCCATCGCGCGCCAGAGCAAAGCTCGAAATGCCCCGCCCCGCACCAAGGTCGAGCGCCCGGCCCGGCGGCGCGGGCAGCAGCGCGCGCACACCGCCCCATTCCGGACTGTCGGCAAAGCGGATGGCAGCCTCGAGCGCCTCACCGTCGAAATAGCAGGCATGGGCCAAGGCGCGGTTGGCAGGGTCCGGGTGTTCGACCAGCCAGCGCACGGCCTCTTCCCAGGTCATTGTCGGCTGTGTTTCTTCTGTCATGTCCGCAATCCCCGCCATCACTCGGGCGCCGGGCCGAAGGTCACCGGCGGCAGCGGCACATCGGGAAAGCGCGCAGCATCTCGCATCGCCCGTTGCGCCATCGGCGCATCGTCCTGCGACAGCACCCGCGCCGGATTGCCCCCAACCACGCTGTATGGCGGCACGTCACGGGTCACGACTGAGCGGGAGGCCACGACCGCGCCCTCACCGACAGTCACGCCTTTCATGATGACGGACCCGAACCCGATCCAGGCCCCGTCACCGATCACGACCGGGGCGCTGGCCACGCCGTGCCAGTTCTTGAACACACCCAGCCTGCCCTTGCGGATCCCCGCCAGCCAGTCTGTCGCGTCATTCTCGCGCAAGTTGCGGTCCCGCGAATGCGAATTGTTGTCCAGAACCGTGACATCCCAGGACAGCATCACATTGCGCCCGATGCGGATCCCCTCGGGTTGTGTGCAGATGATCAGCGTCCCGTTGCCGATCGACGTGCCATCGCCCACCGTGACCGACCCGACGCCGCGTTCGAACACGATGGTCGCGGTGACGTCGCAGTGATGGCCCACGTGGACATAGGTGCGGTTCTCGCGCCGCACCCGGACATCGACATGCATCCCCTGCACACGCGAATCGCCGGGCGCGTTGACGGTGGGCTGTTGTTGTGCGGCCGGCGCGGGCAGCCAGGCTCCGGTGTCGCCGTTGATCAGCTCGATCGCTTCGATGATCACCCCGCCTTCCCGATTGTCGAACTTGCGCAGATGGCTGGTGGACAGGCGCACCACCAGGTCCTCTTGCGACGGGTCGAGCGCCACAAAGAAGGACTGTGGCTGCGCGATGTCATGGGACACGGCCGGACAGGCCTGCACCAGGCCCGGCCCTTCGATCAGCAGGATCTGGCCTTCGGTCATGTTGCGGAACCGCACATGCAGGGTCGGGCGGCTGTAGCCGGCCGGGCGCAGGCGCAAGTACATCTCGCGTCCCTCGCTCCAGGCATAGGACCCCGGCATCGCAGGATTACCCGACCATGTCTCGACCCCATAGAGCCCGAGAACCTGATGGCGCAACAGCGTTCGCGACAGCGGATGTAGGGTGTCACGCGGCGTGGCCCCGGCAAAGCCACGCATTGCCGCCGCGGCGATCATTGGCAGAAACTGCGCTTCGGCCGGGTCTGACGACAGGCGCGCGGTCCAGCCGGGGGCCGCTTCGGCCAGCAAGGCGAAATCGGCGCCGCTGCCGCAGCGCAGCAACAGCCGGCGCTCCTGCGCATCCATGTCATCCACCACGGCCTGCACGAATTCGCCGTGGAACTCCGGTGCGAGGTGGTGGCGCACGAAACCGGTGGGCAGGACATAGGTCAGCGCGAGCCCGCTCATCCTGTCCAACAGACCCTCCGCCTTGAGAAAGTCGAGGCAAAGGCGGCGGATATGCAGGAAATCGAACGCCTTGCGGCCGCGGTCGGTGGAAATCGACCCTTGCCGGCGCAGGTACATGTAGCTCACCGCCGGATCGACAAAGATCGTCTCGACCCGCGCCATCAGCTTGAGCGCGAAATGGTGGTCCTCGTAGTAAAAACCCACCGGAAAGGTCAGGTCATGCGCACGGATCACGTCGCGCCGCACGATGAAGCGCCAGGTCTGCGCATTCCAGCCAGCGAGAGAGCTATACGACTTTTCGCGCGCGACGGGCCGGACAATCAGCCCGCCAAGGGACGGATCGGCAATCGGCACATACTCGGTCTTTCCGGCCTCGTCGATATAGGCAAAGTTGACCATATAGGCATCGGGGCGCGCCTCTCGGAGCACCGCGAGGATACGCCCCAGACTGTCATCGCGCAGAAAATCGTCGGAATCGACGAACCACACATAGTCGCCCCGGCACAGTGGCAGACCCGACAGCCGCGCCTGGCCCAACCCCTGATTGTGCTGCGTCAGGACACGCACCCGCCCGTCCACCGCCGCAAAGGCCTGCGCCACGGCAAGGGTGTGATCGGTGGCGCCGTCATTGACGACAATGACCTCGAAGTCTTCTTCGTCCTGCATCAGGATACTGCGCAGCGCCTTGCCGAGGTAATCGCCGACATTGTAGCTCGGCACCACGATCGACAGGAGCGGCCGGGCCTCGGGCGTCTTGCCGACAAACCGCAGCCCGTTGCGCGCATAGAGCGGCGCCGCCTCGTGCCACAGCACACCGTCAAAGATGTCGAGCATCCGCGCGGTGTCCACATTCTCGGCCCGCAGCGCCAGCGCGGCGCTGATGTTGAGCGGCACATGCGCATGCCGCGCGATCACCGGCTTGATCTCTTCGGGCGCGCACCAGCCGCGCGCCCCGAACAACAGCTTGAGCGCATCCTCGCGGTTCAGGTCGATCAGCGGAAAGTTCTGCTTGATCAGGCCATGCGCCTCTTGCCAGACCAGATCGGGGTTCTTGTTCGACATGCCGGTCAGCGGAAACAGCACCACCGCCTGCGGCAGATAGGTGAACGTCTTGCCGGCGCGGATCGCGCGGTGCATCCAGCGGGTATCCTCGGCCATCGGATAGACCTGACCAAAGGGGCCGATCTCGTCATAGGCGTCGCGGGTGGCGAACATGCCGTTATGTCCGACCGGGCCGCCGCTGACAAAAGCGTTGAGCCCCCAGGGCTCGTCCTTGCGGCGGCGGGTGTGGCCCTCGGGCGTGACCTCGATGGTCTGGCCGCCATAGACATCGGTCCGGTTGGCGGAATGTGCGGCCGCCACACAGTCGAGCGCGCCGGGCAGATAGCAGTCACCCGCCCCCACGATCCCGATCAGCACGCCGCGCGCCATGGCGAGGCCCTTGTTCAGCGCATCATAAAGCCCGCGGTCGGGCTGGCTGAAGCATTGCGTCACCACATGCGGCCAGGCGCGCGCGACCTCGAGCGTGTGGTCGCGCGACCCGCCGTCGATCACGATGCATTCGACATCGTCGCGATGCTGCTCTGCGATCGAGCGGAGCGTTTCGGGCAGGTCGGCGGCGGCGTTGAAAGTGGCGATGAGGATGGTGAACAGCGGGCGCGGCGCATGGTTCGAGGCGACCCGTACGAACCGCGCGGGCAACGCGGCCCAGTCCACGGGGCCGGTGACGGCACGACGGCGCTCTTCATCGGCCCCGGCAAGCAGCATCCCGCGGGCGACCGCGACATTCAGCCGTGCCGAGCGATGGCGGCGCAACAGGGCGGCCAGCGCCTGCCCGTCCGCGTCACTTTCGCCCTGCCCGCGCGCGAGGCTGGCGAGCAAGGCGCAGTCCTCGGCAGAGAGATCCAGTTCGGGAAATGCCGCAGAAATGCCGGACGGACCATCTGCCTCCCCCATGGCCGCCGACGGCAAAGTTGCCACGGCCCCCTCTGCCAGAACGCAGGTCAGGCCCGCGTCGATCGCGCGCGCTGTCATCGCGCATCCGGCGATGGCCTGCGGTGTCCGGTTGACCACCCCCAGCCGCAACAATGTCTCGGGCGCGGCAAAGGTCGCTGCGGGAACGAGCGCGGCGCGCCCGAGCAGCGCTGCGGGATCGAGCAGCGCCGCAGGATCGAGGTCCGCGCGGTCAAACGCGCTGCTTGTCCCATCGGCCTGCGCGACCCGCACATCGCAAAGGACAAGGTCCGCCGGCCCGGTCGCAAGCGCGCGGCGCAGGGCGACGACGGTTTCCGGCGCATAGGCCGCACCATCCGCCGCCACGACGGCCAGCGCCGCCCCCGCCCCGCGCAACGCGTCGCGCAGCGCATCGTCCGGGTCACCCGACACGACCCGGAGGTCAACGGGCCGTCCGGGTTCTGCAAGGCAGGTCGAGATGTCAGGCGTCAGGGCATCGGTGAGCAGAATGCAGGACGTCGCAGGATCCGCCATGGCCCGGATCGACCTGAGCGTCTGGCAACAAAGCGAGGCGCCCGAAAAGGACGGGACGATGAAAAGCACATCAATCATCATTGGATACTCTTTGCAAAAAGGCCACGCCCCACCTCAATACGGATACTGACGGTCCTGAACCGGAAAGTTTCAAAGCGCTCAAATCGGCATTTGACTATGGTTCGCACTATCCGCTCTGTCCGTTTATTGTCCAGCCCAAAGTCCCGCGCGATAGGTCTGCTGCCGCAGACCAGGCCCGCCGGACGAAAACCAAAGGCAATATGCCGCATCCTTGCGCACCGCCGACGGGTCGGCGAGGGCCTCTGGCACGATCGTATCACACCAGCCGTAACAACTCTGCATGAGGGCGCAGGCCGCTCGCCTCGACAAGGTTTTTCATCACACCCGCCAGCACCTTGCGCTTTGCGTCATAGCCCTCGATCTGCCCTGCGAATGCATCCAGCATCGCCTGCGGACCCGCATCGTGGATCGTCAGGAACTGTTCCGGCGAAATCCATGGCACGCCCATCGCTGCGGCCAGGCCCACGGTGCGCGAGTCATGGGCAACCAGCACGGACGGCACGCCCGCCTGCAACGGCACCATCGTCCCGTGGATACGCATGCCAAAGCTCAAGTCGCAGGTCCGCGAGAAATCGAGCCAGGCCTCGACATTCCCGAAATGCAGAACCTTCGACAAAAGCGCCTTTGACAGCCTTCCGCTCTGCCCCATGAACGGATTGTTCTCGCGGTATAAGTCCGTAATGTTGGTCCGTTCGCCAAGCACAAAGGGCAAGAGTCCCGGCGTCTGCAGGATGTAGAAGGCCGGCGTCTCGTCGAGCATGGCCATCTGCCGTTTCAGGACGGCGCCAGAGGCGACATGGCCACCCGTCACTTCGGAGATGGCACTGCGCACCTCGTCCCATCTGGTCAGTCGCCCCGCCAGATGCGCCGCGCGGGCAGCGACCCTCCGGCCCAGATCGGGGTCACAATTGATGAAGTTCGACGGGCAGCCGGTGACCACCGCATTGGTGATGCCAGACGCCTCGAGCGTCCGGCGCGTCAGCTCGTCCCGCACGCTGAGTTGCGGCGCGCGCTCGGACAGGGCGCGCGCCAGCCGGATCGAATTCGGACCCAGCCGGATCGGCCGCTCGGCGTCCATCGCAGGGGCCTGCACCCCCAGACCAAAGGCGGTCACGGTGCAATCGGCCGCTTCGACCATCTCGGCCCGGCCCAGATTGAACTGCTCGTCGCGCTGGGTCTGACCCAGCCAGTTGGCACAGGACACCAGCACATGGTCCGGCTTTTCGGATTGCACGATGTCCCTGTATTCGGGGCCCGTCACCGGCTCGAACGCATCCAGATCGGAGATGATGAAGCGCAGCGCATGGCGGAACACGAGATTGCCGAGGTTGACGCCCGCCGCATTCGACAGCGCAGTCGCGTCCATCCGGTAGGCACCGGCAATGCCGGTGGTATGTTTCATGTCGAGATAGAGTTTCCTCATCGGTGCGTTCTCTCCAATCCGACAGCAAAACGGTCCGTCAGCCGCATGGGGGCGGGCGCGGCAAGGGTCCGCAGTTGGCTATTGAGTGGGGCTTGGACTGTCAACCACCTTTGCCGCACCGGATAGCGCCCGCCGGGGGAAGGGCAGGTTCTATGCAAGGCCGGCAGCGGGCGCTATACCACGCGCAAGCCGGTGGCCAGCCGTGGATGCCTGACAAGGGCGGAAAGGGTCAGGCCCGCAAACCGGCAGCAGGCGGAGAAGATCACGTGGCAGATTTCGTCTTTTCCGACCCGTGGTCGCTGGCGCTGGCGGTGCTCGCCGTGGCACTTGTGGGGCTGGGCAAGGGCGGGCTGGCGGGCGTCGGTGTCCTGTCGGTGCCGCTGATGGCGCTCATCATCTCGCCGGTGCAGGCGGCGGGCATCCTGCTGCCGATCCTGCTGGTGAGCGACGCCTTCAGCCTCTGGGCCTGGTGGGGGTCATGGGACCGGCGCACGCTGTGGCTGATGCTGCCGGGCGCGATGGTCGGCATCGGCATCGGCTGGCTGACCGCGGCACTGGTGTCGGACGCGATGGTGCGGCTCATCATCGGGGTGATCGCCGTGGCCTTTGTGCTGCGCTGGTTCCTGGCGAGCAAGGCCCGCCGCGCCGCCGTGCGCCCGCATGACGCGCGGGCCGGTAGCTTCTGGGGGGCGCTCGCGGGCTACACGAGCTTTGTCGCCCATGCGGGTGGTCCGCCCTTTCAGGTCTATACCATGCCGCTCAACATGGACCCGCGCATCCTGACGGGCACCAGCGTGGTGTTCTTTGCCGTGGTGAATGTGGTCAAGCTCTTGCCCTATTTTGCGCTGGGCCAGTTCGACGCGGCCAACCTTGTCACCTCGGCCGTGCTGATGCCGCTTGTCGCGGTCTTTACGCTGCTGGGTGCCGCGCTGATCCGCCGGATGCGGACCGAGGTGTTCTATCCCATCACCTATGCCCTGACGATGATGGTCGGGATCAAGCTGGTCTGGGACGGGCTTGCGGCCATGCTCTAGGCGCCGATAGCGCAAACATTCGCGTTGAATGCCCGGCCGGGCCGGGGCATTGTCTGACAAAACCATCCTGAGGAGAACGCCATGGCCATCCGCACCGTCGTCTGGGGCGAAAACGTCCACGAGCAGACCAACAAGGTCGTCGCAGACCTGTATCCCGGCGGCATGCACACATGCATTGCCGCCGCGCTCAACGGCGACGCCGGCATTTCCGCCACCACCGCGACCCTGCAGGAGGCCGAACACGGCCTGCCCGCCGCGCGGCTGGCCGAGACCGACGTGCTCGTGTGGTGGGGCCATGCCGCGCATGGCAAGGTCGAGGATGCGGTCGTCGAACGGGTGGCCGAGGCGGTGTGGTCCGGCATGGGGCTGATCCTGCTGCATTCGGCGCATTTCTCCAAGATCTTCAAGCGGCTGATGGGCACGCCCTGCAACCTGACCTGGCGCGAGGCGGGCGAGCGTGAACGGCTCTGGCTGACCTCGCCCAACCATCCCATCGCCGCCGGCCTGCCCAACCATTTCGAGCTGGAACAGGAAGAGATGTATGGCGAGCCCTTTGGCGTGCCGGAACCGCTCGAGACCGTGTTCGTGAGCTGGTTCCAGGGTGGCGAGGTGTTCCGCTCGGGCCTGACCTACAAGCGCGGCGCGGGCAATGTGTTCTACTTCCGCCCGGGTCACGAGACCTATCCGACCTATCACGACGCCAATGTGCAGACCGTGCTGCGCAATGCGGTGAAATGGGCCTACAACCCCGCCGCGCGCATCGGCGATGTGACCGCCGCGCCCAATGTCCCGGTCGAGACCGCGCTCGAACCGATCACCGAGCGCGGCCCGCGTCTGCATCATGCCGGCGAGGAGGGTTTCCGGTGAGCGATATCCGCGTCCTGATCCTGGGCACCGGCGGCATGGCCAACGCCCATGCCGAAGCCTATGCCGCGATCCCCGGCGTGAAGCTGGTGGCGGGGGTGGACAACAACCCCGACCGCCTCGCCGCATTTACCGCCAAGCACGGCATCGCCCATGGCTTTGCCTCGGTGGACGAGGCGCTGGCCTGGGGGCAGTTCGACGCGGTGTCGAACGTCACCCCCGACCCGGTGCATCACCCCACGACCCTGCCCCTGCTCGCCGCCGGCAAGCATGTGCTCTGTGAAAAACCGCTCGCCGCGAACTACGCCGATGCCGCCGAAATGGCCGCCGCGGCCGCGGCCGCAGGCGTGGTGCATATGGTCAACCTCAGCTACCGCAACGGCCCCGCGCTGATGAAGGCGGCCGAAATGGTGGCCGCAGGGGCTATCGGCGAGGTGCGCCATTTCGAGGCCGCCTATCTGCAAAGCTGGCTCACCCAGTCGGCCTGGGGCGAGTGGAGCACGATGCCGCAATGGCTCTGGCGGTTGTCCACGGCGCATGGGTCGATGGGGGTGCTGGGCGATATCGGCGTGCATATCCTCGACTTTGCGACCATCGTCGCGGGGGCGGCTCCGACCAATGTGTCCTGCCGACTCGTGACCTTTGACAAGGCGCCGGACGGGCGGATCGGGGAGTATGTGCTCGACGCCAACGACAGCTTTGTGATGCATCTGCGGCTCGCCAATGGCGCCGTGGGCGTGGTGCATGCCTCGCGCATGGCGACGGGGCACCTCAATGACCTCAACCTGCGGATCTTCGGCACCAAAGGCGGGCTCGACGTGCGTTACGAGAACAACGTGAGCAGCCTGCGCGCCTGCATTGGCGAGGACATGCAGACCGCCGTCTGGCGCGATGTCGAGCCGCCGGCGGTCGAGACGAACTATGTGCGCTTCATCGCGGCGATCCGGGCGGGCACGCAGGTGCAGCCCGACTTTGCCCGCGGCGCGGCGCTGCAAAAGGTGCTCGACCTCGCAGTGGCCTCCGATGCGCAGGGCTGTGCGGATCTCGCGGTGTAGAACAAGGGCTTGCGCCCTGCCCCGGTGATGTCAGACTGCAAGCGTTGACACCCTGCGCAGGCCCTCATGAACAGCACAGCCACACCGGCGCTCTACTTCCACCCCGACCAGATCGAAGGCGAAGGCCGCGATCTGGTCGGGCGCCGCTCGGCCGGGCAGTCCTTTCTGGCGGGATTTCTGCGGCACATGCCGGGCGACAGCGTGCAATGCCTGGTCGAGACGCAGGCCGGCGGCCAGGCTTTTGACAAGATCGCGCGGTCGCTGGGCGAAACCCGCCCGATCACGACCCATGTGCTGCGCGGCGGGGGCGATTTTACCAGCGCGGGCTGCGTCTTTTTCCCCACGCCGGGCTATTCCAACGCGCCCTGGCGCCGGCAGCAGCTGGGCCCCGACCGCTGTTCGCTGGTCGGCATCACGCATACGATGTCCACGGCGCGCATCATCATGGGCCTGCATCACCTGATGTCCGAACCGGTCGAGCCCTGGGATGCGATCATCTGCACCTCGCGCGCCGTGCGCGCGGTGGTGGAACGCCAGTTCGAGGCCGAGACCGCCTATTTCCGCCAGCGGTTCGGCGCGACACGGATGCCGCTGCCGCAATTGCCGGTGATCCCGCTGGGCATCGCGGCGGAGGATTTCACCCCCCTGCCCGGCGCCCGCGCCGGCGCGCGCGCGTCTGTGGGCACGCCGCAGGATGCGGTGGTCATCATGACCATGGGCCGCCTCTCGGTTGTGGAAAAGGCCAACCCGGTGCCGCTGTTCCTGGCGATGGAGCATCTGGCCCGGACCTGTGGCAAGCCGCTTCACCTCTGGCTCGTCGGTTGGGCCAGCCGGCCGGAAGAAGAGGCGCTGCACCGGCAGGGGGCGGCGACGCTCTGCCCCTCGGTCACGCTGCGGATGATCGACGGGCGCGACCCGGACGTGCGGCGCAATGTCTGGGCGGGGGCGGACATATTCACCCTGCCCGCCGACAGCATCCAGGAGACATTCGGCCTTGTCCCTGTCGAGGCGATGGCGGCGGGTCTGCCGGTGGTCATGCCCGACTGGGACGGCTTTCGCGATACGGTCCTGCATGGCGAGACCGGGTTTCTGGTGCCCACGCGGATGGCCGCGCCGGGGGGCGGGGTCGAGATGGCGCGCCGCTTTGCCGACCAGACCGATGGCTATCTGCAGTACCTCACCATGGTGCAGGCGCTGGTCGCCATCGACGTGCCGGCCTATGCGGCGGCACTGGGCCGGCTGATCGACGACCCGGACCTGCGCGCGCGGATGGGGGCGGCGGGCGCGCGCCATGTGCGCGACAGGCTCGACTGGCGTGCGGTGATCCCGCGCTATGCCGACCTCGCCGCCACCCTGGCAGAGGCGCGCAGGGGGACTGTGGCCAGCACTCCGCCGCTGGCGCAAGGCGCGCCGAATCCGACCGCGATCGACCCCTTCGACCTTTATGCCGACTACCCCACCGCCACGCTGTCCCCCGACACGCCGCTGCGCCTGCGCGAGCCGGCAACCGCACAGAGCATGGTGCAGCGCGACATCGTGAGCGGCCGCCAGCTCTACCGCAGGATGCCGATGCCGCAAGAGGTGGTGCAGCGCTTTGCCGCCGCCATCGCCGTGGCGGGCGCGCCCACGCTGGCCGAGCTTGCCGCCGCGATGCGGGCGCCGCTGCATGTGGCCGAGGCCGCCGTGCTCATCCTCGCCAAGTCGGGCTATGTGGAATTGCCACAGATCGACCCGCGCGGTGTCCGAGTTTTGACAAGCGGGCGGCATTAGGGTTCAGTCGGCACAACAACAACAGGACAAGAGGAGGTGGCGATGCAGCTTTCGGTGAGTTTCGAAAATACCCGCGACAGCGCGCCCACGGGTGGCCCTGTCACAGTCGGCTGGTTTCTCAACGAGCAGAAAGCCGGGATCATCTACTACCCGCCCGAACGGGTGCGCTCGGTCGATCTCAACCGAAAGCACGCGAAATCCGCCTCGCGCTGCCCGGCGGTGATCAACATGGAGAGCCGCTATTTCCTGATCCGCTGCCCCTTTGACATCAACATCGGCTTTGCCCGCGATGACAAGGGCAAGCCGGTGCTGCGCAACCTGTCAGGCGAGACGAGTGCGATCCGGGCGTCAAAGCTGGGCGAAAAGCTCCAGATCACCTCCGAGGTCGAATGGCGCCATGCCGATGTGCCCACGATCCAGCTTGTGCTGCCTTACGTCTTTGTCGCGGACGAACCCGTGTACATGAGCCAGGTCGCCCCCTTCATGCATTACCAGCGCGAGCCCTTTCCCGGCACGATCTTTGGCGGGCGGTTTCCGATCAACGTCTGGCCGCGCCCGCTGATGTGGGCATTCGAATGGCACGACACGTCTCGCCCGCTCAAGGTGAACCGGGGCGATCCGCTGTTCTACGCGGGGTTCGAGACGACGCCGCAGGACCGCAGCGTGGCGATGGTCGAGGCCGAGGTGACAGAGGACCTCAAGCACTACATGGAGCTGATCTCGGGCGCGGTGAATTACGTCAACCAGACCTTTTCGCTGTTCGAGGCGGCCGAGCAGCGCCGCCCGCAGACGCTCATCTCGCCGGTCAAGCGCCGCCCGGGCACCGACTGAACCGGCAATGAACGGGCCCGCCGAAACCCTCAGCCCTGCCGCGCTCAAGCAGCGCGCGAGCGACCTGCACCGCGCGGGAAAGCCCGCCGAGGCGCGCCCGCTCTATGCCGCCTACCTGTCGCTGGTGCCGCAGGATGCCGGCGTCTGGTCGAACCTTGGCGCATTGTTGCGCAGCGAAGGGCGCCACGACCTTGCGCTGCAGGCCCATGTGCGGGCGCTGGCGCTGGCGCCTGAGAGTGTCGTCATCATGGGCAATGCGGCCAATGTGCTGGCCGATGTGGGCGATTATGCCCGCGCGCTGCCGCTGCGCCACAGGATCCTCGCGCGCAACCCCGGCGACCGCGACCAGAAGGCGCTGATCGGCAAGGCCCTGCGCGCGCAGGGCAAATACGCCGAGGCCATCGCCTGGCTCGAGAAATCCATCGCCACGCACCCCGAGGATGCCGAACTGCGCATCCAGTTGGCCATGTCGCAACTGGCCGACCGCCGCTATGCCGAGGGCTTTCGCAGCTATGACATCCGCTGGCAGGCGGGCGAGTTGACCCCGCGCAGGATGGACCGGCCCAAATGGGACGGCGGGTCGCTCACCGGTAAGCGTATCCTGGTGCTGCCCGAACAGGGCTTTGGCGATGCCGTGACATTCGCGCGGTTTCTGCCGGTGCTGCGCCGCTTTGACCCCGCACAGGTGCTGGTGATCGCCGAAAAGCCGCTGTTGCGGCTGTTCCAGTCGGTCGAGGGGGCAGACTGGGTCGGCGCGACCCTGCCCGGGGACTATGATGTCTGGACCAACATCATGGACCTCTGCCCGCCGCATTTCGACGCGGACCCCGCCGTGCCGCCCCCCACGAGGCTGAGCGTGCCCGCCGACAGCACCGCGCGCGCCCGGGCCCTGACCGCGCCGCACGCGGGCCGCTTCAAGGTCGGCGTCGTCTGGTGCGGGTCCGTGACCTATCGCGGCAATGCCTTCCGGTCGTTCAGCCACACCCAATACCTGCCGCTGCTCGACATCCCCGACCTGCAACTCTTCTCGCTCTACAAGGGGCCCGAGCTTGCCGCCTTTCACGCCGACGGGATGGCTGCCTTTGTCGTGGATACCGCGAGCAGCGACCGCGATTTCGCCGATTGCGCCGCGATGATGCAGCAGATGGACCTGATCGTGACCTCCGACACCGCGACCGCGCATATCGCGGGGTCACTGGGTGTGCCGGTCTGGACGCTGCTGCATTGGGATGCCTTCTGGCTCTGGCAGCACAGCGGCGCCAGGACGCCCTGGTATCCCACGATGCACCTGATCCGGCAGGCCAATCCGCGCGACTGGGACGGCGTTTTCATCAAGGTCCGCCGCAAGATCGAGGCCGAAATCGCGGGCTGGCGCAAGAAGGGAGCCAAATGATGCGGGATATTCTGGTGCCGACATCGCCGGGCGAACTGATCGACAAACTGACCATCCTGCGCCTGAAATCCGAACGGATGACCGACCCCGCCAAGCTCGCCAATGTGCGCCACGAACAGGCCGCGCTGCAGGCGCTGGCCGATGCCGCGCTGCCCGCCG
>JAACUH010000006.1 GCA_009993005.1 Rhodobacterales bacterium
CGCCGCGATGTCGAACATCTGGTAGGTCTGCGGCTGGTTGAACCCTTCACCACCAAAGCTGGTGAACCCGGGCGCCAGGTGGTAGGTCATCAGCGACCACGACTGCCCGTTCACAGACGAATTGAGCGCCAGCGTGCCATTGCGCCCCGACCCGCCCGCCAGCAACCCGGCAAAGTAGTTGGTTCCACCCAGCGCGGTCAGGTCGAGCGCGGCATAATCCTGATGCCCGTGCTTGAGCCCCAATGTGTGACCGATCTCGTGCATGATCGTCGCCATGCCCCAGTTGCCGATCGCGGGCGTGGTATAGAACGGCTGGCCGGTCATGCCGAACCACACGTCGCCCGAATAATCCTGCACACCCGGGAAATTGCCATAGGCTGACGCAACCGCTCCGGCCATGGTCTGGGAAAAGCGCAACGTGGCGTGGACGCTGTTGGTCTCGGTGATTTCGGTGAATGTCAGACCAGTGTATTCAGCCACGAGCGCCAGCGCATAGCGCACCGCGTCCTGTTGCGCCGCGTTGAAGGCCACAAAATTGCCGGCGTCGGCTTCGCCATTGGGGTTCGAGGTGCCGTGGTAATTCGACCCGCTGGTGGGAAAGCTGTAGGTCAGGTTGGTGATTGTCCACTTGGACCCGAACAGCGTCGCGTCGATATCGCGGTTTCCCGTGAACTCCATTGGCGCGCCGGGGTTGATATCGGTCAGCATCGCGGCGAGCCCCGCACCCGAGGCGCTGCCCAGGCCAGAGGCGCTGTCCGATCCGCCCGCCGCGGTCGAGCCGCCGCAGAACGGGCAGCAGCACATCATCGGCTCGACCGGCATTTCCGCGGTGACCGCGGCTTCCGCAGGCGCCGCCACGACGACATCGGCGGTCACCGGGCCGCTGACCCTGGTGTAATCCTGAACCCCCGCGCCAACGATGCCGACGGTCTCGCCGCCCGCCGTCAGGGCCGCGATCATCGCGCCGAGGTCGCTATCCTGCGGCCAGTCGATGGACTCAGCACCGAGGGAGGCAGCAGCCGTGACATCGACTTCCGTGTCGGACAGAACGCCCAGGTCGGCGACAGAAACCGAAGCAAGCAATTCGGCTTCTACAACGGGGCTGACAGATGCGCTTGCGATGCCGTCATCAAGAAACGATGAAAGGACATCGTCCAGAACAAGGTCTTTGGCCATTTAAGGGTGCTCCACCACAGAATAAAATGTGTCGTGTCGACAGGAAATATGGCGGGAAGTTAGCGGAACGATGGCAATCTGGCAAGATGTGTTAACCGTCTTGCCTGACGAAGCGTCACTCATGGCCACGGAGTCTGAGGCTGAGCGCGCGCAATGGCCTGGTGATCCGCCACGATTTCGACCTGTGCACCTTGTCGATATAGGCCTCGGCAACGGCAAGCCGCTCGCGAAGGCCCGCCATGTCCTGCCGCGCCTGCACCTCGACATCGGTCGCGTGCCGGGTCAGGGCGGCGGACTGGTTGCGGGCCTGCGCGGTGCGTTCGGCCTCTTCCCACAATGCCTGCCGCAGGCTGCGCGCCCAGGCATGGTCCCGTTGCGCAGCCGCGGCGTGCTCGGCCGCGCTCGCGTCAATGCGGCGCATGACATCCCACAGGTCAGATGGCGCGACAGGCGCTTCGGTCACCGACGCCGCCCCGGACAACCCGGTGGCCAGCACGGCAAGTGTCGGATCATCCCGCATGGCCATGTCCGCCAAGACCCGGGAAAGGGCCAGGATGGTCGCGCTGAACGCCGGCACCGGCGCAGGTGGAATGACCGCAGGGACGTTGCGGCCGATCCCCTCCGCCAGCCGCCTGACCTCGCCTCCATCGCCCAGCAACAGCGCATCCTCGCACAGCAGCAGGGTCTTGTCCGGCGCGCCCTGTCCCGGATCCAGGGCCAGATCCAGGGCCAGCGTTACGCCCCTGCGCCACCTGTCAACCGCATCGGAAAAGCTGGCCCCATTGCGCAGCGCGCCGTGAAAATGCGCGGCCGGGCTGGAATAAAGGACCACGCGGCGCTGATCGCCATCCCTGCCGGGGGCGCGTGTCCTCACGGTGAGGCCGGGCCAGACATGCGCGATCCATGCGGCGACGCCCAGATCGTCGAACGGATCGGGCCGGACCAAAATAAGGTCGCGCGAGATGTTGTCTTGCTGTCCCATGTCCCTGCCTCTCATCCATTCATCGCTCTTGCCGCTCCCGGTCATGGAGTCCGTCGTGCCGCTCAATGCTGTGGGTCGCTGGCCAGCGAGTCTATAGATTGCCGCGTCTGCGCCTCGAACTCAGCCGAGGTCATCATGTCTGGACCGGACCTCTCCGCAGCCCTGTCGGGTGGCAGAAACGCGGTGATCGCAGCAAGAAAATCGCGCCCGAAACTGCGTCTCGCCTCATTGTAATCGCCCTGCGGGCCGGGTGTTTGCGGCGACTGCGCCAGATCGGCCATGATCGCGGCCAGCGCGTCCGGGTCATGGCGCGCGAAAAAGCGGCAATTGCCGGTCAGCTGTTCCTTGTGCACGTCGAGATCGGACGCGACGACGAATTGGCCCATCGCCTTGGCATCCTCGACCACGGTGGACCATCCCTCGAACAGCGAGGGCTGCACGACATATTGCGCGCCGGCCATCAGGTTGAGCTGGTCGTCACGCGGGATGAAACCCAGAAAGCGCACGGTGTCGGCAATGCCCCATTCCGCCGCCTTGTCCCTGAGGTAAGTGCTGAAACCCTTGACGCGGTAGTCGCTTTCATTGCCGGTAAAGCAGACCGTCGGCGTCAGGCCGCGCGCCTTGAGGATCGCCAGCGCCTTGAGGATCAGGATGTGGTTCTTGTGCACCCAGACCTGGTTGGCGCACATCACATAGGGGCCGGTCAGCCCATAGGCGGCGCGCACACTGGCCTGCCGCGACCTGTCGAAATGATCGAAGGTCGCAAAATGAACGACGGCCACATTGCGGCATTCGCCAGGAAAGAACTGCTCGACATCGCGTCTGACAGCCTCGCTGCTGACCACCAGCCCGGCGGTGGCGAACCGCTGGCGGTAATGGCGCCTGCGGTTCGCGATCTCGTCGGGCGAGCAGTAATAGGGCAGGTGCAACTCCTGGAAATCGGGAATCCACGAGACGGTCCGCGCCGCCTCGCTCGGCGGGGCCCAGGGAAAGAGCGCGTCAAGGGGAAACCGGCCGGGCGCCGCGTTGAACGCCCCCGCGTCCAGCCAGCGCAAATGCGGATAGCCCGTTTCCTGCATGAACCGGACAGAGTCGGGCCGGGCGCTGATCAGGGTGGCCACCGGCTGCTCCTCGGCGGGCAACATGCCCAGCGCCGCGACAAGGTTGCGCAGGTAGTAGCTGCCACCGATCCAGCCCTCGTTGATATCAAACAGGATGCCGATATTCCTCATCCGGTCATTCCCTGAGCATCGCGGGCGGCTCGGCCGCACTCACGGCGCGGAACCAGCGGACATAATCGGCAAGCCCGGCCATCAGGTCCACCTGCGGCGTCCAGCCGGTCGCCAGCGCGCTCGTGATCTCGGCCTGGTAATGTTGCGGATCGCCTGCGCGCACCTCGCCGCTGAACCCCACGCGCCCCTCGAAGCCGCAGAGCGCGGCAAGCTGCCCGAGAA
>JAACUH010000194.1:0-297 GCA_009993005.1 Rhodobacterales bacterium
CCGGCCAGCACGTTGACCGTGGTGGACTTGCCCGAGCCGTTGGGGCCGATCAGGCCGAGGATCTCGCCCGCGCGCACCTCGAACGACAGGTCCTGTATCGCCCGGACGCCGCCGAAGGCCTTGCACAGGCCCGTCACTTTCAGAACTGCGCTGGTCACGGCATCCTCCCGGTTCGCATCTGACGTGCGATGACCAAGACGCTAGCGGCCGGTCGGCGCCGCGAAAAATCGAAAGTTTCTTGTCCGCCATCGAATTTCTGGATACCGACGTTGCGGCGGCGCCCTGCGCGCGGCACGG
>JAACUH010000194.1:625-1038 GCA_009993005.1 Rhodobacterales bacterium
TGGCGATGGTCGAGGGACCGGCGCGCAACCACATGCAGGCGGCGCTCAACCGGGTGGTCGCCGATCCGTCGGTCGGCGTGGTGCGCGGGCGCGCGCGCGCGCTCGATGGGCGGGCGCAGCCGTTCGAGATGGTGCTGCTGCCGATGCGCAGCGACTTCGGGCGCGTCGATCGCGTGCTGGCGGGCCTGTGGATGCTCGACCAGACGGCGCCGGTGGCCTGCCCGTTCCTGCTGGACGCCGACGAAATCCATGTCTGCCCGATCGACGCGGGCGAAGCGCCGGTGACGATCACCGAGCCGCCGCACGACGGCGGCTTCGCCGAGGCGCCGGCGCCGTCGCCCGTCGCCGCGCCGCATGACCCTGCGGCGCCGCAGCGGCGTGGCGCGCGGGGGCATCTGCGGCTGGTGAAGAAC
>JAACUH010000075.1 GCA_009993005.1 Rhodobacterales bacterium
GCAGGGTGACCGGCAGAGCGACCGGCAGAGCGAGCGCAATGGCGAGCGGATCGTCGGCATGGGCGACGATACCCCCAGTTTCATCCGCAAGAGCTTTGATGAGCGCCGGACGGGCTAGTCTCGCCGCGGCTCTGGCCTGCCTCGCCACACCTCTGCTGGCACAGGACCGCGACTGCGCGGCACGGGTCGATCACCTTGACGTGGTGATCGCAGCGGGGACCGTGGCCGCCGATGGCGCCACCCGGCGCGAACGACTGCTGGGATGGCCCGGCCGCCAATGGGACCGCGCGCGTGGCACGCCGCCCACCTGTGACAGCACTGTCACCATCGCCTTTCTGAGCGCGATCATGGCGCTCGACGATGCCGAGGGCATGTGCCTCGCCTGGGACCCCGCCGATGAGGGCTATATCCTCGTGCCCGGCCCCCGCAATTTTCGTGGCCGCTGCGCCCGCACCGCCTGCGCAAGGGTCAACATGCTGCGCGACGACAGTTTTGCGCTTGCCGCGCGGATCGGCGGCCTTGTCACCGGCCGCGCGATCGACAGCCCGAGGGACGGGCTTGCCGCCGTGGCGCAGAGCTCGGGTGCGATGCTGCTCACCGGGCGATCCGGTCTGATGGTCGAAGTGCTGGGCCAGGGGGCCGGCGCACTGGCCTCTGCCCTTTCGGCCCCAGCCGTCGCCACCGCCGCCGCCGTCACCGTGGTGGCCGTCGGCGGCGCCGTCTATGTCTGCCACGACTGACCCACAGCGCGCGGCGGCCCCCCATCTTTTGGCCTTAAATATCCCCGCCGGAGGCAAAATCGGCCCTGTCGGTCCAGAAGGCGCCTCCGGCGGGAGTATTTTTGGCACAGAGAAGCCGGGCGCGGCTCAGCTCAGGCGAGAGACAACCACCGTGACCTCTGGCTTCTTGCCGATCTCGTTCTGCGCCGATTGCCGCACGATGCGCTTGAGCTCCTTGTCGAGCTTGTCCTCGTTGCGGATCGTGGCGTCATCGGCGCGGTTGATGAACTGCGCGAGGTCCGCTTCGAGGATATCGACCAGCGCCGCGTTGGACCGGCCGGTCTCGGGCAGGCCCATGATCTCGCACCAGGGTTCGCCCAGCGGGTCATCATTTTCGTCGATGATGAGCGTCACCGTCACATGGCCGTTCATCGCCATGCGCAGCCGGTCGCGGATCACGCCGTCCATCGCGCCGATCTGCACCGAGCCGTCAAGATAGCTGCGCCCGGTTTCGACATATTCGACGACCTTGGGCGCATTGCCGGACAACTCGATCATCATGCCGTTCACCGCCACGACCCCTGCGATGCCATTGGCCTTGGCGATCTTGACGTGTTCGCGCAGGTGGCGGTGTTCGCCATGCATCGGGATCAGGAATTGCGGTTTGACGATGGCATGCATTTCCTCGAGGTCGGGGCGGTTTGCGTGGCCCGAGACGTGGTATTTGCCGCCCGCGTCATCGACCACATCGACGCCGAGTTCGGAGAGCTGGTTCATGATGCGGATCACGCCGCGCTCATTGCCGGGGATCGTCTTGGAGGAAAACAGGAACATGTCCCCCTCTTGCAGCTTGAGCCCCATATAGCTGCCCTGCGCGAGTTGCGCGCTGGCCGCGCGGCGTTCGCCTTGCGAGCCGGTCACGAGCAGCAGCAGGTTCTGGCGGGGCATCGAGGCCGCATCCTCGGGCGACACGACCTTGGGGAAGTCGGTCAGAAGCCCGGTCTCGGTCGCGGCCTGCACCATCTTTTGCATCGCGCGGCCCAAAAGGACCACGGAGCGCCCGGCCTCGCGCGCGGCGGTGGCCAGCGTCTTGAGCCTTGCCACGTTGGAGGCGAAGGTGGTGGCCACGACCATGCCGGTGGCCGATTTGAACAGCGCGGTGATGTCGCCACCCAGCGTCGCCTCGGACCGGCCCGGCATCAGCGAGAACACGTTGGTGCTGTCGCAGACCAGCGCGCGCACGCCGGGCTTTGCCACGCTGTCCCACAGCGCGCGGTCAAAGGGGTCGCCCACGACCGGCGTCAGGTCGATCTTGAAATCGCCCGAATGGATCACCCGGCCCGCCGGCGTGTCGATCACCAGCGAGGAGCATTCGGGGATCGAATGGCTGACGGGCAGGAAACCGACCGTAAAGGGGCCGGCCGTGACCGTTGCGGGCCAGACCTCGGCCACCGTGAGCGCCGAGGCCGGCAGGCCGTATTCGTCGAGCTTTCCCCGCGCGATATTGGCGGTGAACTTGCGCGCGTGGATCGGGGCGCGCAGGCGGTCCCACAGGTGGCCCACGGCGCCGACATGGTCCTCATGCGCATGGGTGATGAAGATCGCCTCGATCTGCTCGCGCCGGGCCTCGAGCCAGGCGATGTCAGGCAGGATCAGGTCAACACCGGGCGTGCCGTCCATGTCTGGAAAGGTCACGCCCAGATCGACCACGATCAGGCGCTCGGCGCCGGGTTTGCCGTAGCCATAGACATAGGCGTTCATGCCGATTTCGCCCGCGCCGCCCAGCGGCAGATAGATCAGGCGGTCGCCGCTTTTGGCAGTGCTCATTCAGTTTCCTTGTTGTAGCGATGGATGACCGTCAGGCCATGCATCGTAAGATCGTCCTCGATCCGGTCAAATAGCACGTCGCCCTGCCCGAACAATGAAGCAAGGCCGCCCGTGCCGATAATGCGCATGTCCTGGCCGCGCTCGCCCTTGATCCTGTCGCATATCTCACGCACGAGACCGACATAACCCCAGAAAATGCCCGATTGCATGCAGGCGACGGTATTTGTGCCCACCACGCGCTGCGGCCGTGTCACATCGACATGCGGCAGGGCGGCGGCGGCGTTATGCAGCGCCTCGAGCGAGGTGTTCACGCCGGGCGCGATGGTGCCACCGACATAGGCGCCGTCCTCCTCCACCACGTCAAAGGTCGTGGCCGTGCCAAAATCCACCACGATCAGGTTGCCGCCGTGCCGGTCAAAGGCGCCGGCGGTATTGACCAGCCGGTCGGGGCCGACCTGCGTGCCCTCGTCCACGCGGGGCAGCACCGGCAGGCGGCAGTCAGGCTTGCCCACGACCAGCGGCCGGCAATTGAAATAGCGGTCGGCCAGCACCCGCAGGTTGAACACCACGCGCGGCACGGTCGAAGAGATGATGACAGCGTTGATCTGCGCGTCGATCTTCTGGAACTCCATCAGCGTGGTCAACCAGACGAAATACTGATCCGCCGTGCGCTGCCATTCGGTCGAGGTGCGCCAGGTGCCGATAAAGCTGTCGCCGTCCCAGATCGCGAACACGGTATTGGTATTGCCGCAGTCGATCGCCAGAAGCATGGGATGCGCCCTTTCTCAGAAAAACACGTCTGCGGCGGGGATGGAGACCGGACCGGTCGCGGTCACCAGGATCAGGTTGCCGTCCTGATCGACGGTGTCGAACACGCCCCTGATCTCTTCGCGCATGGTGCGCGCGGTGATGACCTCGCCCAGCTTCGCGGCATGGCGCAGCCAGTCCTCGCGGATGCGGGGAAATCCCAGCGTCGCGAGCTTGCCTTCCTGGGTGGCAAAACTGGATGCAAGCACGGTGAGGACATCCTCGGCCGTCACATCCTGCCCGCCCTCGCCGATCAGGCTCACCGGGGGGAAATCGCCGGTCACGCCGGCGGGGACATGGCGCAGGTTGACGCCGACGCCGACGGCGAGCCAATCGACAAAGGGCCCCCGCCCGGCGCTCTCCAGCAGGATGCCCGCGACCTTGCCGCCGTGCAGCAGCACGTCATTGGGCCATTTCAGCGCCAGCGCGCTGCGGTCGATGAACAGCGACAGCGTTTCGAACAGCGCATTGGCGGCGAGAAAGGACCGCTTGGCCGCCTCGGCCGGTGTGGCATAGGGGCGGTAGACCAGCGTCGCGGCAAGGTTGCCGTCCGGCTGCGCCCAGACCCGCCCGCGCCTGCCGCGCGCGGCGGTCTGGCGGCGCGCCATGATCCAGGTGGGTCCGCGCAGGTCGGGCGCGCGGCGCGCGGCCTCGGCCATGGTGCTGTCCACCTCGTCGAGGATGAGACAGCCATAGCCTGCGGGCCAGAGCCCGGCCGGGATGCCCTCAGTTGACAAGGGTTGCCGCAGCGGCCGCGGCGAGCGGCTCGATGCCAAAAAGGTTGACCACACCGATCACCATCGCCAGGGCCGACACCATCAACATCCCCCAGAGCACCGGCGACATGGCCCCGTCGAGCGCTTCGCGGTCGTCGGGTTCGTTGCCGAAATACATCAAATACACCACCCGCAGGTAATAGAACGCCCCGATCACCGAGGCGATCACGCCTGCAAAGGCCAGCCAGCCCAGACCCGCGTCATAGGCAGCGCGCAGCACGTAGAACTTGCCGAAAAAGCCCAGGAGCGGCGGAACCCCGGCCAGGCTGAACATCAGCACCAGCAGGGCCAGCGCGCGCAACGGCTCGCGGCGCGCATAGAGGCGCAGCGCGTCGATCTCGACCACCGGGCGGCCGTCCCGCTCCATCGCCATGATGAAGGCGAATGAGCCGACGTTCATCGTCACATAGATCGCCAGATAGATCAGCATCGCCTGCACGCCAAAGGCCGTGCCCGCCGCCAGCCCCATCATCGCAAAGCCCATATGCGCGATCGAGGAATAGGCCATCAGCCGCTTGATGTTGGTCTGCCCGATCGCGGCGATGGCGCCTAGGAACATCGAGATGACCGAGAGGAAGGCCACGATCTGCTGCCAGTCGGACACGACGCCGCCAAAGGCGTCATGCACCACGCGGGCAAACAGCGCCATGCCCGCGATCTTGGGCGCGGTGGCAAAGAAGGCCGTCACGGGCGTGGGCGAGCCTTCGTACACGTCCGGCGTCCACATATGAAAGGGTGCGGCCGAGACCTTGAACGCAAAACCCGCGATCAGGAACACCAATCCGAACAAGAGGCCCAGCGACACGCCGCCTTCGGCCGCAGCGATGATGCCCGAGAACAGCGTGGTGCCGGCAAAGCCGTAGGTGAGCGAGGCGCCATACAGCAGAAGGCCCGAGGACAGCGCGCCCAGCACGAAATACTTGAGCCCGGCTTCGGTCGATTTCACGCTGTCGCGCCGCAGCGCGGCCACGACATAAAGCGCCAGAGACTGCAATTCGAGGCCCATGTAGAGCACCATCAGGTCGCCGGCCGAAACCATGACCATCATGCCGACCGAGGCCAGCGCGATCAGCACCGGATATTCGAACCGCAGGATGCCGCGCCGCGCCATGTAATCCTGGCTCATCACCAGCACGGCGGCGGCCGAGACGAGGATCATGACCTTGGCGAAACGGGCAAAGCGGTCATCGACGAAAGAGCCGGAAAAGGCGCTGTGCGCCCCCGTGCCGGACCCGACCCAGACCGCCATCAGCACCAGCACACCGCCCGTCACCCAAACGAGCAGAGGCGCATACCTGTCCTTGCCCATGAAGGCGCCCGCCATCAGGGCGGCAATCGCGTAGAGCGCGAGCATCAGCTCGGGCAACAGGGTCTGGATATCTGCCGACATCATTGCATGGGCTCCTTAATTCGCGGCCAGTTGGGTGGCGGCTGCGTGATCTGCCAGCGCCGTCTGGACCTGCCCGACAAGCGCGCCGACGCTCGGGCTGATGATATCGGTGATCAGGGCCGGATAGACGCCCAGCAACAGGGTCATGACGACCAGCGGCGCAAAGATCAACCGCTCGCGCCGGGTCATGTCGGTGATCGACTTCAGGCTCTCCTTGATCAGGTCGCCGAACACGACGCGGCGATAGAGCCACAGCGCATAGCAGGCCGAAAAGATCACCCCCGAGGTCGCAACGGTCGCCACCCAGGTATTGACCTGGAAGGCGCCCATCAGCGTCAGGAACTCTCCGACAAAGCCGCTGGTGCCCGGCAGGCCCACGTTGCCCATGGTAAAGAGCATGAACACCAGCGCATAGACCGGCATCCGGTTGACCAGCCCGCCATAGGCCGAAATCTCGCGCGTGTGCATCCGGTCATAGATCACGCCCACGATGAGAAACAGCGCGCCGGCGACAAAGCCATGGCTGATCATCTGGAAAATCGCGCCGTCCAGCCCCTGCTGGTTGAGGCTGAAGATCCCCATCGTCACAAAGCCCATATGCGCGACCGAGGAATAGGCGATCAGCTTTTTCATGTCCTCCTGCACCAGGGCCACCAGCGAGGTATAGACGATGGCGATGGCCGACATCCACAGCACCAGCGGCGCCCAGATCTCGGTCGCGACGGGAAACATCGGCAGCGAAAACCGCAGGAAGCCATAGCCGCCCATCTTGAGCATGATCGAGGCCAGCACGACCGACCCGGCCGTGGGCGCCTGCACGTGGGCATCGGGCAGCCAGGTATGCACCGGCCACATCGGCATCTTGACCGCAAAGGAGGCAAAGAAGGCGAGGAAGAACAGCGTCTGCATCCCGCCCACGACCTGCACGCCCAACAGCGGGAAGGTCTCGGAGGCGAACTGGAACTGCATCAGCGTCGGAATGTCCGTGGTGCCGGCCGCCGCGAACATCGCGACCATGGCAAGCAGCATCAGCACCGAGCCGAGGAAGGTGTAGAGAAAGAACTTGAAGCTCGCATAGATGCGGTCCTTGCCGCCCCAGATGCCGATGATCAGGAACATCGGGATCAGCCCCGCCTCGAAGAACAGGTAGAACAGCACGAGGTCGAGCGCCATGAACACGCCCAGCATCAGCGTCTCGAGGATCAGGAAGGCGATCATGTATTCCTTGACCCGGTGCGTCACGTCCCAGCAGGCCGCGATCACCAGCGGCATCAGCGCCGTGGTCAGCATCACGAACAGGACGGAAATGCCATCCACGCCCATCACATAGCGCAGGCCCATCAGCCAGGATTTGTCCTCGACAAACTGAAACCCGGTCTCGGCGGGGTCAAAGTTGCTCAGGATGAACAGCGAGGCGATGAAGGTCGTCACCGTCGTGGTCATCGCGACCCATTTCGCCGCGCGCTGCGCCGCCGGGTCGTCGCCCCGCAGGAACAGCGCCAGGATGACCGCACCGAGCAGCGGCAGAACCAGTGTGAGCGACAGGATATTGCCCATCATTCAGCCCCCCCCATCAGTGTGACCCAGGTGAGAAGCACCGCAACCCCCAGCACCATCGCAAAGACGTAGTGGAACACATAGCCCGACTGTGCCCGCCCCGCGATCCGGGTCAGGAACGGCACGATGCCAAGCGCCACGCCATTGAGCCCGCCGTCGATCACCGTGCCGTCCCCGCGTTTCCACAACAGCCGGCCAAGGCCGAGCGCGGGCCGCACGAAGAGGAAGGAGTAGATCTCGTCGAAATACCACTTGTTGAGCAAGAAGAGGTAGAGCGGCCGCTGGTTCGCGGCGAGCCTGCCCGGCAGGTCGGTGCGCGCGATGTAGAACAGCCAGGACAGCGCAAAGCCCGCCACCATGGCGACAAAGGGCGCGACCTTGACCCAGGTGGGGGCATGGTGCGCGTCGTCGAGCACGGTATTGTCGGGCGCCATGTAGATGGCGCCCTGCCCCGGCAGGGGTGCCGCGGCCTCGGTCGCCACAGCTTCGGGCGCCAGAGCTTCGGCCGCATCGGCATGGGCCTCGGCGGTATCGCCTTCGGCTGCGGCGCCCTCGGTCGCATGGGCCTCGGCGGAAGCGATGCCGAACCAGGTCTCGACCCGGTGATGGTCGCCGAAAAAGTCGTTGTACCAGATCATCCCGGCAAAGACCGCGCCCAGCGACAGCGCGCCCAGCGGCACCAGCATGGTGAGCGGGCTTTCATGGGCGTGCTCATGCGCATGGTGGTCGCCGCGCGGCTTGCCCCAGAAGGTCATGAACATCAGCCGCCAGCTATAGAAGCTCGTCATCGCCGCCGCGATCACCAGGAGCCAGAAGGCATAGGCGCCGCCACCGGCCCAGGCACTCTCGATCACCGCATCCTTGGACAGGAACCCGGCAAAGCCGATATGGGTCAGCGGGATGCCCACGCCGGTGATGGCCAGCGTGCCGATCAGCATCGCGTAAAAGGTCAGCGGGATCTTGTGGCGCAGCCCGCCATAGTTGCGCATGTCCTGTTCGTGATGCATCGCGTGGATCACCGACCCCGCGCCGAGGAACAGCATCGCCTTGAAAAAGGCATGGGTGAACAGGTGGAACATCGCCACCGAATAGACGCCCGACCCGGCCGCCACGAACATGTAGCCAAGCTGGCTACAGGTCGAATAGGCGATCACGCGCTTGATATCGTTCTGCACCAGACCCACGGTCGCGGCAAAGAACGCCGTCGAGGCGCCGAGAAACACGATGAACATCTTGGCCATCGGCGCGAACTCGATCAGCGGCGACATGCGGCAGACAAGGAACACCCCTGCCGTCACCATCGTCGCGGCATGGATCAGCGCCGACACCGGCGTCGGCCCCTCCATCGCGTCGGGCAGCCAGGTATGCAGGAACAACTGCGCCGATTTGCCCATCGCCCCGATGAAGAGGAGCACCGCAATCAGCTCTGCCGCGTTCCACTCGCCCCACAGAAAGCTCAGCTGCGTTTCGGCCAGCGCGGGGGCGGCGGCGAAAACGTCGTCAAAGCGGATGCTGTCGGTCAGGAAAAAGATCGCCATGATCCCCAGCGCAAAGCCGAAGTCGCCCACCCGGTTGACCACGAAGGCCTTGATCGCGGCGGCATTGGCGCTGGGCTTGCGGTAGTAGAAGCCGATCAGCAGGTAGGAGGCGACGCCGACCCCTTCCCAGCCAAAGAACATCTGCACCAGGTTGTCGGCCGTCACCAGCGCCAGCATGGCAAAGGTAAAGAAGGACAGATAGGCAAAGAACCGCGGCCGATAGCTTTCGCCTTCGCGGAAATTGTCGTCATGCGCCATGTAGCCAAAGGAATAGAGGTGCACGAGCGCAGAAACCGTCGTGATCACCACCATCATGATCGCCGTCAGCCGGTCGAGCCGGATCGCCCATTCGGTCGCCAGGGCCCCGCTTTCGATAAAGCGCAGGATCTCGATCTGATGGGTCACGCCGTCATGGGTCAGGAACACGATCCAGGACAGGAAGGCCGAAAGGAACAGCAGGCCCGTCGCGGTCCATTGTGCGGCCGCCTCGCCGATGATCCGCCAGCCAAAGCCACAGATCAGCGCACCGATCAGCGGCGCAAAAAGGATAAGCGTTGCCATGACAGTATCAGCCTTTCATCACGTTGACGTCTTCAACGTCGATGGTTCCGCGGGTGCGGAAGAAACAGACAAGGATCGCGAGCCCGATCGCCGCCTCTGCCGCGGCGACCGTCAGCACGAACAGCGTGAACACCTGCCCCACCAGATCGCCGAGAAAGCTCGAAAAGGCCACGAGGTTGATGTTCACCGCGAGCAGCATCAGTTCGATGCTCATCAGCATGATGATGACGTTCTTGCGGTTGAGGAACAGGCCGAACACCCCGATCACAAAGAGCGCGGCCGCCACGAAAAGGTAGTGCTCAAGTCCGATCATTGCGGCCTCCCTGCGGTCTTGTTGTTGCCCTGCGCGGCATAGAACAGCGCGCAGGCGCAGTCGGTCGGCATGGAGATGCCGTTGACATTGATCCGCGCCCCGACATGAAGCAGGGGCGCCGCGTCATAGCCTTCGGTGGCCGCGCGCGCGGCGATGGCGTCGAGGCTCTGCGCGCCGGCGGCGATCCGGTCGGTGATCTTGTCGATGCCGGTGCGGCGCGGCTCGTCCATCAGGGCACGGTTGTCGGGGCCGATGATGGCGGCGGTCCCTGCGGCACAGTCGAACACGATCAGGTTCGCCTCCCAATAGCAGGCATTGCCGTCAAAGATATCCTGCACCACGATCCCGTGGCCAATGTCGCGCGCGGGCGACAGGCCGACCGTGCGGATCGCATCCACATGACGCGACATCGCACAGGCCTCGCCGGTCACGAACCGGTGAGAGGGCGTGTTGAGCGTGGGCGAACAGGCCAGCGCAGCGCCGGGCAGCGCCACCAGCCCGGCCAGAGCCGCGACAGTGAGCAAGGGCAGACGCGCGGCTGTCATCGTTGCCCCCATGTGGCCCAGGGGGTCTTGGCGCCGCGCTGGTCGGGGTAGAAGGCGGCACAGGCGCAGGCCTCGAAATCGACAGGGTCGATGTTGCGGCCGACATTGGCCCCACCGGCTTCGAGCCGGCGCTGGATCGCATCGAGCGTCACCGCCTCGGATGCGGCCAGCGCCTCGCGGAACACGGGCACCGCGCGCAGGCCGGCGTTCATGCGCAGCGCACCCGAGGGCGTCAGCGCCTGTTCGACAACCAGCACATTCACGCCGCTCGGGCAATGGGTGACGACGGTATTGACCTGCGTGCCGCTTTCACTGGCGATCCGGTTGCCCTGCGCAACCCAGCCGCCGCCCAGATCTTCGGGGCGCGCGGTCTCCTTGCGATACCAGGACGACAGGCCGTCCGGGCCCGGCCGTTCGCCCGGCGCGGGATCCTCGATCACAAAGGCGCAGGCGCCCGGCTGCAAGGCCAGGGCCGGACCCGCAATCACCGCGGCCAGAACGATGGCCGGTGCTTTCATAGCCCCTGCCCCGGTTTCACGTCCTTGAGCTCCATCGCCTTGGCCGGGTCGCGGAACATCTGCGCGAGCACGTCCTGCCGCTTGATGTCGATCCGGTGGCGCAGGGTGAGCACGATGGCGCCGATCATCGCGACCAGCAGGATCAGCCCCGCAAGCTGGAACAGCAGGAGATACTTGTCGTAAAGCAGCAGCCCCAGCGCAGCCGTGTTCTCAAGCTCGCCCGCAGGCGCCGCGATCCGCTCGGCCGCGCCATCGCTGAAGCCCCAGACACCGAAGGCCAGCGCAAGCTGCATCAGGATGATTACCCCGATCAGCAACGCCAGCGGCATGTATTTCGCCATCTCGGCCTTGAGCGCGGCAAAGTCGATGTCGAGCATCATCACGACAAAGAGGAACAGCACGGCCACCGCGCCGACATAGACGATGATGAGCAGCATCGCGACAAATTCGGCGCCCAGCAGCACGAACAGCCCCGCCGCAGAGAGGAAGGCCAGGATCAACCAGAGCACCGAATGCACCGGGTTGCGGCTGATGACCGTCATCAACCCGCCGATCAGCGTCGAGACCGCAAAGAGGTAGAAGGTGAAAATGGCTACCGTCATGACTTGTCCTCTTCCATCGCCTCGGTCGCCAGCTCCATCGCCTTGGCCATCGCCGGCACACCGCCGAACATGCCCATCATGGCGATGGTCTCGGCTATTTCCTGTTTCGTCGACCCCGCCGCGAGCGCATGGCGCACGGTCAGCCGGATCTGCGCCTCGCCCTGCGCGCCCAGCACGGTCAACCCCGCCAGCGTGAGCAAGAGCCGCGTCTTTGCATCGAGCCCCTCGGGGTTGAGCGTCTTGCCCATGAAGGTCTCCATCACCTCCCGCGGCATCGTCGGCCACAGGTTCTCGAACCCCTTGGGTGTGAAGGATTCCAGCGCGGGATTGAGCGCCTTGGCCCAGTCCTGGCTCATCTTCATCATCTGGGCAAAGGGGCTGGGATCGGTCATTCGGCCACCTTTACGCGGTCAAGGACGGCAGAAATCGCCGCGATCGTGGCCCTGTAGGGCGCGAATATGTCGGCGGGCGATCCAAGTTCGGACAACAGCCCCCGGTCGATCTCGGCCAGCATCGCGGCGGCAACCTTGCGGCCCTGATCGACCAGGTAAGTCTGGCCGCGCAGCCGGGCCAGCATCCCTTCATCCAGCCCCGCCAGCACGGCATCCCGGCCCGGCACATCACCGCCATGGGCCACCGCCAGCACGATCAGCGCCGGGGCGTTGCGTTCCAGTTCCATGATGCCGTAATTGCCGTCCTCATGTTCCCGTAGCCCCGCCTGAAAGCACGCATCAACCACGCCGAACCCGAACCGGGCGACGTGATCCAGCATTTCGCGCCCGGCATGGCTCGCCATCGGGTCGGCGCTTTTGGGGCCAAGCGTCCTCATCTGTAGGGCGCGTCGGTTTCAAGGTTGCGGGCAATCTCGCCTTCCCAGCGGTCGCCATTGGCGAGCAGCCGGGCCTTGTCATAGTAAAGCTCTTCGCGCGTCTCGGTCGAAAACTCGAAATTCGGCCCCTCGACTATGGCATCGACCGGGCAGGCCTCCTGACAGAAGCCGCAATAGATGCATTTGGTCATGTCGATGTCATAGCGCGTGGTGCGGCGCGACCCGTCCTCGCGCGGTTCGGCGTCGATGGTGATGGCCTGCGCCGGGCAGATCGCCTCGCACAGCTTGCAGGCGATGCAGCGTTCCTCGCCATTGGGATAGCGGCGCAGCGCGTGTTCACCCCGGAACCGGGGCGACAGCGGCCCCTTTTCATGCGGGTAATTCAGCGTGGCCTTGGGGGCAAAGAAATACTTCATCCCCAGCTTGAACCCCTGAAAGAAGTCCTGCAGCAGGAAATACTTGGCCGCGCGGGTGTAATCCATCTGTGTCATGCTCAGACCCCCATGGTCCAGCGCGCCCAGGCGCCGCCGAACAGCTCGAACTTGGCCAGAAACGCCACGATCACCACCCAGGCCAGCGACATCGGCAGGAACACTTTCCAGCCCAGCCGCATGAGCTGGTCATAGCGGTAGCGCGGCGTGATCGCCTTCACCATCGCGAAGATGAAGAACACAAACCCCATCTTGAGCACCATCCACAGCACCCCGTCGGGCAGGCCCGGAATGGGCGAGAGCCAGCCGCCGAAGAACAACAGCGACACCAGGGCGCACATCAGCACCACCGCCATCAGCTCGCCGATCATGAACAAGAGGAAGGGTGTGGAGGAATATTCGACCTGATAGCCCGCGACCAGCTCTGATTCCGCCTCGGGCAGATCGAACGGCGGACGGTTGGTTTCGGCCAGCGCCGAGATGAAGAACAGGAACAGCATCGGGAAATGCGGCAGCCAATACCAGGAAAAGATCCCGTAGGCGCCATCCTGCGCGCGCACGATGTCGCTGAGGTTCATCGAGCCGGTCGAGATGATGACACCGATGATGATCAGGCCGATGGAGACCTCGTAAGAGATCATCTGCGCAGCCGAGCGCAGCGATCCCAGGAACGGATATTTGGAGTTCGACGCCCAGCCGCCCATGATCACGCCATAGACCTCGAGCGAGGAGACCGCGAAAACATAAAGGATGGCCACGTTGATATCCGACAGCACCCAGCCCTCATTAAAGGGGATCACCGCCCAGGCGATCACGGCGAGCACAAAGGAAATCATCGGCGCGAGGAAGAACACGCTGCGGTCGGCCCCGGCGGGCACGACGATTTCCTTGACGATGTATTTCAGGAAATCGGCAAAGGATTGCAGCAGGCCAAAGGCGCCCACCATGTTTGGCCCACGGCGCATCTGCACCGCCGCCCAGATCTTGCGGTCGGCATACATCAGAAAGGCCAGCGCGACCAGGAGCGGCACCAGCACCAGAAGGCATTGGCCAAGCACGAGCAGGACAATCCCGAGGTTGGTATCGGTAAAGAATGAACCCATCATTGTCCCCTCAGACCGTTGGGATGCCGGATGCGCCGCAATCGGCCACCGTCACCTCGGCGTCTATTGTTCTGGTTCCGCGCGGGATGGCCGGCGAGATGGTGTAAACAGCATCCGCGCGCGATATTCCAGCCCGTTCATCGACCGTCGTGCGCACATGGCGCGCAAAATAATAGCCCCGGATCAGGGCATATTGCGCTGCGGCGCATTCCGCGTATTTCTCGACCGCGCGCGGGTCATCCGCGCCCTGCATCGCGACGCGGAACCGCACCAGATCCCCGTCGAGCAGGCTCGTCTCGATGCCAAGATAGCGCGGCGCGCTGTCCACCGACACCGGCGCACAGCCCGCGATCGGCAAGGCCGTCACCGCAAGGGCTGCGGCGCGCATGGCGCTACTCCGCCGCAAGCCGGGACCGGCCCCGCGCCTGGGCATTGGCAGAAAGTTCCGCCATCAGCGCCGAGGCGCGCGCGATCGGGTTGGTGAGGTAGAAGTCGCGGACCCCATAGCGGAAGTCGGCCTGGCCCAGGGCACCCAGCGGCAACGCAGGGCCGGTATTGTCGGCCACCTCGTCGATCTCGCCCAGATGCGGATGCGCGGCCACCAGCGCCTGGCGCAACTGAACCAGCGAGGCGTAAGGCAGCGGCGCGCCCAACTCGCCCGAGAGCGCGCGCAGGATCGCCCAGTTTTCCTTGGCCTCGCCCGGCGCGAAACCGGCGCGCATGGCAAGCTGCGGGCGGCCTTCGGTATTGACGAACAGGCCGTTTTCCTCGGTCCAGGCGGCGGCGGGCAGGATGATGTCGGCGCGGTGCGCGCCCCGGTCGCCATGGCTGCCCTGATAGATCACGAAAGCGCCCGGCGCGATCTCGACCTCGTCGGCGCCGAGGTTATAGACCACCTCTGCCCCCGCGAGCGCGGCCGCAAGCCCGCCTTCGGTGACGGCCCCCACATCCATCGCGCCCACGCGGCTCGCGGCGGTGTGCAGCACCAGAAGGCCGGAGTTGCTGTTCTCGGCAATCGCCATCGCATGCGCCAGCACGGCCTCGCCATCGGCCTCGGTCAGCGCGCCCTGCCCCACGATCACCAGCGTCGGCTTGGCCTGCGTCTCTTCGCTGACGGTGATCCCCGCCACCATCGCCAGCGCGGCGCGGTCGGTGCCCACATGCGTCACGTCATAGGTGAGGTCGGCCGCGGGCCCGATCAGCCCCACGGTCGCACCGCGCAGCCAGGCCTTGCGGATGCGCGCGTTGAGCACCGGCGCCTCGTTGCGCGGGTTGGTCCCGATGAGCTGGATCATCGTGGCACTGTCGATATCCTCGATCCGCGCGGTGCCGACATAGGCGGCGCGGTTGCCGATCGGCAGTTTCGCGCCATCGGTGCGGCATTCCACATGCCCGCCCTGCCCCTCGATCAACTGCTTGAGCGCAAAGGCCGCCTCGACCGGCACCAGATCGCCCACCAGCCCCGCGACCTTGCGCCCCTTTATCGCCACGGCGGCGGCGGCCAGCGCCTCACCCCAGGAGGCGCGGCACAGCTTGCCGTTTTCGCGGATATAGGGCGTGTCGAGCCGCTGGCGGCGCAGCCCGTCCCAGACAAAGCGCGACTTGTCGGAAATCCATTCCTCGTTCACGCCGTCATGATTGCGCGGCAGGATGCGCATGACTTCGCGCCCCTTGGTGTCCACGCGGATGTTCGACCCCAGCGCATCCATCACGTCGATGCTCTCGGTCTTGGTCAGCTCCCAGGGCCGGGCGGTAAAGGCATAGGGCTTGCTCACCAGCGCGCCCACCGGGCACAGGTCGATGATATTGCCCTGCATGTTGCTGTCGAGCGTCTGGTTCAGATAGGACGTGATCTCGCTGTCCTCGCCCCGCCCGGTCTGGCCCATCTGGGTGATGCCCGCGACCTCGGTCGTGAAACGCACGCAGCGCGTGCAGGAGATGCAGCGCGTCATGTGGGTTTCGACGAGCGGGCCAAGGTTGAGGTCCTCTGCCGCGCGCTTGGGCTCGCGGTAACGGCTGAAATCGACGCCATAGGCCATCGCCTGATCCTGCAGGTCGCATTCGCCGCCCTGATCGCAGATCGGGCAGTCGAGCGGATGGTTGATCAGCAGGAACTCCATCACGCCCTCGCGGGCCTTCTTGACCATCGGCGTGTTGGTATAGACCTCGGGCGGGGCGCCTTCGGGGCCGGGGCGCAGATCCTTGACCTGCATCGCGCAGGAGGCCGAGGGCTTGGGCGGGCCGCCCTTGACCTCGACCAGGCACATCCGGCAGTTGCCCGCGATGGTCAGCCGTTCGTGGTAGCAGAAACGCGGCACCTCGATGCCCGCAACCTCGCAGGCCTGGATGAGCGTCATGGCCGCGGGGACTTCGACAACCTTTCCGTCAATGCTGACCTTGCGCAAATCCGACATGTCGATCACCCCTCTGGCCGCTCGGGCAAGCCGCGGGGACCATGCCCCAGGGCCGCCATTGTGCGCGCGTTCTAGCGCGGCTTGGCGGGTGATGCCAGTCGGATCATGGCGGCCGGCCCGGAAAAATGCCGCAGGGCAGCGCGGAGCTAGCGCAGCAGTTGGCCGATCTGGCTGCCGGCCGCGATCTCGGCCCGGCCCAGGGCGCAATAGGTCTCGGGTTCGCCCGCGACAGCGCCCATCGCCGCCAGCCTCTCGCGCGCGATGGCCTCGAGCCGGCGTTTCTCGGCCCGGTCGCCGACATAGGCCTCGATCTCGGCATCGCTGTAGCCAAGGCTCTGCGCATGGGTCTTGAGGCTGTTGAGGAAGGCATAGCCGCGCAGCATGCGTGCGTCGATCGGGCCGCATTTGTCGCCGATCTCATAGGCGATCCCGGCGGTGATGATCCCCTCGCGGACAAGCTCTACCTCGGCCAGCGGCGGGCGGGCGGCGGTGATGCCGGCGATCAGCGCCATGCCTGCGATCAGGCCGATCATCTTGAGCATCGGTTTCAGTGTCATTGCATCATCCTCATGTTGTGCCGCGTCTTTTCGACCGCTCCGGGCGGTCTGCACGGCTTGTCGTTGAGGAAGAAATCGTGCAGCGCACGGCGTTATTCAATATCAGGCCCGCGTCATGGGATGGCGTCGGCGGAAAGACGCGCCCCCTGTGCCGCCCCGCAGGCATGCGCCCGATAGAGCCGCGCCTGGGGCAGATGCGCCCAGCCGAAAGCGTGGTCACTGTCACCATGGGCGCGCAGATGGTCGAGCCGCGCCAGCCCTTCGTCGAGCGTGGGGCGAAGGCCGTCCGGCACCCACCACATGACGAAATGCATCGCGCCCAGCACCTCGAACCACTCCTGCCGGCGGGCGTAGAACTGCCGGTGCACGGTGGCCCAGACAAAGGCTTCGAGCGTCTCGACACTCTCCCAGACGCTGAGGTTCGACACGCATTGCGGGTCGCCGCCGATCTTGGCGTCGGTATTGCCGGTGCCGGGCTCGCCCGACCCCTCCATCATCCAGACAAAGCCGGGCATCCGCCTGCCCAGCCCGTTGACACGGTCGAGCGCGGCCATGAATTCGGCCACGCGCGGGTCGTGCGTGGGGGCGATCAGGCGCCCGATGTTGAGCTCTGCCAGTTGCATGCGCTACCTGCGCCTGTCGCGCGAGGGCGCGACGCCATTGCGCGCCTTGCGCCCGAAGGCCGCGCCAAGGATCAGCCCCACTGCCGCCAGCAGCGCGACAAAGACATAGGCCCAGAGCGGCGCAAGCCCGCCGCGCACCGCAACATGCGTAAACCACGCGGGCACGCCGCAGATGGTGAGCGCGGCCGCGGCGGCAGCCGCGCTTTTCGCGCCGTCCCAGAGGTGGATCAGCGCCATGTCCCTACCTCATCCAAAGCGCGGGTCTGCGTTGCGGCAGGCACTTTGCGCTGCGTCAGGCCGATGGCGCGGATCACTCTGCCGCGATCGGCGCACGCTTGTGGCGGATGCGGTCCTCGATCTCGTCGCGGAAGTTGCGAATCAGGCCCTGGATCGGCCAGGCGGCGGCGTCACCCAATGCGCAGATGGTGTGGCCCTCGACCTGCTTGGTCACGTCGAGCAGCATGTCGATCTCCTCGACCGCCGCATCGCCGGTCACCAGCCGCTCCATCACCCGCATCATCCAGCCGGTGCCCTCGCGGCAGGGCGTGCACTGGCCGCAGCTTTCGTGCTTGTAGAACTTCGACAGCCGCCAGATGGCTTTGACCATGTCGGTGGACTGGTCCATCACGATCACGGCCGCGGTGCCCAGACCTGAGCGTTTCTCGCGCAGCCAGTCGAAATCCATGATCGCGTCCTCCATCTGCTCGGCCCGCAGGCAGGGCACCGACGATCCGCCCGGGATCACCGCCTTGAGGTTCTTCCAGCCGCCGCGGATGCCGCCGCAGTGCTTGTCGATCAACTCCTTGAACGGGATCGACATTTCTTCTTCGACCACGCAGGGGTTGTTGACGTGGCCGGAGATGGCGAACAGTTTGGTCCCGGCATTGTTGGGCCGGCCAAAGCCCGCGAACCATTCGCCGCCGCGCCGCAGGATCGTCGGCACCACGGCGATGGATTCGACGTTGTTCACCGTCGTCGGGCAGCCATAAAGGCCCGCGCCCGCCGGGAACGGCGGCTTCATCCGCGGCATCCCCTTCTTGCCCTCGAGGCTTTCGAGCAGCGCGGTCTCTTCGCCGCAGATATAGGCGCCCGCGCCGTGATGCAGATAGAGGTCAAAGTCATAGCCCGACCCGCAGGCGTTGCGGCCGATCAGACCGGCCTCATAGGCCTCGTCGATGGCGCGTTGCAGCGCCTCTTTCTCGCGGATGTATTCGCCGCGGATGTAGATGTAGCAGGCATGGGCGTTCATCGCGAAGGACGCGATCAGGCAGCCCTCGACCAGCGTGTGCGGGTCGTGGCGCATGATCTCGCGGTCCTTGCAGGTGCCGGGCTCGCTCTCGTCGGCATTGACCACCAGATAGGCGGGGCGGCCGTCGCTTTCCTTGGGCATGAAGGACCATTTGAGCCCGGTGGGAAACCCCGCGCCGCCGCGCCCGCGCAGGCCAGAGGCCTTCATCTCGGTCACGATCCAGTCGCGCCCCTTGGTCAGGATATCCTTGGTCCCGTCCCAATGGCCGCGCGCCATCGCGCCCTTGAGGCTGCGGTCATGCATCCCGTAGAGGTTGGTGAAAATCCGGTCCTGGTCCTTGAGCATCGCTTACCTCTTGGTGTTCTGGCGCATCCGCCAGACCTGATATGTCATCCAAAGCGCCAGGCCGAAACCCGCCAGCGCGAACAGTTCGAGCAATGCCATCATGCGGTTGGACAGGCCCAGCCTGTCCTCTGCCAGATGCACCGCGATCCAGAACAGGGCGGTTCCCGCCATCACCAGCGCGGCGCGTCGGCCTGCGCGGGCCATGGCGGTGTCCTGCTCTGTCGTCATGCTCCCCGACGCCTAATAGACGTCGCCCTCCTCGACCTTGCGCGAAAACGCGGTCTCGCCCCCGGCGGCAAGCACCTTGGCCTGATCGACCCAGTTGTCGCGGCTCGCGCGGCCCTTGAACCCTTCGAGATTGTCATCGACCCAGGCGAGTTCACGGGCGCGCCAGCCCGCGATCTGGTCGAAATGGTAGATGCCCATGCCATGCAGCATCCCCTCGAGCTTGGGCCCCACGCCCTTGATCTGCTTGAGGTCATCGGCCTTGCCACCGCGCGGCGCGGCCAGCATCGCGGGCTTGCCATCGGCGGCGACCGGGCTGTCATCGACAGGGGCCGGGGCGGCCTCTGGCGCCACCGTTTCAACGGGTGCTGCGACGGGTTCTGCGACGGGTTCTGCGACGGGCGCTGGCATCGCCACTTCGGCAACGGGCACAGGTTGGGGCGCGATCTGCGCGGCGGCCGGGCGGCTGGCATGCAGCGGCGTCAATGGCGCGGTAAAGATCAAGCCGGTAAGCCCGCCGACGACGACCGCCAGCACGACACCGACAAAGGCCGATGCCGACCATCCGAGATCACCCAGAACAAAGACCATCACCGCCGCGAGGAGGCCTGCAATCGCCCCCATGGCCCAGCAACTCAACGTCGCGCTCAGATTTCCTGTTGCATCATGCATGTGGCACACTCCCATAGCTCACAACCATTGCGCGGAAGGCGCATGCGCGCCGCCGCTGCAAAAGGAGATATAGCAAACTTTCCCTTCGGCTCCTACAGCCGTGTGAGGGCGGGAGGCGCACCGGTCAGCCCGCCATCAGGGTCCGGGCCTGACCGACCCAGTCATCGCGTTCGATCCGGCCCTTGAAGCTGATGCGCGCATCGACCCAGGCGATTTCGGCCGGGCCCCAGGCGGCGATCTGGTCGAAATGCCAGAACCCCAGGCTGTTCAGCACGCCTTCGAGCTTGGGCCCGACGCCGGAGATCCGCTTGAGGTCATCCGCCCCGGACCCGCGCGGCGCTGTGAGCAGTTCCGGCGCCATTTCGGCGACGGGCGCAGGGGGCGCCGCGGGCGCAGGGGGCGCCGCGGGCGCAGGGGGCGCGGCTGGCGCAGGCTCCGCGGCGGGCGCGACCTCGGCTTTGCGGGCCGGTTTGGCGGCGGTTTTCGACGCGGGACGGGCGGGCGCCTCCGTCACGGCCGCGCCGGCCCCTTTGCCCTGCCAGGGCGCGGACAGCGGCACTTCGGTCCCGTCGATCCGCCTGAGCGTGTCGCCGATATCGACGGCAAGCTGCGCACTTGCATTGTATTGCGTGCGCCCGCTCTCATGCGCAAAGAGGCTCGTCAGCCCCTTGAGCGGCTCGGCCGCATAGCGCCCGTTCTGCGGGCCGGGCACCGGCACGCGCCCCGCCGCCATCTCGTCGAGCAGCCATTCGAGCCGCTCGGCCGTCAGATCCTCATAGTAATCCTTGCCGATCTGGGCCATCGGCGCATTGGTGCAAGAGCCCAGACATTCGACCTCTTCCCAGGAAAACCTGCCGTCAGCCGAGGGCGTATGGGCATGGGCCCCGATCCGCCGCTTGCAGACCTCGACCAGGTCCTCGGCGCCGCAAAGCATGCAGGACAGCGTGCCACAAATCTGGATATGTGCCACGGTTCCAACGGGTTGAAGCTGGAACATGAAGTAGAACGTCGCCACTTCGAGGGCGCGCATATAGGCCAGCCCCAGCATCTCTGCGACGTGCTCGATGGCGGGGCGGGTCAGCCAGCCTTCCTGTTCCTGCGCGCGCCACAAAAGCGGGATGATCGCGCTGGCCTGCCGACCGGCGGGATATTTGGTGATCTGCGCCTCGGCCCAGGCCTGATTGGCTTGGGTAAAGGCAAAGCTTTCGGGTTGGGTATGGTGCAGGCGTCGCAGCATGTTATTGGCAGTCCCCTGTGACAAGCCGCAGATCGTCGCCTTGCGGCACCGCGCGCCCGTCCGTCATCATCATCTTCACGATTTCGGCCGCCACATCCTCGGTCAGCCCCGAAGCCGCGAGCACCGCCGCCTCGTTCATTGCAGTCACAACGCACCCGGCCTCGGTTATCGCGGCGATCAGCGCATCCGTGCCGGTCAGGTCCTGCGCCCGCAACGGCGAGGCCAGCAGCACCAGCACCCAGATCGTCACCCGGCGCATCAGATGCACCGGTCCGTCAGCACCCGGATCGCGCCCGCGCCCGATACCTCGACCCGGTTCTCGGCCGAAAGCTCGGGTGTCAGCACGCGCAGGTCCTCGCGGGTGATCCCCGCACGGGCCACGACCGCATCGACATTGGCGGCGGTCATGATGCAGCCCTCTTCCTCGATGGCAAAGACGAGCCTGTCCTTGGGCGATGGAACCGGCTGGATCTGCGGCCGCTGGCCACCGAGGCTCGCCGGCACCATGCTGCCCGCGATCACACCCGCACAGCCTGATACGGCCAGCACGCAGACCAACGCCACCAGCGCTCTGGATTTCATCTGCAGTCCCTTCGTTGCGAACACCATCACCCGCTCAGATCGCACAATAGGGCGTCTCGAGCCGATAGACACCCACCCGCGACACATCGGCCAGACCGTCCGCCACAAGCTCGGCCCCGATGCGACGGAACTCGGCCTCGGACACGCCCGACCTTGCGAAAACCTCGTCTGCGTTGTCGGCGATCACCACACAGCCCGAAGCCTCGATGGCCATGATGACACGGTCCCTGTCGGTGAGCACGGCAGGCCGGTCGAATTCCGGCAAGGCGCCGCCCGGCCCCCCCTGCTGGGCCACAGCGGGTGCGACACCGGTTTCCGACGCGTCACAAGCGGCGAGGACAGCCATCGCCACGAAAACCAAAGCCACCCTCATCGATCGATCTCCCCAAATACCACGTCAAGCGACCCGATGATCGCCGCCACATCGGCCAGTTGATGCCCGGTCGCCATATGGTCCATCGCCTGCAAATGCAGGAACCCGGGCGCGCGCAGCTTGGCGCGGTAGGGTTTGTTGGTGCCATCCGCCACCAGATAGACCCCGAATTCGCCCTTGGGCGCCTCGACGGCGGCATAGACCTCGCCGGCAGGCACATGGAAACCTTCGGTGTAGAGCTTGAAGTGGTGGATCAGCGCCTCCATCGAGGTTTTCATCTCACCGCGGGTCGGCGGCGTCATCTTGCCGCGCGCCATCACCTCGCCGGGCTCGACGCGCAGCTTGGCACAGGCCTGCCGGATGATGCTGGTCGATTGCCGCATCTCCTCCATCCGGCACAGATAGCGGTCGTAGCAGTCGCCATTCTTGCCCACCGGGACCTGAAAGTCGAATTCGTCATAACATTCATAAGGTTGCGCGCGCCGCAGATCCCAGGCGAGGCCCGACCCCCGCACCATGACACCCGAGAACCCCCACTTCTGGATGTCCTCTTCGGTCACCACGCCGATATCGACGTTGCGCTGCTTGAAGATGCGGTTCTCGGTCAGCAGGCCGTCAATGTCGTCGAGCACACGGGGAAACGCCACCGCCCACTGGTCAATATCCTCGATCAGTTCGGGCGTCAGGTCCTGGTGCACGCCACCGGGCCGGAAATAGGCGGCATGCAGGCGCGCCCCGCAGGCGCGCTCGTAGAACACCATCAGCTTTTCGCGTTCCTCAAAGCCCCAGAGCGGCGGCGTGAGCGCGCCCACATCCATCGCCTGCGTCGTGACGTTGAGCAGATGGTTCAGCACCCGCCCGATCTCGGAATAGAGCACGCGGATCAGACTGGCGCGGCGCGGCACGGCGGTGCCGGTCAGCCGCTCGATCGCCAGACACCAGGAATGTTCCTGGTTCATCGGCGCGACATAATCGAGCCGGTCGAAATAGGGCAGGTTCTGCAGATAGGTCCGGCTCTCCATCAGCTTTTCGGTGCCACGGTGCAAGAGCCCGATATGCGGGTCGCAGCGCTCCACGATCTCGCCGTCCAGCTCGAGCACAAGACGCAGAACGCCATGTGCCGCAGGGTGTTGCGGGCCGAAGTTGATGTTGAAGTTGCGGATCTTCTGTTCGCCGGTCAGCGCGTCCTGCGTGCCGTCGTCATAGGAATTGCGCCGGATGTCGCCGTCCATCATTTCGCGCCCTCCTTGGCTTTCTCATCGCCCGGCATCACGTATTTCGCCCCCTCCCAGGGACTGAGGAAATCGAACTGCCGGTATTCCTGCACCAGCTTGACCGGCTCATAGACCACCCGTTTCTGCACCTCGTCATAGCGCACCTCGGTATAGCCCGTGGTCGGAAAATCCTTGCGCAGCGGATGCCCGCGAAAGCCGTAGTCGGTCAGGATGCGCCGCAGGTCCGGATGACCCGAGAACAGGATGCCGAACATGTCGAACACCTCGCGCTCGAACCAGTTGGCGCTGGGATGGACCTCGATGATGGAGGGCACGTAATCCTCCTCGCGGATCTCGACCCGCAGGCGGATGCGCTGGTTCTGGTACATGCTGAGCAGGTGATAGACCACGTCAAACCGCTTTGCCCGACCCGGATGGTCAACGGCCGTGATATCGACGAGCGAGGAAAAGCGGCAGGTCTGGTCCGCCTTGAGAAACTCCACAAAGGCCACCAGCGACGACAGCGCCACGCGCACCGTCAATTCGCCATGCGCCACCTCCCAGCCCAGCACGGCATCGCCGCGCCGCAGCTCCAGATGCGCGCCCAGGTCCGCCAGCGATGCGGCCGTCTCGGTCCTGCGGGTCTCGGTCATGGGGGCCGTTCCTTCCTGTCTCAGCGGATGATGGTGCCGGTGCGGCGCATCTTGCGCTGCAACTGCAGGATACCATAAAGCAGCGCTTCGGCCGTCGGCGGACAGCCGGGCACATAGATGTCCACCGGCACGATCCTGTCACAGCCGCGCACGACGCTGTAGCTGTAGTGATAATAGCCCCCGCCATTGGCGCAGGACCCCATCGAGATCACATAGCGGGGTTCCGGCATCTGGTCATAGACCTTGCGCAGCGCCGGCGCCATCTTGTTGGTCAGCGTGCCTGCCACGATCATCAGGTCGGACTGCCGCGGCGATGCGCGCGGCGCGGTGCCAAAGCGTTCGAGGTCGTAGCGCGGCATCGAGGTGTGCATCATCTCGACCGCGCAGCAGGCCAGACCAAAGGTCATCCAGTGCAGCGACCCGGTGCGCGCCCAGTTCACGATATCGGCGGTCGAGGTGACAAGAAAACCCTTGTCCTGCAATTCGCGGTTCATCAGCCCGGCCGAAACGTCCAGATCGACGCCGGCGGTATTGGTCCCGGTCATTGCCATTCCAGCGCCCCCTTCTTCCACTCGTAGACAAAGCCGGCGGTCAGCACGCCCAGAAATGCCATCATCGACCAGAAACCTACCATGCTCACATCCTTGAACGCCACCGCCCAGGGAAAGAGGAACGCCACTTCGAGGTCGAAGATGATGAAAAGGATCGACACCAGATAGAACCGCACGTCGAACTTCATCCGCGCGTCGTCAAAGGCGTTGAAGCCGCATTCATAGGCGCTCACCTTTTCGGGGTCCGGGTTGCGCACCGCCACGATGGCCGCAGCCAGAATCAGGATCGCACCCAGAGCGATCGCCAGTCCGAGAAAGATGATGATGGGAAGGTATTCCCGCAAGAGCTCGTCCAAGCATCCATCCTTTCGCGCAAATCACGCCGGAGGCAGAGCAGCCCCCGCGCCCCGTCCATACCTTTCGCCGCCGGAGGGGTCAACCAAGCCCGACGCCGCAGGCACGACGATTTGACATCGCGCCCTCAGCCGAAAACCACAGCCAGCACCACAGCCAGCAACAGCGCCGAGAGCACCGGCAAGGCCCGCACGCGTCGCGGTAGCGCCCCGGACCAGCGCCCGCCCATCGTCAGATGCCCCCAAGGCGCCCCCAAGGCGCCCCCAGCGCGACGGCGACATGGAACAGGCAGGCGATCCCCGCCAGTCCCGCAAAAACCCGGGCCGCCACTGCGCTCATCCCTTCCTCCATCTTTTGGCCCCAAATATCCCGGGGGGGTCCGCGCCCGTCAGGGCGCGGGCGGGGGCAGAGCCCCCTATCTGTTGGCCCGCGCCAGGAACGCCACCGCCACCAGCCCCACCATCGTGATCGCGAGCGCGGCAGGCGCCGCCTCTGTCAGGTTCTCCAGGCTCGCCTTCGCATGCACGCGGGTGGCCAGCGTATCATAGTTGAACGGCCGCAACAGCAGCGTCGCAGGCAGTTCCTTGACCGCATCGACGAACACCAGCAGCAGCGCCGAGCCCAGCGAGGCGCGCATCAGCGGCACATGCACCGCCCGCAACACGCCCCCGGCCGAGCGGCCGAGCGAGCGGGCCGCCATCGGCAGGCTGGGCGACACCCGCCCCAGCGCCGCATCCGCCGTCCCCTGCGCGATGGCAAAGAACCGCACCACATAGGCCAGCACCACCGCCGCCGCACTGCCTGTCAGGATCAGCCCGGGGTCGCGGCCGGTGAGCGCGGCGACCCCATCGGCCAGCGCATTGTCAAGATGGCTCAGCGGGATCAGGATGCCGATCCCCAGCACCGCCCCGGGCGCCGCATAGCCGATCGCCGTCACCGGCAGCAGCAGCGTGGGCAGCCTGCGCCCGCCGAGCCGCACGCCATAGACCATGAACACCCCGCCCAGCACCGTCAGCACCGCCGCAACGCTGCCAACGACCAGCGTATGCCCCAACGCCCGCAACAGCCCCGGCGCCGCCCATTGCGCGGCCCATTGCGCCGCGTCGAGGGCATGCGTCATGAGCACCCCCACCGGCAAAGCGAAGCCCAGGCCAAACGGCAGCAGGCACGCCGCCAGCGCCAGCCCCCCGCGCCAGCCCGCCAGGGGCTGCGCGGTCACCGGGCGCATGCCGCGCGCATTGCCAAAGAACCGGCTCCGGCGGCGGCTGTATTTCTCGAGCGTCACCAGCAGCACGATCAGCACCAGCATGACCGAGGCGATCTGCGCCGCCCCGCCGAGGTTCCCCGCCTGCAACCACAGGCTGAATATCCCCGTGGTCAGCGTCTGCACACCGAAATAATCGACCGCGCCAAAGTCGTTCACCGTCTCCATCATCACCACGGCCATGCCGGCGGCAATCGCCGGGCGGGCCATCGGCAGGCCCAGCCGCCAGAACCGCCCCCAGGGCCCCACCCCCAGCGCGCGGGCAACCTCGTATCCCGCCCCCGACTGTTCGCGGAAGGCCGCGCGCGCCAGCAGATAGACGTAAGGGTAAAGCGAGGCGCTGATCACCAGCACCGCCGCGCCCCGGCTGCGCACGGCGGGAAACCAGTAATCGCGCGGGCTCTGCCAGCCAAAGGCGTCGCGCAGCGCGCCCTGCACGGGGCCCGCATATTCGAGAAAATCGACCAGCGCATAGGCGCCCACATAGGCGGGCACGGCCAGAGGCATCAGCAGCGCCCATTGCACCCAGCCTCGGCCGGGAAAGCGGTACATGCTCACCAGCCAGGCCGCACCCGTCCCCACCAGCCCGGTGATCGCGCCCACCGACACCATCAGCACCACCGTATTGGCAAAGTAGCGTGGCAAGGTGGTGGCCAGCAGATGCGGCCAGACATTTCCGCTTGCCCCGAGCGCGAGCCAGAGCACCGCCACCACCGGCATCAGCACGACGGCAGCGATCACCACAGCCCCCGCGGACCAGGCGTCAGGGCGCGGAAAACGGCGGCGCTTCAGGGCCGGGACCGGGTAAATCTGACCAGTTTGCTCGGACATGATGCGGACCTATCCGAAACAGGTTTCCCTGTCCAGAAAAGCGCATATACTCTCGCTCACCTCGAAACAGCCGACCAGAAGGCGGACCGGACCCGAATGAATATCGCCTTCCATCTCGGCGCGCTGTGCACCGATGACGAACGTCTGCACCGTGCGCTGCTCAAGGATGCCGAACAACTGGCGCTCGCGGGGATATCCGTCCCCTGGCCGAGCCGTTACCGCCGCCTCTTGCGCGAAACCGTGGGCAACCTCGCCGGTGCCGCGCCATCGCCCGATACCCGCGAGATCCTGCTTGACGCCATCATCGAGGACCACAGCGCCAAACGGCTGGTCCTCAGCGACCCGGCCTTTCTCAGCCTGCCGGGCTATCTGTTTGATGCGGGGCGCTTTTACGGCCATGCGACGGCGCGCCTGCACGGCTTGCACAGCATCTTTCCCGAGGACCGGATCACGCTGTTTCTCGGGCTGCGCAACCCCGCGACCTTTGTTCCCGCCGTCTGGTCGCAGGTCCGCGGGCGCCGCTTTTCCGGCTTCATGGGCGAGATCGACCCGCGTGACCTGCGCTGGTCAGACGTGATCGCGCAGATCCGCATCGCCGCGCCGCAGATGGCGCTCACCGTCTGGTGCAACGAGGATACGCCGCTGATCTGGACCGAAGTGCTGCGCGCCATCGCGGGTTCGGGGGCCGAGATGGCGCTGGCGGGCGAACATGACCTGCTCGCGGCGATCATGTCGCCCGAAGGGCTGGTGCGGTTCCAGAAATACCTGCAGACCCACCCGCCCCAGACCGAGGCGCAGACACGGCGCATCATCTCGGCCTTTCTCGACAAATACGCCCTGCCCGAGGCGATCGAGGAAGAGGTGGACCTGCCCGGCTGGGACAGCGCGCTGATCGAGGAGATGACCGCGACCTACGAGGACGATGTCGCGATGATCGCGGCGCAACCGGGCCTGACCTTTATCGCGCCGTGAGGCCGGTCACGACACCAGCTTGAGCCCGATGATCCCCGCGACGATCAGCGCGATGCACAAAAGGCGCAGTGCATCCGACGATTCGCCAAAGAGCCAGATGCCGATGAGCGCGGTGCCGACCGAGCCGATCCCGGTCCAGACCGCATAGGCGGTGCCCAGCGGCAAGACGCGCAGTGCAAGCCCCAGCAGGCCCAGGCTGATGGCCATCGCCGCCAGCGTGCCCAGCGACGGCCAGAGCCGCGTAAAGCCCTCGGTGTATTTCAGCCCGACGGCCCAGGCGACCTCGAACAGACCGGCGACAAAGACAAAAAGCCAGGCCATGTTGCGGCCCCTACATGCCCAGCGCGGCTTTGTAGGTCTCGAGGATCGCCTCTTCCTCGGCGATGTCATCGCCGTCGCGTTTGCGCAACGCGATGATCTTGCGGATGATCTTTGTGTCATAGCCACGGCCCTTGGCCTCGGCCATCACTTCCTTCTGGGCATCCGCGATGTCCTTTTTCTCGGCCTCGAGCCGCTCATAGCGCTCAATGAAGGCGCGCAGCTCTTCGCCGGCCACCCGGGCGGTATCGACAACGGATTCTGACATGGGACGGCTCCTGTGAAACGCGGCCCGCCCTGCCTATCCGCTGCCTCCGCCCCGCGCAAGACCGGCGGCGGGGTTGATGCGGCGCGGCAAGCGGGTTAGGCGTGTCGGCGCAGCAGGGGGCGGGGCAACGGGAGGCTTGCGATGGACATCTTGATCTGGATCGGTGCGGCGATCACGCTCGCAGGCTTTGTCGGGATCGTGGCCAGCATCGTCATGGTGACGCGGGCGCGGCGCGCCGGGCTCGACGATGCGACGCTGCGCGCGCGGCTGCAACGGGTGCTGCCGCTCAATCTCGGTGCGCTGTTTCTCTCGGTGATCGGGCTTTTTGTGGTCGTGGCGGGGATCATGCTGGGCTGACAACGGCAGGCGGCGCCGCAAACGGCAGCGCGTCGAACCCCGCGGCCCATTTGACCGCCTCCGAAAGCAGCGCAGGCGGCGTCCAGACCGGATCATCCTGCGCCCAGACGCGCATCAGGTTGCGCAGCCGCAAGAGGCCGGCCTGCTGCGCCGCATGCATCGGCCCGCCGCGCAACCGGTCAAAACCCGCGCCATGCACGGCGAGCACGTCGATATCGGCCGGCTGACGCACAAGCCCTTCTTCGACCATCCGGGCCCCTTCGGCGAGCCATGCGGCCAGCGCCCGGTCAGGGTCGCCTTCGCCCTTGGCGCGGTGCGCGGCCATCAGGAGCCGTTCGACCACCACCCGCCCCTGCGGGCCCGGCACGCGCTGACCGGCCTGCAGGGGCGACAGCAGCTCTGGCGCGATGCGGCGTTCGGCCAGATGCAGATGCCGCAGCGCGCGCGACTGCGGATGCGCGAGGCAGGCCGCTTGCGCCTCTTGCGCGATGGCCAGCGCGGCGGCGGGCGGCAAGAGCAGCGCCGCCTCCACGCAGTCCACGATCCGGGCCGCGGCAAAATGCGCCCCCGGTGCAGCGCGCTGTGCCGCGCGCTGTTCCGCGATGGCCGCCATCCAGGCCGCGCCATCGGTCATCCGGTCGCGCCGCCCGAGCGTCGGGCGCGGAGCCAGACCGGCGGCGAGCCAGTCCTCCAGCTGCGCCAGCGCCGCGCCGGCCGGATCGTCCCCCGCGACCGCCGCATCGAACAGGCCGATCGCTGCCGCGGGTTGCGCCGGCATCACCTTGCCACCCAGCAACATCGCCAGCCCGGCCGCGGCACCGGTCAGGCGCGGCAGACGCTGCGTCGCGCCCGGTTCCGGCAAGAGACCCAGCGCCACATCGGGAAAGCCGATGGCGGCCCCGGGCGCGGCGATCCGGGCATGGGCCGCCAGCGCAAGGGCCGCCCCCGCACCCAGCGCCGGGCCCTGCAGCACCGCCACGACCGGCCGCGCGAAGCCCTCGATCCGGGCGCAGAGCGCGTCAAAACCAGGAGGCGCCTCGGGCGCGCCGATCCGCCGCAGGTCGCGACCGGCCGAGAAATGGCGCCCCTCTGCCACCAGCAGCACGGCGCGCAGGCCGGGGTCGCGCGACAGATGGCCGAACACGTCCCATAGCGCGGCGCAGAGCAGGTCATCGATCCGGTTGGCGGGCCCCGCATCGAGCGTCACCATCGCGATGCCCTGACGCAGGCGCAATCGCAACGGCCGGCTCATGGCGCGCTCTCGTTCTGCGGCATCGGTTCTGCCCCCTGTGCCCGGTTCCCAAGGAAACTTGTGGTATCAGACCTTGTGCCACAGGCCATGGCAAGGGCGCATTCGCCCGGTCGGGCCATGCGCCATGCCGGGATGTGTCATGAGACGGGCGGGTCAGGAGGCGGGCAGGTCAGCAGGCGGGGGGGTCAGCAGGCGGGCGTGTCAGCAGGCGGGGGGTGCGACCGACATCTCGACGGACGGGCAGAACACCTCGTAGATGCGCGACAGGATCGGCTCGATCCGCCCGTCGGCGAGCCGGTAGCGGATCGTGCGCCCGTCGCGGTCGCAGGCCACCAACCCTTCGGCGCGCATCCGGGCGAGTTGGCCCGACACATAGGACTGGCTCGCGCCGAGCATCTGTTCCAGCTCGCCGACACTCCGCTCTCCGGGCAAGAGCGCGCAGAGGAGGCGCAGCCGCGCGGGGTTGGACAAGACCTTGAGGATCTCGGCCGCTTCGTCTGCGGCGCGGTCCAAGGCGGCGGTGTCAACCTGGGTATCGAACTGGGGTGCCATGGCATCAACATAGGATGTCGGCGGTCACATGACAATATCCCAATGCTTTGATCGTGAGGGCCCGCCATCATCACCGCCACCATCACCGCCGACCACAGCCGCACCCGTGCCTCTGTGCCGTCAGGCATGCCCCTCCGCAGCCATCGGCCGCGCGTAATCGCTGCAATGCGGCGCGGGCGCGGTGGGGAGAGGGTCGTTGGCAGCATCGGTCAGGTGCCACCGCTCATCCCGCCCGGTTCGGCTCGGGCGTGGCGCCCAGGAGGTCACGGCGGACTGGCGGCAAAGGCGGCGCGGGCGACAGGACCGCCGGCGGAGGCCGTTCGAGACGCACAGCGCGCAGCCCGGCCAACTGGCCCAGTCTGGCCTGTGCAATCCGCCGACCATCCGGCCCCTCGATGGACACAGAGGTCACCGCGACACCGGGCAAGGCCAGCACCTGCCCGACGCTGAACGCCTCGATGCTGCGCAAGGGCAGACGCATCCGGTGCAAGACCGCGTGCAGGTCAGCCGGTGCCGCGCCGAGCGCCGTCTGAAAGGCCCGCGTCCAGTCCTGGGCCGGATCGGGCGCCGGAGTGTCGGCGACGGTCCGGCTTTCGGGCAGGGCCAGGACAATGGAGCCTTGCCGCTCTCCCGCGCCGAGGTCGAGCGTGAGGCGGACAAGCCGGTATCTCGATTCGGGCAGGGCCAGCCCGGCCGCCCGCAGGTCAGGCAACCGGCGGCCCGGCAGATAGCCATCGACCCAGCCGGCCAGAGGCGTTGCGACGCTGGTCTGTGCAAGCTCCTCCAGAAAGCCCGTGAGCAACGGCAGCACCAGGGCAAGATCGGTGGCGGTCACGGGGCGCGCCGCCGCCGCCTCGCTGCGCAATTTGCCCATCGTCTGCATCTCGATCACCGCGGCCCGGGTCTGCGTGTCGATCCCCGCGAGCCCGGCCAGACCGCAATCGCCGTCCAAGCCGATGAGAAGCAGGTCAGCCTCGATCAGGCGCAACAGATCGTCGAGCGGCACCACCTCCTGCGTGATCCCCAGCACGGTGATCACCAGCCGGCTGCGCCGCTGCGCCGCGCGGGTCAGCGCCAGCCGCAGGGCCCGCATCGGGGACAGCGTGGCCGGATCATCGGCCGCTGTTGCGGCCGGCGACGCCCGCGCCAGCCGTCTGAGCACGGCGCCCCGGGCCGCGGCAGCGTGCATGCCACCCTGCCCGCGGTCCTGGCCATTGTCCTGGCCATTGCCCTGCCCATCTGCCAGCCCGCTGTTCTGCCCGTCGCTTTGCGTCATCGTCGCCCGACCCTGCCCCGGATGTTGCCTCCCCGTGCGGTCACTCTAGGCCATGGATGCTTACCAATCCGCTAACGCGGCAGGTTCGCGCTACTGAGCGGCCATCGCATCGGCCACGGGCAGCACGACCCGGAAGGCCGCGCCGCCCTGCCCCGGCAGATAGTCGATGCCGCCCCCCAGCCGCGCCATGATCTCGCGGCAGATCGCCAGACCCAGCCCCGCCCCGCCCGCCCGCCCGGGGTCGGTCAGACGCGAGAACTTTTCAAAGATCACCTGCCGGTGCTCGGGCGAGATACCGGTCCCATTGTCCACGAAATCAACAGCATAGCCGGCACCAAGCCGCGCCACCTCGATCCGCAGCACGGGGTCGGCGGCATTGCAGTATTTCTGCGCATTGGCAATCAGGTTGATAAAGACCTGCGCGAGCCGCTCGAGGTCGGTCTCGAGCATGATCGCCTCGTCCGCGCGCCGCCGCACCAGCCTGAGCCGCCCGCCCCGTGGCCCGGCCGCAGAAACGGCCCGGTCGATGACGTCGCGCAATTGCCCGCGCTGGCGGTGCAGTTCGACCTGCCCGTGCTCGAGCACATCGAGGTCGAGCAGATCGTCGAGCAACCGCGTGAGGCGCAAGGCCTCGTCTTGGATGATGCCGGCGTATTTCTGCTGCTCTGCCGGCCCGGTATCGCCGTCGCGCAGGATCTCGGAGAAGGCCCGGATCGAGGTCATCGGCGTGCGCAGCTCATGGCTGATCTGCGACAGGAAACTGTCCTTTTGCACCGACAGCGCCGTGAGTTTCTCGTTGGCCGCGCGCAATTGCCCCGCGGTCTGCTCGAGTTCGGCCGATTTCGCCTCGAGCTGGGTGGAATATTCAAGGATCTGCGCCGCCTCGTCAGCCACCGCGATCAGGTCTTCGACTGTCACGCTGGCGCCTTCGGTGAACTGCCCCACCATCGCATGTGCGGTGGCAGCCCCCACCGACCCGGCGAGTTCGCGTTCCAGCAGCGCTATGAAATCCGGCGTCACATCAGGCAGATAGCCCGGTTTGCCCTGCGCCTGCGCCGCGCGCAGAAAGATCGCCTGGGCATCGGCCGCGCCGATGATGCGCTGCGCCATGATCAGCAGATCCTCGGCCGCCGCCGCCGTCTGGCCCCAGGCCCGCGTGCCCGCCGAATGTTCGAACACATTGACGAATTGAGCGCCCTGCATACGTTCGAGCGGATTGGGAAAGGTGAGCATCGACACGATCAGGAACAGGCTCGTGTTGACCAGCATCGACCAGATCATCGCATGCATCACCGGGTCGATCCCCTGGACCCCGAAGAACGCATGCGGTCGCAACCAGCCGATCCCCCAGGGGCCCTGCGCCATCACCTGCGCGGGGATCACGGCATCCGCGCCAAAGCTCGGCAGGAACAGCGTCCAGACCCAGATCGCAAAGCCGCTGACCAGCCCCGCCGCCGCCCCCAACCCGGTCGCGCCGCGCCAGAAGATGCCGCCGATCATCGCCGGCAGGATCTGCGTCACCCCGACAAAGGCGATGAGCCCGATCGCCGAAAGCGCCGCCCCCCCGCCCGAGAGCCGGAAGTAGACATAGCCCAGCGCCAGCACCGCCGCGATCGACACCCGCCGCGCCAGCAGGACCACACCGCGCACATCCCCCGCGATCATGCTGCCGTCGCGCCGCAGCCGCAGCCAGACCGGCACCACGATATGGTTCGACACCATCGTTGCCAGCGCGATGGTTGCCACGATCACCATCGAGGTCGCGCTCGAGAAACCGCCGAGAAAGGACAGCATCGCCAGCCCGTCGCGCCCCTGGCTGAGCGGCAGCGTGAGCACGAAAAGGTCAGGGTTCGACCCCGCCGGCATCAGGTCGAGACCCAGGACGGCGATCGGCACGACAAAGAGGCTCATCAGCAGCAGATAGAGCGGAAAGGCCCAGCTCGCCGTCACCAGATGCCGCTCGTTGCCGTTCTCCACCACCAGCACCTGGAACATGCGCGGCAGGCACAGGAAGGCCGCCGCCGACAGGAAGGTCAGCCCGACCCAGCGCCCGCCAGGCTGCGACCAGTCCGCGATGGGCGAGGCGTCGATCCGCGCCAGCATGTCGGTCCAGCCACGGCCGATCCCCCAGACCACGAAAATGCCCACCGCGAGCAGCGCGCAGAGCTTGACCACCGCCTCGACCGCGATGGCCAGCACGACGCCGTGGTGGCGCTCATTGGCGTCAAGGTTGCGGGTGCCGAAGAGGATGGTGAACAGCGCCAGCCCCGCCGCCGACCACAGCGCCACCGCATCGCGGCTCGCACCGGCGGGCACATCGCCGCCGGGGTCCACGAAGACCGAGAATGACAGCGTGATCGACTGCAATTGCAGGGCAATATAAGGGGTGATGCCGACCACGACGAGGATCGTGACGATCACGCCCAGCGCGGTCGATTTGCCATAGCGCGAGGAGATCAGGTCGGCGATCGAGGTGATGCGCTGCGTGCGCCCGATGCGCACCAGCTTGCGCACCACCCAGAACCAGCCGATCATCACCAGCGAGGGCCCGAGGTAGATGGTGAGGTATTCCAGCCCCGACCGCGCCGCATAGCCCACGGCGCCGTAAAACGTCCAGGCGGTGCAATAGATCGACAGCGACAGCGTGTAGATCAGCGGCGAGCGCAGCCAGCCGTCATCGCCCCTTGCCGCGCGGCGCTCTGCGGCAAAGGCCACCGCAAAGAGAAAGGCCACATAGGCCAGCGCCACCAGCACCAGCAGGTTGAAGGTCAGCATCATTCGCCCTCGGCCGCGTCGGTGTCATCCTCCGGGCGCATCGCACGTGACAGGATGAATGCGGCGGCGATCAGACCGGCCCAGAGCCCGAACAGATAAAGGAGCGCCAGCCCGTTGCCCGGCCCCTCGGCGCCCCGCGGCCAGAGCAGCGGGATCATGCAGCCCACGGCCCCCGCAACCGGCAGCAACCGCACCGCATCGCGCAACCGGCGCTGCCGGTAGGAGGCACGGCCAAGAAACAGCGGCGGCGGCGGCTTGGGCATCGCGCGCTACTCCGCCACCAGGGCGCGGACATTGGCCAGCACCTCGGCATTGGAAAAGGGCTTTGTCATGAACAGGCTGACGCCCAGCCGTTCGGCCAGTTCGCGGTCCTTGGTCTGGCCGCGCGCTGTCAGCATCAGCACCGGGATCGCGGCAAGCGCCGGCGCGGCGCGCAGATCGCGCAGGATGTCAAAGCCGCTGCGCCCCGGCAGCATGACATCAAGGATGATCAGGTCGGGCGGCAGCGCCCGCACCCGGTCAAACGCGGTGGTGCCATCGGCATGGGCGTGCACGGTCCAGCCATCCCGGCTGAGGATAAAGCTGATGGCCTCGATGATATTGGGCTCATCCTCGATCAGCAGAACGCGTCTGGCCATGCCGCGCCCCTCCCCTGGCCACGTCAGGTCTCTCCCCGCGCGAGTATCGCGGCAAACCCGGCCCCTGTCAAAGAGCAAGCCCCCGCGCCGCCCCCGCGCCGCGCCCCGGCCTCCCCCGCGCCGCGCCCCGGCCTCCCCCGCGCCCCGCCCTTGCCGCCCCCGCGCCGCGGCCGCGCTTCATCTTGCCCCAAATATCCGCGCCGCAGGCTCCTGCCGCGGCCACATGCGCCATGGCGCGGGCTCAGGCGATGATCGAGGGTTCGCGCCGTGCCGCGCATCCGGCGCGCGGGCAGATCCGGCAGCCCGGCCCGGCCGCAACCGGCACCGCGTCGCGCAATGGCGCCTGCGCGTCGGGGATCGCCAGCATCGTCGCCTCGACCAGCGGCGGCGCGTCCCAGGCGTCGGCCGGACGCGCCACCGCCACAGCATAGCACAGAAACCGCGCCGCCCGCTCGCCCGGCAGCCGCACCTCGGCGCGGACCGGCTGGCCGGGCTGGCCAAGCACGCGGTAGAGCGGCCAGAGCGGGCAGGCTTCGCCGCCGCGCCCCAGCGCGAGGCCCGGCGCCGGGCGCATGGTGACGATCACCCCGGCCGCGTCGCAGACCACCAGCCCGACCGGACCGGCAAAGGGACCGCGGCCGTCGGTCGGCAGCGTCGCGATCCGCCGCAGCACCCGGTCGAGCGCGACCCCGAACCGCGCGGCAAGCGCGAGCGGGTCAGCCCCCGCCCCGCCCGCCCCCGCCTGCAGAAAGGGCGCAAGCGGCAGCGCCGCCGCATCTTCGGCATAGCGGCGCAGCCAGCCCGCCAGCAGCGCGCGCGCGGCCGCGCCGATCCCCGGAACCGCTGCGGCGAGGGCCTCTGCCGCGCCCGCCGCAGGCGTCTCGAGCGCGGGCACATGCCAGCCCCAGCCGTCCAGCACCGCCGCGACCTCGTCCATGGGCGAGCGCAAGGCGGTATCGCCCGCCCCCTCGGCCTGTTCGAGATAGCCCGCCAGCGCGCGGCTGCTCTCGGCCAGCCGGACGCTGTCGGACAGGATGTTGCGGTGAAAGCGGTCCTGCCAGTCGGGGTCGAGCGCCCCGCCCGTGGTCAGGATGTCGGCGCTCGCCCGGATCGCGGTCGCGGCCGAGATCACGGCGTGCAGCGAGGTGGCGAGGCGGGGATCATGGCTCAGCCGGTCGGTCATCGCCGCGACCTGCCCTTCGAGCGCGGCGATCCGCGCCGCCTGCGCGGCGATCAGCCCGGCCCAGCCCGGAAATCGGCCGGCGAACTCTTCGAGCCGGTCCATCTCGGGCAGGTGGCCGGCCATCGCCGCCGCCGCCTGCAGGGCCGAGACGAGCATCCCTTCGGCACCCGAGGTCAGGACCGCGGCATCGACGGCAAGCACCCGCGCGATGTCATTGAGCAGGCGACCGCCGATTCGCCTGCGGTTGTGCTCGATCAGGTTGAGGTAGGAGGGCGAGACCGCCACCGCCTGCGCCAGTGCCGCCTGCGACAGACCCAGATCGAGCCTGCGGGCCCGGATGCGCGATCCGGTCAGGTGATGCGACGGGTTGGCGGGGTCTTTCGGCATGGCGGCGACTTTGCTGGGATATCAACCGCTTTCTGCGGTTGCGCGTAAATTGGTTGACTGATTTACACTTCTCTCTGTGCAGTTCTTTACAGAATTAATGTTCATAAATAAAGCATTGTTGCGCAATTATCTGATTTCGCGCGTTATCCATGCAGCACAGCCATGTGCCTGCCGGAGGGGCGAGGAGGCCTCTCCGATGCGGATCATTCTGGGAGGATACCATGTCGAAATCGACCTATTCGCGCCGCCGCGTGCTGAAATCGGGTGCGCTGTCGGGGGCCGCGCTCGCGATGCCCACGATCTTTACCGCCTCGTCGGCCTCGGCCTTTACCAATGAGCCGACCGGCGACACCGTCACCTTCGGCTTCAACGTGCCGCAGACCGGCGCCTATGCCGAAGAGGGCCTCGACGAGCTGCGCGCGCAGGAGCTGGCGGTCGAGCATATCAACGGCATCGGCGACGGCGGGATGCTCAACACCTTTTCGTCCAAGGCGCTGGACGGCACCGGCCTGATGGGCAAGCGCGTGACCTTCGTCACCGGTGACACCCAGACCAAATCGGACGTGGCCCGCGCCACCGCGCAGTCGATGATCCAGAAGGACGGCGTCATCATGATCAACGGCGGCTCGTCCTCGGGCGTCGCCGTGGCCGTGCAGGGCCTGTGCCAGGAGGCCGGGATCATCTTCATGGCGGGCCTGACCCATTCGAACGACACCACCGGCAAGGACCGCAAGGCCAACGGATTTCGCCACTTCTTCAACGCCTATATGTCGGGCGCGGCGCTCGCCCCGGTGCTGGGCAATGCCTATGGTGCCGATCGGCGCGCCTATCACCTGACGGCCGACTACACCTGGGGCTGGACGCAGGAAGAATCCATCGTCGCCTCGACCGAGGCGCTGGGCTGGACCACCACCAACAAGGTGATGACCCCGGTCGGCGCGGGCGACTTTTCGTCCTACATCGCGCCGGTGCTCAACTCGGGCGCCGATGTGCTGATCCTGAACCACTACGGCGCGGACATGGTCAACTCGCTCACCCAGGCGGTGCAGTTCGGCCTGCGCGACAAGCAGGTGAACGGCAAGACCTTTGAAATCGTCGTGCCGCTCTATTCCGAGCTGATGGCGGCGGGCGCGGGGGCCAATATCCAGGGCGTCTATGGCTCGATGAACTGGAACTGGCAGCTTCAGGACGCCGGCACCCAGGCCTTTGTGCGGTCGTTTGGCGAAAAGTTCGGCTTTCCGCCGTCCAACGCTGCGCATACCTGCTATGTGCAGACGCTGCTTTATGCGGATGCGGTGGCGCGCGCCGGGTCGTTCAACCCCTGCGCCGTGGCCGAGGCGCTCGAGGATCTCGAGTTCGACGGCATGGGCAACGGGCCGACGACCTACCGGGGCGCCGACCACCAGTGCTTCAAGGACGTGCTGGTCATGAAGGGCGCCGAGAGCCCGACCAGCGCCTATGACACGCTGGAGATTGTCGAGATCACCCCGCGCGCCCAGGTCGAATACGACCCCGAACATCCGATGTTCACCGGCGGCGCGCTGGGCGAGTGCAATCCCGGCGCATAAGGCCGGGGCGAAAAGTCCACTCACCTCTGGCCGGTCGCGCCCCCGCTTCGGGATGCGACCGGCCCCTGTCCGGCGGCACAGGGTTGCCGGGCCGACACTGTAACCTCATGCAGGGGGCGTGCCGCGCATGGATGCCATCATCATTCAAATCCTCAACGGGCTGGACAAGGGCTCTGCCTATGCGCTGATCGCGCTGGGCCTGACGCTGATCTTCGGCACGCTGGGCGTGGTCAATTTCGCCCATGGCGCGCTGTTCATGATCGGCGCCTTCTGCGCGGTGACGATGCAAAAGCTGCTGACCCTGTCCACCCAGACCATCGACCCTGAAAAGGTTGACTTTCTGGGCAAGCCGCTGGTCGTGGACACGCCCTATGTGGTGAACTGGTTCGGCCCCGAGACCGGCGCCGCGATCATCGACTGGGCGGTGCCGCTGGCGATCCTGCTCGCGATCCCGGTGATGATCCTGATCGGCTTTGTGATGGAGCGCGGCCTGATCAAGCATTTCTACAAACGCGCCCATGCCGACCAGATCCTCGTGACCTTTGGCCTCGCCATCGTGTTGCAGGAAATCATCAAGTATTTCTACGGCGCCAACCCGATCCCCTCGCCTGCCCCCGCGGTGTTCCGCGGCAGCCTCGATTTCGGGGTCTGGATCGGGTTCGAGGCCAACCAGATCATCTATCCCTACTGGCGCCTGGTCTATTTCGCCTTTTCCGCAGTCATTATCGGCGGTGTCTTTGCCTTCCTGCAATTCACCACTTTCGGGATGGTGGTGCGCGCCGGCATGGCCGACCGCGAGACGGTGGGCATCCTGGGCATCGACATCGACAAGCGCTTTACCCTGATGTTCGGCCTTGCCGCCGCGGTCGCCGGGGTAGCGGGGGTGATGTATGTGCCGATCCTGTCGCCCAACTACAACATGGGCATGGATTTCCTGGTGTTGTCCTTTGTCGTCGTCGTGGTCGGCGGCATGGGGTCGCTGCCGGGTGCGGTGCTGGCGGGGTTCCTGCTGGGCATCCTGCAATCCTTTGCCTCGATGAACGAGATCAAGTCGCTGATCCCCGGCATCGACCAGATCATCATCTACCTGGTGGCGATCATCATTCTGCTGACCCGTCCGCGTGGCCTGATGGGCCGCAAGGGCGTCATGGAGGGCTGAGACATGCTGAAACTCGACCGCAAGGACACCCTGCTGCTGGTCATCGTCGCCCTGATGACGCTGGCCGCGCCGATCATCCTCAACCCGTTCCCGACCGGCTCTGCACTCGCGCAGTTCAACGCGGGCTACCCCGACCTGATGCAGCGTTTCGTGATCTACGGGATCTTTGCCATCGGCTTCAACATCCTCTTCGGCCTCACCGGCTACCTGTCCTTCGGCCATGCGGCCTTTCTGGGGGTGGGCAGCTACTCGGCGGTCTGGATGTTCAAGCTCTTGTCGATGAACGTGCTGCCGGCGATCGTCTTTTCGGTGATCATCGCGGGGCTGTTCGCCGTGGTGATCGGCTATGTCTCGCTGCGCCGCTCGGGGATCTATTTCTCGATCCTGACGCTGGCCTTTGCGCAGATGTCGTTCAACATGGCCTATTCGGTGCTCACCCCCATCACCAATGGCGAGACCGGGCTGCAACTGACGCTGAACGACCCGCGCATCCTGGACGGCGCCCGCGCGGCGACGGGCCTGCCGGTGACCAACCTCTTTGGCTTCGAGATGCGCTCGACCGCGCATCTGGACATCGCGGGCTGGGGCTTTGACTTTTCCGTCGGCTATTATCTCAGCGCGGTCATCATGCTCCTGGCCTTCTACCTGTCGATGCGCATCTTCCGCTCGCCCTTTGGCCTGATGCTGCGCGCGATCAAGTCGAACCAGAACCGGCTGAGCTATACCGGGCTCAACGCGCGGCCCTATACGCTGGCGGCCTTTGTCATCTCGGGGATGTATGCGGGCCTGGCCGGCGGCTTGCTGGCGGCGATGGACCCGCTGGCAGGCGCGGAGCGGATGCAATGGACCGCCTCGGGCGAGGTCGTGCTGATGACCATCCTGGGCGGGGCGGGCACGCTGATCGGGCCGGTGCTGGGCGCGGGCTTCATCAAATACTTCGAAAACATCTTCTCCAAGATCAACGACTCGATCCTGCACCAGTGGTTCTCGTTCATGCCCGACGGGATCGAGGATTTCCTCGTCACGCTGGTGCATCCCTTCATCGGCAAGGGCTGGCACCTGACGCTGGGCCTCTTGTTCATGGCCGTGGTCATCTTCCTGCCGGGCGGTCTGGTCGAGGGCGGCCAGCGGATCGGGCGGCTGTTCCGCCGCAACAAGGCCGGCGACACGGCGTCCCCCGCCACAACCCCCGCCGAATAAGGAGACAGGGTCATGGGTATCCTCGAAGTCAAGGGCGTGAACAAGCGGTTCGGCGGGTTGCAGGCGCTGGGCGATGTGAACCTCAACATCCAGGAAAACACCGTCCACGCGATCATCGGGCCGAATGGCGCGGGCAAATCCACGCTGCTCAACGTGCTGGTGGGCAAGCTGATCCCCGACAGCGGGTCGGTGCTGTTCAACGGGCAGTCGGTGCTGGGGCGCAAGCCGCATGAGATCAACCAGATGGGGATCAGCCGGGTGTTCCAGACGCCCGAGATCTTTGGCGACCTCTCGGTGATCGAGAACGTGATGATCCCCTGCTTTGCCAAGCGTGACGGCGCCTACCGGCTGCATGCCTTCGAAAGTGTGGGCGCGGAGGACAGCATCGTCGCGCAGGCCGAGACGATGCTGGCCGATGTCGGAATGCTGGAAAAGCGCGACATGCACGCAGGCTCCCTGTCGCGCGGCGACAAGCGGCGGCTCGAGATGGCGATGTGCCTGGTGCAGGAGCCAAAGCTGCTGCTGCTCGACGAACCCACCGCCGGGATGGCGCGGGCGGACACCAACAACACCATCGACCTGCTGAAAGAGATCAAGGCCAAGCGCGACATCACCATGGTCATTATCGAGCATGACATGCATGTGGTGTTCTCGCTGGCGCAGCGGATCACGGTGCTGGCGCAGGGCAGCCCGCTGGTCGAGGAGACGCCCGAGAACATCAAGGGCCACCCCAAGGTGCGGGAGGCCTACCTGGGCGAAGCCCAGGTCTGACGCCGCCACAGGCGCCAACTGCAAGAATTTTCGTACGAAAATTCTTGACCCACACCGACCGCGGCCCCCCGGCCCACGCGACGCAGAAGAATTTTCGTACGAAAATTCTTGGCCCCCCGCCCGAAAGGATGCGCAAGATGACCGTCAACCAGACCTTCGACCCCAACGCCAACCACGCGGCCACCGCTCCGGCCTTTCTGTCGGTCTGGGACATCCAGGCCTATTACGGCGAGAGCTATATCGTGCAGGGCGTGTCCTTCAACGTGCATGAAGGCGAGATCCTCGCCCTGCTCGGCCGCAATGGCGCGGGCAAGACCTCGACCCTGCGTGCCATCGCGCGGCTCGACAATCCCGCGCTCAAGCATGGTGAAATCTGGCTCGACCACAAGCCGCTGCACCAGATGAAGGCGCATCAGGCCTCGGCCGCGGGCATCGCGCTGGTGCCGGAGGACCGGCGCATCATCCCCGGCCTCACGGTCGAGGAAAACCTCAAGCTCGCGCAGATCGCCCCGCCCATCGGCTGGTCGATCGACCGGATCTACGACCTCTTTCCGCGACTGGGCGAACGGCGCAAGCAAGAGGGTGTCACCCTGTCGGGGGGCGAACAGCAGATGCTCGCCATCGCCCGCGCGCTCGCCCGCGACATCAAGGTGCTGCTGCTCGACGAACCCTACGAGGGGCTCGCCCCGGTCATCGTGCAGGAAATCGCCAAGACGCTGAACGTGATCCGCGATCAGGGCATCACCACCATCATCGTCGAGCAGAACGCCGTCGCCGCGCTGAAACTCGCGGACCGCGCGGTCATTCTCGACACCGGCACCGTGGTCTTTGACGGATCGGCGCAGGAGGTGCTGGAAAACGACCAGCTTCGCGCGCAGTATCTGGCCATCTGAGCGCTTTGGGGAGGAGCGCGCCCACCGTGCCGACAGTTTCGCCGGGCACAGGGGCACGGGCCACCCAAGAGTTACCAATCCGGCCCGGCGTGCCCCTTTTGCGTCCGGTCCGGGCAGTCTGACCGAGGAACAACCATGACAGACAAGACCTACCCGCCCTCCGCCGCCTTTGCCGCCACGGCCCATGTCACCGCCGACCGCTACCGCGCGATGTATGACGCCTCCATCGCCGACCCCGTGGCCTTCTGGGCCGAGCAGGGGCGCCGGGTGGACTGGATCCGGCCCTATAGCCGCGTCAAGGATACCAGCTTTGAATTGGGCAAGGTCCATGTCGAATGGTTCGGCGACGGCACGCTCAACATCGCGGCCAATTGCATCGACCGGCATCTGGTGGACCGCGCGGGCCAGACCGCGATCATCTGGGAGCCCGACGACCCCAAGGATGAGGCCAGACACATCACCTACCGCGACCTGTTCGAGAACACCTGCCGCATGGCCAATGTGCTCAAGGGCATGGGCGTGGGCAAGGGCGACCGTGTCGTGCTCTACATGCCGATGATCCCCGAGGCGGCCTATGCCATGCTCGCCTGCGCGCGGATCGGCGCGATCCATTCCATCGTGTTCGCGGGTTTCTCGCCCGATGCGCTGGGCGCGCGGATCAATGGCTGCGACGCCAAGGTCGTCATCACCGCCGACCACGCCCCGCGCGGCGGCAAATCGACCCCGCTCAAGTCCAACACCGACGCGGCACTCCTGCATTGCAAGGACAGCGTCAAGGTGCTGGTGGTCAAGCGCACCGGCGGCCAGACGACATGGATCGATGGGCGCGACCACGACTATACCGAACTGTCGGCCTGGGCGGCGCCCTATTGCACACCGACCGAGATGGCGGCAGAGGATCCGCTGTTCATCCTCTACACCTCCGGGTCCACCGGCCAGCCCAAGGGCGTGGTGCATACCACCGGCGGCTACCTCGTCTATGCCGCAATGACGCATCACTACACCTTCGACTATCACGATGGCGACGTGTTCTGGTGCACCGCCGATGTGGGCTGGGTCACCGGGCACAGCTATATCGTCTATGGCCCGCTCGCCAATGGCGCCACCACCCTGATGTTCGAAGGCGTGCCCACCTGGCCCGACGCCGGCCGCTTCTGGGAGGTCTGCGCCAAGCACAAGGTCGCGCAGTTCTACACGGCCCCCACCGCGATCCGCGCGCTGATGGCGCATGGCAACGCGCCGGTGGAACAGCATGACCTCTCCTCGCTCAAGCTGCTCGGCACCGTGGGCGAGCCGATCAACCCCGAGGCCTGGAACTGGTATAACGAACATGTCGGCAAGGGCCGCTGCCCGATCGTCGATACCTGGTGGCAGACCGAGACCGGTGGCCACCTGCTCACCCCCCTGCCCGGTGCCATCGCGACCAAGCCGGGCTCGGCCACGCTGCCGTTTTTCGGCGTGCAGCCCGTGGTGCTCGACCCCACGACCGGGGTCGAGATCATCGAGACGGAATGCGAGGGCGTGCTCTGCCTCAAGGACAGCTGGCCGGGCCAGATGCGCACCGTCTGGGGCGACCACGAGCGGTTCGAAAAGACCTATTTCGCCGATTACAAGGGCTACTACTTTACCGGCGACGGCTGCCGGCGCGATGCGGATGGCTATTACTGGATCACCGGGCGCGTCGATGACGTGATCAACGTCTCGGGTCACCGCATGGGCACGGCCGAGGTCGAATCGGCCCTTGTCGCGCATGAGCTGGTCGCGGAATCGGCCGTCGTCGGCTATCCGCACAAGATCAAGGGACAGGGGATCTATGCCTATGTCACCCTGATGAACGGGATCGAGCCGACCGAGGACCTGCGCAAGGAACTGGTGCGCTGGGTGCGCACCGAGATCGGGCCGATCGCCTCGCCCGACCTGATCCAGTGGGCGCCGGGCCTGCCAAAGACACGCTCGGGCAAGATCATGCGCCGGATCCTGCGCAAGATCGCGGAAAACGACTTTGGCGCGCTGGGCGATATCTCGACCCTGGCCGACCCGTCGGTAGTCGATCAGCTGATCGAGAACCGGATGAACCGCGACTGAGCCGCAATGCGGGGCCGCCCGACCGGCGGCCCCGTTAACCATCCTGACAGAAAACCGGCAAGCTTAACCCTTTGGCAAGGTCCTCGGGCCATCATGCATGTGGTGGAGGGCTTGTTTTGTCGGGGTGAAATCATGGATTTTTCTGCATCCTCAATGGCCGGGACGATGGCGCATCCTGCGCCTCGCCCAATGCCTGACCAGCGGCCCACGGCCGATGCCGCCGCGCTCAACCGCAGCAAAGAGCCGCTCTTGCCGGTTGCCGCCGGCCTTCCGGCACCGCCCAGCACCACACAGGCCGGCGCTGTCAGCAGCGCCCTGCTCGCCGGCAGCGGCGTATCCGAGGCGGATGCCGCATCGGCCCTGCCGCCGGTGGAACAGACGGCGCGCACGCTCAAACCCTATGGCATCACCATGCTGCCCGACGATGACCGCAAGGCCCGCCAGCAGACCGAGGACAGCGCGCAAGATACTGCGCAAGATACT